>JBCBLF010000117.1:0-14686 GCA_038520475.1 Cyanobacteria bacterium J06627_8
TAAGTATTCATCTGAAAACTTAGTTGTCAGGACTCTGAAGGTTAAGTCTTCGGCATCTTCCAATAATGCCGAAGTGCAGTCGAAGCGCTCAATGGAAGGAAAGCTGGTCGATAATAATGGCGATCGCCCCATTGGCCCAATAACGAAACACGCATCGACAGCGTCACCTCCTTTAGTGACCAGCCATGCGCCCACTTTAGTTGGAATTTCCGTTAGTCAGAAGGTTAGTAAGCGCGCTGTTGTCCGAAATCGTATTAAGCGTCAACTCAAAGCAGTCATTCGCAATATGCTGCCGTCCCTAAATCCTGGATGGTTGGTAGTCATCGTTGTTCAGCCATCTGCAATTAAATGCGATTATTGGCAATTTCTGCAAGAATTAGAACAGACGCTGAAGAGGACTGAGGTATTGAATGGGAATTCGTGAAGAGGTTTTTCTAGAGAGTGGTCCCCATATTGGAGACCTAATTCTAAATATTGCGCTCGGGTTTACTGTGATTTGTCTGCCCCTGACTGTTGGTGCGATCGTTCGAGCCATTTGGCTGCGCTATCGAATTACAAGTCGACGGGTTTCCGTTACAGGTGGCTGGATGGGACGGGAACGTAGTGACATTATCCACAGCGAAATTGCAAAAATTGTTACGGTCCCACGAGGGCTAGGGTTATGGGGTGACATGGTCATCACATTGAAAGATGGAAGCCGCCTAGAGTTACGTGCAATTCCACGCTTTCGCGAAGTTTACGATTATCTCAACAGCAAGATATCCGATGGCGCTCAGCGTGCAAGCGGTTCCATTGGTCAAGCTAGCTAGTGAGTGGATAGTTACCGGTGCATCAAACTAAGTCTTGCACCAGAATCTCTGCACCCTCAAGCTCACATGACACCGAATGAACCTGCCTGACGACAGCAAGCAGAGTGGCGCAGTCTCAGTAAACTGCAAGCGTCATTAACTCAGAGAAAATTCCATCTTCAACGATTTGGAAGCCTCCTTTACCAACGCCTGAGACAGGTTGTGACCTGTCATTTGAGTTGAGCTTAGCCTTATAAAGGCTATGATGAGGTCAGCTGTTGGTAATGCATAGAACTCACGTATTGGATCTGTAGGTAGAAGTTTGCTTCAAATATTTTTTTGCTTAGCGAAGAGTTGACTTGGGATTAAGTGCTAGGTTCTACAAGACAGATTGACATCGGATAGTCAAGCATTGGAGGCCAGGCACTCAGTTATCGTGCATTACTGATGCTCATTCGTTAAGCCAAGGTCCATCTATATTGTTTGGTTGGCAACCAATTAATAAATGGATGTCAGATAGATTTTGCCACCGTAAGATATGTTTGTGGGTCCGTCTTTTTCAAGAACTTGGAACTCGGATCCTTGATCGCGGTAGGATTGGCATGTTAATGGGCTCTGTCTTAATTGGCAGAATGCATTACCTCATTTGAGTACACGTTTCTAACACATAGACGCATGGATTTTGGTATTGGGTTTCTTTCAAACAACGTGATGTTGCCGATCCTAGATTTTTTCTATGGGATCGTGCCAAGCTATGGCCTTGCCATTGTTGCACTGACGCTAGTCATTCGATTTGCCCTGTTTCCTTTGAGCGCAGGCTCCATTCGAAGTATGCGTCGGATGAAGGTTGCTCAACCCGTCATGCAGAAACGCATTAAGGAAGTTCAGGAACGATACAAAGACGACCCTTCCAAGCAGCAGGAAGAAATGTCAGGCATCTACAAAGAGTTTGGCAATCCTCTGTCAGGCTGTTTCCCGGTTTTGTTGCAAATGCCAATTCTGTTTGCCTTGTTTGCAACATTACGAGGATCACCGTTTGCTGACATCAACTACAGTGTCAATCTTCAAATACTCCCATCGGAGAAGATTGAGCAGATTCAGCCTCAGGCGTTTTCAACAAAGTCCCAAAGCGTCTACATTACTGACGGTTTTCATGTTCCAGTATCAGCGGTTATTCCAGGTGGAAATAAGTTAGCCGTCGGAGAAAAGACTCGAATTGAGTTTCGAGCTGAAGATGGAACTCGGTTAAATGACATTACTGCTGAGTATTCCGATTCAAAGATTGCTCCAGAGTGGACAATCGAGTCTGGAGAAAACAATGTTAGTTTTGACAGCGACGGTAACTTGATTGCAATTGCTCCAGGAGATGTCACCTTGAAGGCATCGATTCCTGGTATTGCAGCGCAAAAAGGATTTCTGTTTATTGAAGCGCTGGGTCGGGTTGGAGCACGAAATGATGATGGCTCCATTAACTGGGACATTGTTGGCATGGTTCTGTTCTTTGGCCTTAGCCTTTATGTCAACCAGTTACTCTCTGGTCAGAACTCAGCATCAAGTAATCCTCAACAAGACACCATTAATAAAGTAACTCCGGTACTATTTTCAGGCATGTTCTTGTTCTTCCCATTGCCAGCTGGAGTCCTTATGTACATGGTGATTGCCAATATTTTCCAGACGGCACAAACCTTCTTCTTATCGCGTGAACCCTTGCCTGAAAATCTTCAGAAAATTGTGGATTCTGAAGCGAAGAAAGCTGAGGATGCAGATCGAAAAACGCTACCGTTTGAACCCACTACTGTTAAGAAAGACGATCCTTCAAAGAAGACGAAAGGCGGGAGTTCATCAACCAGTACAACAAAGTCAAATCGGGCCAATAAATCGAAGGCGAGTAAATCTCCAAGGGCTTCAAAATCAACAAAATCATCTTCGGCAAAGACATCTAAGAAATCCTGATATCGATTTTGTTTAGGTTGCAGGATCTGTCAATTTCTTGCTAAGAATTGGAGCATTTAAACCGTCGTTGGTTTAGCATTAGCGATAAGCTAAATCGAAATTTGACGGATTATAGTAGGGACTGAACAATGAGTGATAGTCGGTTTGACCGGGGTAAGGAATGGTTAGAGAGCCTACTTGTCATCTCGGGCGTTGCATCCACGGTAGATGTAGCGGATCAGCGTTTAGAAGATGAGGGTAGTTGCTGGCTGACCATTCGTTCAGATTCACTCACGACCGAACAGGTTGATGCGTTGATTGGGGAGCGAGGCTCAGTCCTTGATGCTATCCAATATCTGGCGAACACAACGCTGAATCTCAATCAGACCGAAGATGATCAGTGTGCTTATACCGTGGAGCTGAATGGCTATCGGGAACAGCGGCGCACCGAGCTAGAGGCTTTGGCGAAAGAAGCCATGGAACAGGTTCGACAGACGGGCCAAGAGTATGAAATTGCGTCTCTTTCTGCTGCTGAGAGACGCCAAGTTCACACCCTGCTCCAGGATTTTGAAGAATTTGAAACCTACAGTAAAGGACGCGAGCCAGATCGGAAACTGGTCGTTCAACTGAAGTCTAATCATCAGTCGGTGTAGATATGGATAAGATTTATATCCCCCAACTTTTGCATGCGCCTGAGCAGACAGAGACCCTCCAAGTCCATCAAGGTATTTTGGATTTTCAAACCCTAACTCCGGTTCAAGGGTCTCTTCGTGTGACTCACTGTGGGAAATATCTCGATGTGGCTGCATCGGTCGAAACTATCGCCACATTGACATGCGATCGCTGTCTACAAAACTACAATCATCGGCTAAAGGTTGATGAATCGGAGTTTATTTGGCTGGACCAATCTCCAACGCTCGACGAAGACGTGATTGATGATGAGGTCATTGCCGACGATCTAGTTGAAACTCTCTCATCAACTGGATATTTTGATCCTGAAACGTGGCTCTACGAATATCTGTGTTTGTCATTGCCTCAGCAAAAACTTTGTGATCAAAATTGTTCGGGCATCCATATTCATCACGCGAATAGTTCAGCTCCGATGGCCTCCATTGATAACCGATGGGGAGCACTCGCTACCTTAAAGGCTCAACTCAAGGACCAAAATTAATACGTTTGACGAGCGGGCGCAACGCATCATTCTCATCGCGCTATATCATAGGACATACGCATTTATCTGGGTGGTTTGGCCTATGCTTACGCTACCCACTAAAGCTGCATCAGAGCGAAGAGACTTGCACTAGTTCAGTAATCATCAGTTTGAACGTGGCCTCTGATGTTTGAGTAAAAACACCGCCAGCCTGATCAGACGACAGGTCTTTTTACACATGCATCTAGCAGATCTGTGAGAGCTTCCGCGCTGGCTGGCGATCGCAATCAGCCTGATCAGGTGTGGGGAGAGATGGTCTAGTTATGGCATTTTCAGATGAATTTGAGCTTTTTCTTCGGGCCCGGTACCCGATTCTATACATTGCAACGTTAGAAGAAGAGCGGGTTGAATCAGCGATCGCTGATTGCGCTCAACGACAAGGAAATCGAAGTGTCTATGTATGGGACTTTGTTGAGGGATATCAGGGCAATCCAAACGACGCAGGATTTGCGCGCCGGAATCCCCTCCAAGCTCTAGAGTTTGTTGATAAACTACCGGCGTCTAGCGCATCAATTTTAGTATTGCGAGACTTTCATCGATTTTTAGATGATATTGCGATCGCCCGAAAGCTTCGTAACCTATCAAAAGCGCTCAAATCTCAGCCAAAAAATATTGTGATCCTGTCCCCTCAGATTCAGGTTCCGACTGACTTGTCTGAAGTCCTAACAATCTTGGAATTTCCGCTCCCGTCAACATCGGAAATTAAAGCGGAACTAGATCGGCTGCTGGCGACCTTAGGGAACCCCTTGAATGAGCGCATATTAGATGAGCTCGTACGATCTTGCCAGGGATTATCAATGGAACGTATTCGTCGCGTCATTGCACGGGCGATCGCTACCCACGGTACGGTGAATTCAGATGATATCGAACTGGTTCTTGAAGAGAAGCGCCAAACGATTCGCCAAACGCAGATTTTAGATTTTTACCCAACCCAAGAGCAAATTTCAGATATCGGTGGCCTTGATAATCTCAAGGAATGGTTGATTCGACGAGGGGGAGCGTTTTCAGAAAAGGCCCGACGCTACGGCATCCCCTATCCAAGAGGACTCATGCTAGTTGGCATTCAAGGCACAGGTAAATCTCTCACCGCTAAGGCGATCGCCCATCACTGGCACCTACCGTTACTGCGGTTAGATGTAGGGCGATTATTTGCAGGGCTCGTCGGTGAATCTGAATCACGTACTCGACAAATGATTCAGCTATCAGAAGCATTGGCTCCCTGCGTACTATGGGTTGATGAAATCGATAAAGCCTTCTCTGGATTCGAAGGCAGAGGAGACTCTGGCACCACTAGCCGTGTGTTTGGAACCTTCATCACATGGTTAGCTGAGAAGAAGACGTCTGTGTTTGTCGTCGCAACGGCAAACAACATTCAAGCGCTGCCGCCAGAAATGCTCCGCAGAGGACGATTCGACGAAATTTTCTTTGTGGGATTACCCATCCAAGATGAGAGGCGCGCCATCTTTTCAGTCCATCTATCGCGCATCAGACCTCACAACGTGGATCGTTATGATCTCGATCGCCTCGCATATGAAACACCAGATTTTTCAGGCGCTGAGATTGAGCAAATGATTATCGAAGCCATGCATATTGCCTTCAGTCAAGAGCGAGATTTTACAACTGACGATATTCTGGAAGCGGCGAGTCAAACCGTTCCACTTGCACGGACCACTCAAGAGCAAATTCAAGCCTTGCAGCAGTGGGCCGCTTCCGGAAAAGCCAGGTTAGCATCAAGACAGGTCCCTATTCATAACCGAATTCAATCTAATCCTTCCCAATGAAGCGTTTCGGCATCTTCAAGTTCATTACAGGCGTTCTGATCGCGCTAGCGCTTTTATTTGCTGGTGGTGCAGCAGTCGCACGGTATGTCATCACTCGACTGACCGCTGCCCCGTCTAAGCCCATCTTTACTGAAGAACAAGTAGGTCAACCTTCAGATTCAACGTCCCCTGATGACTCCATTGCTGATTCTCAAGACACCTCATCTGAGCCAGTACAAGTGTTTACCGACCCCGTCGCCCCAGAATCAGAATTACCCCAAGTCGAACCCTCTGACACCGCAGCCAATGCGCGCATTACTCAGCCTATTGGCATGGTTTTGCGCCAGGGACCTAGCTCAGACACCACACAAATCGGGAGTCTCTACTACAACGATGAGGTCATTCTTCTAGGAACCAGTGCCGATGGCGAGTGGCAAAACATACGCTTGCCGGGTAGTGGGGTAGAAGGATGGATTAAAGCTGGCAATACCGAGCAATTGAATTAGTCAGCATGAAGCGACAACGATTTGAGCTAATCCATCATCTTTCTGACTGCTATTAGAAACAAATGTTCTGTATGCTGAATCCTGTGTTTCGAGTCCTGTATGGCGAATAATTTGTCTCGTGATCGCCAAGCTATCACGATGGCCATTCAACAGTGGCTTGAGCAGGTCGTGATCGGCCTTAATCTCTGCCCCTTTGCTGCGTCTCCTTATCGAAACCAGCAAATCACCATTCAAGTCAGCATGGCACACACTGAAGAGGCCCTGTTGAATGATCTCATTGCTGAATTGAGGCTCCTTGATCAATTGTCTCCAGAACAGCTTGAAACCACGCTGCTGGTGACTCCGTTTCTTCTGTCCGATTTTGAAGACTACAACGAATTTCTAGGACAGGTTGACGAGCTTCTGGTGCAATTTGGATGGGAAGGTCAGTATCAAGTTGCCAGCTTTCATCCTCATTATCGATTTGCCGGCACCCAAAGTGATGACATCGAAAATTTAACGAATCGAGCCCCGTATCCCATCTTGCATATTTTGCGAGAAGCTAGCATCAGCAGGGCGTTGACATCCTATACCAACCCAGAAGCAATTCCAGAAACGAATATTCAAACGGTCACTCAACTCAACGAACAGGACGTCAAGCGGCTGTTTCCGTTTTTGTTTGAATAACATAGCGCTACATGCTGCTGCTTGCCGTTTTATTCTGATGGAACTGTCGACAGCTATAGCTCTACGCACTATATCCAGCCCAATATTTCTGAGGAAAGTCTCGCGGAGCGAGACTTTCCTCAGAAATATATGTCCAGACCTGTATGCATGCTGCTATATCTCTTTTGTTTAAGACGCCCTTCCTGGCAACAGACTCTCCATTCCTCAAAGTCTCTACAATATAGTCAGGGCTGGCAGGTTTTTGTGGATATCGAGCAAGGTCATCACGACCGACAAAAACACGACAATCCTGCTGAAATATAACAGTTCTGATGTGGAAATGTAGATGGAGACGTCTTGTTGCATATGAGTCAGTCATCGCCACCTTCGTCTAAGCAATGGAGCCTTTGTCGATTTTTACGAACTCTTGCTTACTTTGGCGTCGTTCCCGTTTTTAGCGGATTCCAATGGTTTCAGCAAATTTTGAACAGTTCGGTCAACCCCAGTGCCGATCAGCAGGCGATCGCCTTCGGACAGCCTGAGTCAACGGCTGCAAGCGCGACTCCTGTCCCTGAAAATCATGCTCAAATTCAATCACCAGCAGAAACCTCGATGCCGCGTCTAATTTTTGATTTCCGCTCCCCCGATCCAAATCTCGACACTGTTTGGGGAGCCGTTGACGATGTTGTCATGGGCGGTGTGAGTCAAAGCGGATTCACTCATACCGAACAAGGTGCCTTATTCTCTGGTGTTGTTTCAACAGAGAACTCGGGTGGGTTTGCGTCGGTGCGCACACGAAACTTTGATCCGTCACTCAATCTGAACGATTACACCGGCATTGAACTGCGCATACGGGGGGATGGAAATCGATACAAATTTATCCTTCGAGACGAAACTCGTTGGGATGGCGTGGGCTACTCGTATTCCTTCGATACCGAAGCAGATGCATGGATGACAGTTCAAATCCCTTTCACGACGCTTATTCCTGTCTTTCGAGCTCGAACACTCAGCGACGGACAACAGGTTGATCCGAGTCAAATCCGCGCCTTTCAAGTGATGCTGAGCAAGTTTGAATATGATGGAGCACTCAACCCAACGTTTGAACCTGGAGCGTTTCAACTCTTGATCGAAACGATCCGTGCTTATTGATGTTCATCTGAATATGCCGCAAATAGCCAGACTGAATACACAGCAGATAGATAGACCGAGATAGACGAAAGCGAACTGTTGCGATTCTGTAGATTGGGCGATCGCCTCTTGTTCATCTTGTTATGCTAGTCAAGACCTTCATGCATCTAGCTGGACGTGTCAACGTATGGTATCAATCGCTCGAAAAAATTTATTCGAAGATATTCCTCGATTTGTGGTCGCTCAAGCTGGGATTATGTTTGCGGCGAGCTTGGTTACCATTCAAGTCGGCATTTTCCACGGGTTTACACGCTCTACGGCTCAACTCATTGATAATTCCTCAGCTGACATCTGGGTATCTGCCGAGGAGATGGTCTATTTTGAACTGACTCAGTCAATGCCGCTTGAGCGCTTAACAGAAGCTCAGGCTGTCGATGGCGTCCAGCGAGCAGAGGCCATCTCATTATCTGGGGGTCGCTGGCGAAGCCCAGATGGAAAGATTGCCCCGCTACGAATTATTGGATTTGATCCTGACGGAACCATGTTTCGAGTTGGGGAAGTGGTTGCAGGCGGGTTTAACGACCTAAAAGAACCCTTTGCCTTCATGACAGACCGAACCAATCTTGATTCACTAAGACTTGACGGCCTTGGTTCAACAGCGGAAGTGAATTCGGCCCCCGCACGTCTCGCAGGACTAACCCAAGGGACACAGTCGATTGTTTCAAGCACAATGCTATTCACCTCCCTAGAAAACGCAAAAGCCTATGCTACATCTGGGCTAACATCCAGCGTTTTTTGTGATGTTGGGGCTGGCGATGGGCTCAGCTGCACGACGACCTATGAACGGAGAGATGAATCAGACGAAAGCCCCCCAGAAATTACTGCATTGACAATCGCTGATCCAATTACCCACTTATTGATTCGGGCAGAACCGGGGCAAGATCTAGAAGTGCTGAAAGAGCGACTAGCAAACGCGCTACCCGATGTCATTGTCCTCACACAGGATGAAATGGCAACGCGGACCCGAAATTATTGGCGGCTGCGCACAGGAATTGGCTTTATTTTGGGGCTTGGTGCAGCAGTTGGCATGATCGTTGGAGTCGTTATTGTCGGCCAAATTTTATATTCTTCCGTATCGGATCACATCCGCGAATATGGCACGCTAAAAGCAATGGGCGCATCCGATCGCATGATCTACAGCGTCATCATTGAGCAGGCATTGTGGATGGCTGTACTGGGCTATATTCCAAGCTTATTGCTGTGCGTCGGATTGGGCGCTTGGACCGCTGCGACTCAAGGCATCATGATTTTGATTACGCCTCTGACAGCAACGGGTTTGTTTGGAGTTACAGTCGTGATGTGCGTCGGTTCTGCTTTATTTGCCATCCAAAAGGTGACTCATGTTGATCCGGCAATTGTGTTCAAAGCTTAGTGATGCTCGAAACGGTCAACGCGTCGGTATTAACGTTTACGAAGCAGGATTGAGAGAATCGATACAGTATTTATGCAGAGTTCATTTTTACTGTTTAAAATTCATAAAGGGCTGTTTGCTCCTGAAAATTGATCGTGAACGGTTTGTTGCATCAAATCGTAGACTTTAGACTGTCCTCGAAGTTTGGCTGTCCTCGAAGCGAGACTTAGTTCCAACTATGAAATATTTTGAGTGAATAAACCGTTGGGTCGGTTCATTTGCTCAAATGGATCTCTAATCGCCATCCCAACGACGCTCAAACGCTAGGGCTTGCAAGTTTTTCGCTCCTGACTGAGATGTTGTCAATGTCTCTAGGAAGGCTCAATCGTTAATGACTGTTTCTCGATTTCAGAAAAATCATCTTCGAACTCACCATTCTCAATCCAGCTCTAACGCTGCGCATTCATTTCGCCCAACGGAAGCTTTACAAGCTGACCGACCAGCGATCGCCGTTCGTGACGTGAGCAAAGACTTTCATACCGGAGAGCACCTTTATTCGGTGTTGAAGAATATCACGCTTGATATTTGTGAAGGCGATATTCAATTGCTAATGGGACCATCGGGGTCAGGCAAAACAACCTTGCTCTCGATCATCGCCGGTATCTTGTCGCCAACATCTGGACATGTCGAGCTGTTGGGTCAAGCCATTCACCAGCTCAGTCGGTCTGAACTTGCCTCCTTTCGACGCAACCACATTGGATTTATCTTCCAAGGCTTCAATCTCTTTCCAGCGTTGACTGCTGTTGAAAATATCGAAGTCGTCTTATCAATGAAAGGTTATGGTCATGCGGAAGGAAAAGAGGAAGCACGGCACCTACTGAATCAGGTTGACCTCAGTCACAAGGGACATTTGTATCCCCGTGATTTATCCGGGGGACAGAAACAGCGTGTGGCGATCGCCCGCGCCCTTGCAGGGAAGCCACCCTTGATTATGGCTGATGAGCCAACAGCCGCTCTTGACTCCAATAGCGGATACGCCGTGATTTCACTACTCCGCGCCCTTGCTAAGGAAGAAGGTGCAACCGTATTGATGGTGACTCACGATCCACGCATTAAGGATATTGCTGACCACATCATCTACTTGGAAGATGGTGTCATCCGATCGTAAGTCTCATACTATGGATGCCTATTCATTGATCCCTTCTCCAAGATTTGATTGGATGGGATAATGAATAGCTGCTCTAAAATTGCGTCGCTGGCCATCCATGCAAGAACTCCTGTATCTCGAAGTCCCAACCCCTGACACAGACCATGTGCGTCAATGGTTGCACACATCATGTGATGTCAGCCCTGGAGAAAAATGCATCACCTCAGATGGATTTCGAATTATCTTTTCTCCACAAACCGGGAAACCTGCATCCATCCAACCTGCACATGAGGAACAGAAAGTTCAATCATATGAGCCAGAACCGGAGAATCAGGCGATCGCAACAAAAGCTGAACTGCATCAATTGACGGTAGAGGGTAGCTCTGCTGAACAGCCGCATCTCAATCGTCCTTCAACCTCTAGCGAGCTTTCTATTTTTATCTGGTCTGTTCAACGCACGACTTATCTCAAAGCCTTTCGATGGGGGGATACGCCCGCTCCGAAGGAAAATCAGATTCTTAAGCGCCTGACTCAGGGGTTACGGCAACAGTTTCCCATTGAATACCCAGAGCCGCCTGAGATCGATGTCTCAAATCAGTCCATTTTTGACGCGCTGAAGCCCTATTACCCAACGACGGTGAAATATTTTCAGCGGATGCCGAATGGAGCCTACGATTTAAATCGGGTGTACTGGTGGGAAAAGCGTTGGCGTGAAGGGGTGCGATCGCCCCAGTTGCCACGACAGGTTATTTTTCCTGTATCAGACACAGTCCCTCCACAGTCACCCCCGCATCCGTCATCCTCTCCATCACGGCAGACATCAGAATCAGAAGATGAATTTGACCTCGTCTATATTGGTGGCGCTTTAGGCGTCATTCACGCAGCTGTAATGGCCCAGCGAGGCTATCGGGTGCTGTTGATTGAGCGATTGCCCTTTGGGCGAATGAATCGTGAGTGGAATATTTCACGCGCCGAATTTCAAAGCTTGATTGATCTGGGGCTCTTTACAGACGAGGAATTCGAGTCTCTCATTGCCTGTGAATATATCGACGGATTTAACAAATTTTTTGATGCCAATAATCCCCCTCAGGCGAAAGCACCTGTGTTGAACACTCCAACGGTTCTCAATATCGCCATTGATGCCGAGAAGCTATTGCATCGGTGTGGCGATCGCCTCAAAGTCGCAGGCGGAGAAATCTGGGATGAAACGGAATTTGAAAAGGCTCAAATCTACTCCACCCACGTCGAAGTTTGCACAAAACACCTGCCTTCAGGTGACAACAGAATTGCTCGGGGGCGGCTATTAATCGATGCAATGGGAACTGCGTCGCCCATCGCATGGCAAATCAATCAGGGCAGAGCATTTGATAGCGTTTGTCCAACTGTTGGAGCCATTGTCTCAGGTGGGTTCCCTCCCGGCGCATGGGATGCCCAGTATGGAGACGTACTCAATAGTCACGGTGATATCTCACGAGGGCGTCAACTGATTTGGGAATTGTTCCCGGGTCGTGATGGTGAACTAACAATTTACCTCTTCCACTATCACCAAATTCATGCTGAGAACCCCGGCTCATTGCTTGAGATGTATGAAGACTTTTTCAACATCTTGCCTGAATATCGTCGCTGCAACATGGAAAAACTAACGTGGCGAAAGGCAACCTTTGGCTATATCCCAGGGTATTTTAGTACGCGAGAAAAGGAACGGACGATCGCCTTTGATCGGCTAATTTCAATTGGCGATGCGGCATCACTCCAGTCTCCTCTAGTATTCACTGGATTTGGATCGCTCGTGCGTAATCTTGGGCGGTTAACCCATCTACTTGATACTGCCCTCAAACACGATTTACTAGAAGCTGACTATCTCAACCAGATTCGGGCTTACCAGAGCAACATTGCCGTCACCTGGCTCTTTTCAAAAGGCATGATGGTGCCGACAGGGACGTACCAGCCTCCGGCACGAATTAATTCGATGCTGAACACATTTTTCGGAATTCTTGAGGCCGAGTCTCCTGACGTTGCCGACCGCTTCATCAAAGACCGTGCAGGCTGGATTTCCTTTAATCGAATGGCAATTCGAGCAGCACTCAAAAATCCAGCCTTGCTGGTGTGGATCTGGCAACTGGCTGGTGCAAACGACTTCATTCGCTGGATTGGCAGCTATCTATCGTTCACACTTTATGCGGTGCTAGGCTGGCTATTCCAATGGGTTCCAACAGTGACAAATGCTCTCCAACCTTGGCTCGAGCCGAAGTTTCCCAAAGCCTATTTTTGGCTCCTTGCACAGAGCTATGCTCTGTTTTACAACACAGGGCGTAGCAAATCTCTGTTCAATTCCCACTCATCACAATCGTCGTCTGGATGATGGTGAGTCGATAAAGATGATGAAAGAATGGCCAAAAAACAGGGGGATTGAGCGTATGTTGCATGCTCCATCCCCCTTATCTCATTGCAATCAATGTACTGGATTCATTAAGTCATACTGACCCCTAAACGGATGTTGCTGACTGAATCAGGCTGACTGTCCTGCCATTCCTGAAATGGGCGGGCCAAATATTTTTATGAAATCCGCCCTTCAAGAGGGTTCCATAAAAACTCAACCATTCACCCATGCGAAGCATTGGCACAACTTCACATTAAGCATCGGTAGCATCAGCATTGCTTTCAGATTGCCCCATAGCCAATGATGCAAAGGACCGATCAATGGTCATACGCTGTTGAGCGCTGTGAAAAAAGTAACCGTTCATCATAGCTGAAGCAAGCAGCTGTCCCAAACTCTCTCGACTCGTCGTCACCGTCACACCAAAGCTCTGGGGCGGAAGCCCACCAAGTAGAGAGGTCAAGCTTTCTTCCATGGCTTGGCGTACCTCAGGTGTCGGAGTCGAAAGGTTGGCGATCGCCTCAGGGCTGAGCGAGTGGATGTATTGAAGCAGCTCGTTACCATTGCCAGTTTCACCTGCGAGCATGGCTTGCGATGAGTTTGATACGTCTTTCATTAGTACTCCTTAACCCAATAATGGACAGTTCGACGCTTAACGAGGAGCATCAGAGAAATGGTCAGATAACGTTGAACAGGTTGTTTCATTGCGAGACGTCAACACCCTGACTGATGTGCCCGTGCTCACCAATTCGGCAGAGACTCAAATAACTTGATATCCGTTGAGTCGATGAGCAGCCATTAGCATCGCTTGTATCTCTTACGTTAGCGAGTCGAGCAGCCAACCCAATAGTGTAAAAAGCCGAACTTTCGGTTGTACTTCCCGATATGGGCACCGTTGATCCGCTCAGCTAAGATACACGCTCACATCCAAGCAATTAACAAGATACCCAGTACCAAAACATTCACAGATGAATCTGTCGTCGAAGTTCTAATTCTGAAGATTATCGGAAGATGAATTGTTACAAAAACAGAAAATTTCTATCAATTTGAGTATGGTGGGAACTTCCTCTGAATAGAACAATTCAAACAACTTATACCCATTTTTTGAACTGGCCCATGGTTTGAATTTCCGTGTCTCCATTTCGATGAGTGCTATTGAAAAATGTCTTTAACAACCATTGTTGACGTGCAACTGCATGAGTGCGAAAACGGAGTAATACAAGGTGCGTCGTCTCTTACAAACCTGGACTCAATTAATATACGCAACTTTATCAATTTAGACGCTAGGAATTAGATACTAGGAATACTCGCTCACTGCTGACAACTTGGGTAGGCCCATCCGCTGACAGCCGTCCAACTCAGTTCCTCAATGTCAATATCTAGACGGTGATACATGTTTTATGAGTTGGACGACCAGTGTTAGAAATATCAAGTTCATAGCGGTGCATTTTATTTAAGTGGTCTATAATTCAACTCGCCTCACCAAGTTCTTGAGAATCCATTTATCCCTGACAAAAAATGATTCATAAATTGGCCTTGCTTAACTCTTTTTCGCTTCAACGTTCCGCTATGCGTGCCATGGTGATTAGCGCATTGACATGTTTAGGCATCGTGGCAAGCTCATCATTGGTCGCTGCTCACGACGTCCACTTATCTTTGGCAAAGCCAGTTGAGGCCCAAGTGTTGAAGCAGGATGCCTCCTTCGACGCCACTGAAATTCGGAATTATGCCTTGTCTGTTTTAGACCTAGAGAATCTTCGTCAGCGTTGGTCGGCAGAGATT
>JBCBLF010000118.1:0-11956 GCA_038520475.1 Cyanobacteria bacterium J06627_8
CTCGCATGGATATCTTCTTCGCAGGTAGTGGTGCTATCACTGAAGTGAGCTTTGAAGCATCTGAAGCCGTTTCAGTTAGCTAACATCACTTGAAAGGCTATTTTGAAAGCGTTGCGACGCAACGCTTTCAAAATAGGGAACATGTGTAGCAGGATTTTAGAGAATTGATACTAGTTTTGACACAGTATGGTTTGGGGTGCATGCGAAGCGCATCTCAAACCATATTCTAAAAACCCATGGCTATGGCCACAACACTGCCCTGGAGAACTAACAAACATCGCGACTGGGCTTGTGTCGTCGTCAGCAGTCCTGTCCGTCGGCTATAGTTCTGGAGGGACACTACTCATGCTTGAAAGCTGAACCTAGCGACTATAGCAATGGTCGGTAACGATGTCCTAGCGTACAACCGCGTGATGTCAACTGGCAGACTGGATATCACTCTATCCACATCAGTTGTCGAGCTGTTTAAGTCAATGTACGCTGCTCATAGACAAGGTGACGATTAGGCACTAGGACTATCACTGCCATGAATCTCTGGGATGTACTCTCCGAACAATCTCCGCATAGACTATGGCTCATCAGTGGACTCGTCGTGCTGGGGTTGGGGATGCTTGTTGGCGAACCTGGCATTGCTTCGATTGGGTTAGCCGCACTCATCACAGCCGTACTGGCATTAAGCGTACCGTCAATCTCTGTTCAGCTGATTGTTTGGAGCATTCTGTCGCTGGCACTTGCCATCGTGCTTCGAGGGTTGGTGGGTCAAAAAACTAAACCATCCCAATGGCAAACGGAAGCCGAAGTCACCATGACGATTCCTGAAGGTCGGGTCGGTGAAGTAGCCTACGAAGGAACCCTGTGGAAAGCAAAATGTGATATTGCTGATCTCCAAGTCTCGCAGGGTGAACTCGTTTATGTCGTTGGTCGACAAGGTAATACGCTTCTCGTAATGCCCGTGCGCTTTATGAATTCGACTGACCTATCCTGATACAACATTTACAGTCGATTATTGCGCTCTCACACTACGATTGAACGCCTTGAATTTTCCAAACGCCATCTTGACGCACAAACTCATATCGAACGTTAACTAATGAGTCGTAGCTATCATCGGCGCTCAGTTCGCCACCGATATAGACCTCTCCCTTTTCTTGAACATTGGCTTCAACGATGGCCTGATCAGGATCATCTTCAGACCAGATGACATCTACGATTTCAAGGGATGAGTGCAAATAATTCCAGTATTGATTATTGAACGCGTCGTCCTGAGAGCGATTCGTCCAGCGGGTGAGCAATTCTCCTGCCAGAACATCTTCTAGAGCTTCAGCATTGTGGCTCTCTCCCATCGCATCAACCTTAGCCGCCAACCATCGCTCAATCACTGACATTGCAATATCGGGAGTCAGCTCTCCTGTAGCTTCTGCTTCAGTCGGTACCGGCACAGCCGCCTCAATTTCAGCTGGGTCAGGAATCGTCATGAAAGGCTCACTCAGCGTAATTTCCAGCTGTTCTCCTTCCAATTGAGGTCCAGCTAAGGCATCTCCCAACCATGCAAAGATGCGTCCCAGCACCATCCAAAACGCTAAGAGTCCAACAATGCCGATCGCAGCAAGAAAAACGATGCGATCAATACGCAGTCCGGTTTCTTTCCCTCGGCGACGGGTGCGAGATCGAGAAGTCCGTTTTCGCCCCATTGCCGTTGGCGATGACGGTGCAACAGATGTCGATGCAGATGATGCGGGTGCTAGCGATCGCCCAAATAGGGAGCCCTGCCAAAACTTAAACCAAGCGTTGGGTCGCGATCGCCGCCCTCCTTTTTCCGCAACCTGAGCTTTAGAAACACGCTGAGCGACCCGTTCAGCCGTAGGAGGGGGGAACGTACTCGAGTAAAGATTAGAATCAGCACCAGCTGGAGCATCTAGCGTAGCGGTTGCGCCTTGACTACCAACATGATAACCATCGGAATTCGTTGCCCCATTTGGGTGAGCGTATGAATAATGGCGGCCATTATGATACAGATGATCAGCACCATTAGATTGGTTAGGCGACCAACCTAAGCTGGCAGAATCTGTCCAAGCCTGTTGAGCATCGGGCCGTGTTGCAAGCTCTTCTAAATACGCCTGAACATGCTCATCCGCAAAAAAGCCTTTTAATGACACCTGGCGTTCTGCCAAATCTCGAAAATGAGGAAAAACCTCATTTTGAAGCCAGCGCTCTGCATACAAGCAAAGACCTGGGAGCAGGTCAGGTGAACCTTCTGAATTTTCACGAATAAACGATAGCGCGTTGTACTCATGGCTTCGTTCAAGTGATTGAGTCGCTTCTTCGGTTTGCCCAAGTAATAGGACACAAATAGCGCGCTCAAGCGAAACATCTTGTCGATTTCCCAAACGCACCAGCGCTAACTTTGCCTGACGCAATAAATCAGGCAATCGATAGGCAAATCCCCTAGCGATCAAGGAATAGACTGCCAGATAGGTCGCAACAGCAGACGGACGTTGAGCTTCGGCTTCAAAAATCGCTTGCTGTTCTTCAGCCGTCAAGTAGGTGCGTAATTGTTGGACAAATCTTAGAAAATCATCGGTGTTGAGCCCCGATTGGTCGTCTCCAGATCCGTCGATCCCCCCCCGCTCATTCAGCATGTCTTGGAGCAGCTGAACACCTTGATACCGGGACGCCTGGCGATCGTCTGGCAAAGCTAACAGTTCAAGGATGCGATAGGGTCTCAGTTTATATAAATCGGATTGAATATCCCCACGAATTCCAGCAAACACCCCTTCTCGACGCAATAGTTCTTGGCCTGTTTCAAGAGACTCAGCAGCGCTTTCATACAGCCCTTGCTGCCATTGTTCACGACCGAGCTCCAAGCAAGCCAGTGCAACAGTCAATACAATATCGGCTCCAACAATGTCTGGATCACCATATTGACCACTAGCTAATCCAATATTTCCACCTGTCAAGAATGGTCGACCGAGCCGCAAGACTAGCTCATACTCACCCAGTTCCAATAAAATCAGCAGTGCCCCAACAAGCTGAGCATCATCAATTTCAATACTTGAAATTGGCACCGTATCGGTGGAAACTCCTTCCACTGTCCCGCGAGGTGCGGACAACATTTCTCCATCAAGCGATGCAGATGTTAGTTGGCCGTCTAGCGAGCTAGCTAGGCCGTTGCCAGAAGTCTGAGACTCATAAGACTGTGCGAGAAATCGAGCATCATACACTTGTCGCTGTGCATTATCCGACAAGATTGCATAGGCTTCATCGATCAACTCGCGTCGTGCATTGATAGCAGCTTCGGAATATTCTCGTCGAGGTAATTGAAGCGTTCGATCTCGATGAGCATGACGAAGCTGTTCACTCGTTGCCTGAATCGGTAGACCTAATATTCGATAGTAGTCTAAAGGGATCTGCACAGTTATTTCCCCAAAAATGAACAATTAAAAAGTGCTAAATAAACCTAAGAACTGTCACCACTTATCGTCTCGTCTTTCTCTAAATAAGAGCGTTAGTCCTTAGCTGTTTATTCAAGCGGACATAGCCATAACTGGCTGACAGACTATTGTTGGTTCACTGTCTTACACGAATTCATGGCATGCCCAGTCTTCGCATTACGAATTAAAAATGATTGCCCCTGCACTACATGTTAGTAATATTACTTAATTTGATTTGAATTGCACTGACCTGATGTAAACCGTTGCATAAGTGAATCCTGATATTACGAGGTTTCGCCCTTATACAAACAGGTGTTCAGATTATTTACAGCTTTATTTTGTCGATGGGAGATCTCGTATCTCTCCCTTCAAGATGAGCCTTTCTTCAAGTCGATGTTCAGCGATTCCTCAAAGCAATCCATTCAATTGATGTCAATCATTTGTGATTCGCAACCATTCAGAGCGATCCTCCCTATAGCTAAACCATTACATCATCCTCCATAAATTTGATTCAATCCACTCTCTTTGGGGCTCAAGTAAACCCGTTATCGTTTCATAGTTGCTTGTGGTGGACGGCGTACGCAGCCCGCCTCCCTCATCAAGATGCGTAATTCTTAACACTCATGTTCTTAGCTTCTCTGTAGGAACTGACGAATCATTCCATACAACGCTAAATATGGGTAGTAATTTTTAGAAAGGATAGCCTAAACCGCTAAATATCCACACCTTGTTTGTTAGCGTCTGCTCATTCTCTATTTCTTGATTACAGCAAAATAGCTGATGCCGATGTCGAACCTAACACTGACACCGCATTTGAGGGATTATTCACGTGTTCTCGCGTTGATTAAGAATCGTTTCAGTCATACCCAAGCAAGACTCACGCTAAGAACGGATACCAAATCTGGCTTAGAAATATCGTCATGCTTCCATTTGCACGAACGGAAACAACGAAGAAGGGTATGCGAACTAGCGCACTACCCTTCCAAGACATCTCGCAAACACACTAGATTTGGTGTCCTTTTTTATTCCTTTGGAGTGAGTTGAACAATTGCAGGATATTGCTCAGGTTGCCAAGCTCGAATCTCAGCATCTCGGCCATCCAACGATGATGCGATCAGCATCACGCCCATGATCGCCATGATGGCGTTTTCTGCAAAGCTAACGACACCAAGTGGAGCTTTGGAGTTACCGCCCACACAGGCACAGTTCAATGCCATCTTGTCGATGTAGACCGCCTTAAAAACAGACCCAGCACCACTGATACCCACCAGCAGAGAACCGATTCCAGTTATCAACGGCACCACTCCTGACAGGAAACCCAGCCCAAGGGCGAGTTCGATAAACGGATATGCTTTGCTGTATGGCTTAAATTGCTGGGTAACGAGATCATAGGTTTGGAAGCTTTCAGCAAAGGCCTCAAGATCCATCAGCTTTAGGGACGCCAGCATCGACAACGAAAATCCCATGAATCCATAAAGGCCCGCTGAGGTGGCGATCGCCATTAAACCAGCCGTTGAGAACAAGGTAATCACAGGCGTATAGGAATAGTCTGCTGACTCTGCTTCAACGTCGAAATAAGCAGCGAGGTCAGTGTATCCGCCAATTCGCTCATCACCGAAGAAAATTTGAGGTGTTGTTGTGACGTGATGCTCAGCCTTGAATGCCTCCACATCTGCTTTGGAGGTCAACCGCACATCTTCAAATTCAATACCTTTTTCATTTAAAAGCTTTATCGCTCGCAGCCCCCAAGGACACTCATGGTCAGTCATCGACATGCGATAGAGCGTTACCTGTCTTTCGCTGCTGAGAACTGAGGCGGGTTTGCTAGAGGTTGATACGTCCATTTGTTGCCCCCTTGCTAAAAATGAATTCAATCAATGAGCTAACGCGACTTCATAGCATCGTTAGCCCTCACCAGACTTGCTGACGATCTCAACGTAGACCCTCCAGTTGGCTAGAGAGTCAAGCAATTAATTGACAGGTCATCTGACATCAATGCTTCAAACCCCTTATTTCTCTGTTATGGATTTGAGAAGTTTGCCAAGCTGTGTATTGGATTTGTAATTGGATGAGCCATGGTATGTTGGAGCGCGGCTCTTTGCGAATCGCCGTAGCACTCCACACTCCATCCGGGCGCACACGGCTACAAGAGAAAAGATATCTGCGTTAACGCTCTCGCTCAGTAGAAGGTTTAGAGTAAAGGAGCCATTGACGCAGGCTGTCGTCCACTCAATTCAATCAACAATTAGCGCTGATACACTCGTATTCATCCCCATGATCAAGCGACGAACATTTTTAAATTTGGCTGCGGGTGCAACAGCTGTCCATCTGCTGACTCAATGTGCTAAACGCGGCTCTAGACAGCCCTCGCACACCAATCTCTCCAATACTCTTCAGCAAACCAGGGTATACCAGAGTAACGCAGGGTCGCTGGCCGTTGATTTACACGCGAGTTCAACATACGTGACCTTCGGCGATCGCCTTGCTAACCTGTTGACCTACAACAGCAGCTTTCCAGGACCAACGCTTGAAGCATCTCCAGGCGACACCGTTCGCCTAACGCTTCGCAACGAACTTGACACGCCAACGAACCTTCATTACCACGGTCTCCACATTTCACCAGACGTTGACAACGTGTTTCGAAACATACCGCCTGGAGAGCAATACACTTACGAATTCCAAATTCCCAACAATCATCCTGCCATGACCGGCTGGTATCACCCCCACTATCACCTGAATGTGGCGTCGCAGGTCTTTAGAGGACTCGCCGGCCCACTGATTATTCGAGGAGATGTGGATCGCATCCCTGAAATTCAGCAGGCCGATGAAGCTATCCTCATGTTGCAAGATATCGAGCCAATCCCAGACCCAGCGCTTCAAGAGCCTCATCCCTTGGGAAAACGGTGGGGCCGTGAAGGCAACCTTGTCTTGGCACATGGATTTCAAAATCCCGTGGTCAATGTGCCTCAAAACGGGTTGCTTCGGCTGCGATTAATCAACAGCTCTGCATCTCGTATCTATCAGCTCCAGTTAAAGGATCATCCATGGTTTTTGATGGCGACCGATCGAGGGGCGATCGCTGAACCAAAAGAACTTCAGACGCTTCTGCTGTCTCCCGGCGAACGAGCTGAGATGCTTATTCCTGGACATCGCGAACCCGGAGAATATCAGCTCATCAATCAGCCCTATGATCGCGGCGTTGATGACATTATCTCGTCATTTGGTGACGAGGTTCATCAGATGACTGGAGTGGTGAAACCGACGCAAACCACGGTTGCCACACTCCGATATGTTGAAGGCGATCGCCCCACCCCCTTGCCGCTACCGAAGCAATTGATTCCTGTTGAACCGCTTCCACTCCCCACCATCACCCGTGAATTCGTGCTCAATCACGGACTTGATTCCACCGCTGAGTCAACGGGTTTCACGATCAATGCCCAATCATTTGTGATGGATCGAATCAATACTCGCGTTCGTCTCAATGACGTTGAAGATTGGCATATTGTCAATAACGCCACCATAGACCATCCCTTTCACCTACACACCAATCGATTTCAGATTATTGAGCGAAACGGTCAACCCGAACCACTGAGCGCTTGGAAAGATACTGTAAGTCTCAAGGGGAATGAGACTGTGACGATTCGCGTACGATTTGATGACTTTGTTGGGCGCACCGTCTATCACTGTCATATCCTTGACCATGAAGATCAAGGCATGATGGGGATTCTAGAGATCCAGGCTGCCTAGAGAAATGCGCGGCTCACTGACCACCCTGTTCTAATTCCACTAACGGCATGTTGACGGCGCTGATACTTTACGCGACTGTCATGGGCTCTCCCAAATTCTGATGTGGAGGCGATCGCGCTCGTTTCGTTCAATAACACCCTGAATATCGCCAGTGTTGAAATCATAGTCTGTTCGACTGCCAGTTCGAACCGCTTCCAAACCCTGTTCTATTGCAGGGGTTAGCCCACCGTCCGTCATTCCATTCATCGCCACGCGAATAGCTAGACGATCAATACCTTGAGAAAATTCTGCTTCGGTCTGACGGACCTCACGATTTGGCCCGTAGGTATAGGCCAGGATGATGCGATTAGGGACGACCTCGTAGCGAACCTGCGTTGTGTTGGTCTCACGTCCGGGTTGCGTTTCCGTGGGCTGCCCCAGTCTAGCCTCGACTTCAGACTGGCTCACCCCAACAGCAATTCCTGGCACTGATGGAATCGCACTCGGGTTCAGGGGTACCGACTCTGACGGTTGTTCTGACGTTCTCGTTGTCGATCGATTGTCCTCGTCACGAATGGTTGAATGACGCTCAGGTCCACTGTTTGAGCGCGATGAGCGTGATTCAGGATCACGAGTTGGCTGCTCTGACTGCCCGGGAATCGGCTCCTGAGTTGAGGGTGGGAGAGACTCAACGTCCTGTGGCTCATCATCTGTTGCCTTTGATTCCGTCTCATCGTCTGGATCTAACGCTTCATCTTGCGATCCCTCGATATCACCGTTCTCCACTGATTCTTGGCGGTTCGCGACGGATTCATTCCATAACGATCGCACCCACAGCGTTGCCCCAACTCCAACGGCACTAATGGCAACCGTAGCAATCACTGGAACCAACAGACACCCCAGCCAGGTGTTCGAGCGTGATGCTCGCTCGGTAGGAGTGCTTGGGGGACCGCTCGGCAGCGGCACTTGAGGCGATCGCTGATGAATTGGAACATGGGACGGGTGATGCGGCAGAACAGCAACCGTTGGTGCAGTCGCTGGCGGCGTTTGGGGTGCCTGAGCTCCATTGGATTGATGAGGCTCAAGCCGCGTTGCCGGAGCCACTGCCGGAGGCAACACATCTGGCAATAGGGCAAGCCAACTTGCCATTGTCGGAGGGCGCTGGGCCGGCTCAACTGCCATTCCAGCTAAAATTGCACGATTGAGTGCATCACTCAGATCCGGGTTGATATCACGAGGAGCAGGCAAAGTTTGGCGATCGCGTAAGACGGCCGAAATCGGCACCTTTGCCGTGACCATTGCATATAAAGTAGCCGCTAATCCATAGACATCAGTTGCTGTCGTTCGCTGAGTCTGCGACAGATATTGTTCGACAGGCGCATATCCTTCCGATAGAAAACTGGTGTGAGTTTGGGTTCTGCCAGGGGTAAACTCGCGGGCAATGCCAAAGTCAATGAGTATGGCATCCTGCGTTCCTTCTCGAAGGATGACGTTCTGCGGCTTGACGTCTCGATGCAATAGTCCACTCGCATGAATGATTTGCAGAGCAGCTCCAAGTTGCCGCGTATAGTGAATGGCGATCGCCTCTGAAAGGGGATGATCAGGAAATAATAGTGTATCTAAGGTTTTTCCTGGGACATAATCCATGACCAAATAAGGCATATCATCTTCCAGAAAAAAATCGCTGATGCGAACAATATGAGGATGCCTACATAGAGCGAGCCGACGGGCTTCATCCTGGAAGCACTGTTTTAGCACATCCATGTCAGCCCCTAATCCAGGAGATGGCTTTAGTGTCTTGATGACAACTGTCTGGTTGAGCGAATGATGGCTTGCCTTGTATGTCACGCCGAACCCACCCTGCCCAAGGGGTTCATCTAGCGTATATTTGCCTGATTGCAGTGTTTTTCCAGTCAGTGCATCCATGACGAATTCATGCAAAGGAACCTAGACGATTATAGCGACGGAGTGAAAGCCCTCAGTTTGCTCGTAGATCGATCGCCTTATTGAAACAGCAAAATCGGTCGATTTGAGAGTGTGCCCACAACACTACTGCACATTCCTCAGCTCATATCAAACTCTTAGCTCCTCTGTGAGGAAGGGTATACACGAGGATACGTGCCAAACTCAGCTCGTCAATCGTCACGTCAATGTAGAAATCCCAATTTAATTATCCTTCCTAGGAAAATTAGCATAAAGAAGCATGAATCATGCCTGGAACGAGGACAATTCTGTCAGGCTGGTAAATTGTCTAAAACAATTGCCAAGTTAAGTAAACAATATCGTAGCAATGCTCCAGGCCAATTCTTAGAACGCTAGAGTGAGGAAAACTGGTGCGTCTCAATTTCATAAGGACTTTAGCGTTTAACCAGTGTGTGTGTTTTCCCCGAATCCTTTTTCATCACCTGTTCTAAAGCCGCTATGATTCAAGACACCGCACAAGATACTTCTTCTTCTCCAAACACTATCAGCAGCCGTGATATCTCATTTAGCGTTGTTGACGTCATTGAAACCGTCATCGCTAGCCTTGAAGATGGCGGTAGTGCGATGGTCAATCGAACCAATGAAGGCTACTTGTGGACGTTTCGGTACGGTAGTGTTGATGTATTTGTTCAACTCACAGGAACCACTGATGAAGATACATTGATGGTCTGGTCAAGCGTATTAACCTTGCCGGTGCAGAACGAAGCACAGTTGATGCGGATGCTACTTGAAATGAATTGGGCCGATACCTTCGAATCTCGTTTCTGCATTTTGGGCGACGATGTTGTCATTTCTACGACCCGTATGGTGGCAGAGCTTTCTGCTGGGGAAATTTCGCGAAACATAACGGTGGTCGCCACAATTGCAGATGAACAAGACGATCGCCTAGCGGCTCAGTTTCCTCGTGCATGAATGGCGGTTGATTCCTTTAATCAACTCATCTGGAGCCTGGAACATGGCCATCGACGAGTGGCTGCTTGATCAGCATCGCCAGTCGGCCATGCCCTCGGTGTTGCGATTTTACACATGGAATCCTCCAGCAATTTCGCTCGGATATCATCAAACTCAATGGCCCAACCATTGGAATCAGTTGACCTGGCAGAATAAATCCATTGACGTGGTTAAACGCCCGACCGGGGGTCGGGCCGTTCTACATGCCGGTGATTTAACCTATGCCATCATTACCTCAGGGCTTCAAGGACGACGCATGCAGGTCTATCAAACACTCTGTCAGTTCTTAATTGACGGATGGCGATCGCTTAGCACGCCACTGTACTACGGACATAAAACCCGAAATTATCATCACAACCCAAATTGCTTCGAGACGGCAACGGTCGCAGATCTCGTTACCGAATCCGGTGTTAAGTTCATCGGCAGCGCTCAACTCCGTAGACAAGGGGCGATTTTGCAACACGGATCAATGCAACTTCAGCCAGACCCTGAGCTCTATCAACAGGTGTTTGGCCTATCGTCACCCAACCCAAGTACGCCCTCGCCGAATCACACATCCATCCGTCAGGATATTCCTCAAATCATGGATGCTTTGACCCAAGCCGCTCAAGCTAATTTCAACATGGAACTCTGCGTTCAACCTATTTCAGAGCACGAATGGGCCGCCATTGCGGATTATCACGATCGCTATCGTCTCCAGCCACGTTGCTTAATCCAAGGTGACTGATACTGCGGGACTCTGCTTATATCGTCAATCGTCTCCCAAACCAGCAGCACCTCTTGGGACTGAAGCAATTAAATGTTTTTTCGCGGGCTGCGCTTGCGAAGAAACGGTCCAAAAACTCAGGGCCTTGTGTGACATGTGTCAGTCCTGACCTCTCTGTCCAACGATTGTCTCCAATTCAACTGCTGCTTTTGTTATGTGAGTTGTATGAGATCGGTAGCCCCATCACACTGCCCATCAATGGACACCCCGACGAGCGTCCACCTGACGCCTCTCAAATACACAATCAGTTCGTATACTGTCTCCAGTACGACGGATTCGCGCAAGTTGCTTTTCGAACACAGCGATTCATCGGATTATCGTCACAATACAACCATGTGATTCATCGGTTAAACAGCCACTGAGCAATGATTTTGCTTTTGACCAACACATCACTGTGGCATGTAGAGAAAAGTAGCCCCACGCGAACCCGATAAGTTTTAGCACTACACCTAACGAGAGAAAGAGGGAACGCCATGACAACACGCAATCGTTGGCAATCAAACACAGCCTTGCTTATCGCCTGCGGAATGGTGACGGCGATCACCACACCCATTGCAGCCCAGGCTCGCTCACTTGAATCCACTGACCGTGTTTCGCAACCATCAGCATTAATCGCTCAAACACTGCTTGACTCTGCCCAGATCACCATCCCATCTGGCACTCGCATTCAGGTCGGATATGACGAAACAAACGATGATGGAGACCCCATCGAGCGGATTCTGCTTGACCCTGAGGAAACCGCTGACATCACGTTGATTGTAGATCAGCCCATTCGCTCAAACTTCGGTACAGTCCTTGTTCCTGCGGGCAGTGAAATTGAAGGCGAACTGCGTCCGCTCCAAGGTGACACGCCAGGGTCTCAGTTTTTTGCAGAAACGATTCGACTGCCGAATGGCGAGACAGAAAGTCTTGATGCAGTCTCCGCTCCAGTCACTCGCACAGAAATCATCACAGAAGACACGGACCCAGATTTCCTCAAAGGAGCCGTCATTGGGGCCGCTGCCGCCGCTGTCTTAGCCGAAATTATAGGCAGTATCGATATCCTCGAAGTCCTTGGAGGTGGTGCTCTTGGAGCCCTAGGAATTTGGCTTTTTGGCGGTGG
>JBCBLF010000118.1:12054-14658 GCA_038520475.1 Cyanobacteria bacterium J06627_8
GAGAGGAAGAAACTGAAGTTGTCGTGGTAGAACCTGACACCGACTTAGACCTTACCCTCCAATCTGACCTTCGATTGTAGAGTTAGGCTTACGCCAGTACGGCACAACGTTAGCCGAGTCAATCCAGTTGTGGATCGACTCGGCTAACGTTGTTTTTTATCGCATCATGCGAAGTAATACCAATTCTTCAAATGGATGCACCGGCGCATACAATGTTTGATACTAAAGATAACCGTGGCTCGCTTTGTTGACCGGCAGCAAGCAGCCATTAGCCGATATAGATGCGACAAGCTGAGTCGTGAATCGCAAACACCCATGGATAATTCACCCGTGCAACAGTTCTTGGAAAACCTGCATAGTGACGATGAGTCAACCAGAGACACCGCGACTCAAGAACTGTGGCGGTTCTGGTTTAACCAAAAAGGAATGCATGGCGTTGATGTCTTGCGGCGCAGTCAAATGGCTTATGATGCAGGAGATTTTGCTGGCGCAGAGATGATCTTATCAACGCTGATTAACAATCAGCCTGACTTTGCCGAAGCATGGAACCGCCGAGCCGTCTTTCACTATATGCAAGGGAATCATGAGCAGTCATTGGCTGATTGCCAAATGGTCACTCAGCTCAATCCTCATCATTTCGGGGCATGGCATGGCATGGGACTGTGTCATGCAGCGTTGGGTAACTTTCGAGAGGCCATTCAAGCCTTTCGAAAAGCACTTGAAATCCAGCCTTACGCCCTCATCAATCAGAAGCTCATTCTAGAATGTACGGCTCGTCTCAGCTAACGTCGCACGATTCTATTACCGAAACTGCCGAAACACTATCGCCCCATGAAGATTGCCACCTGGAATGTCAATTCAATTCGCACACGCCTCGATCACGTCACCCAATGGCTTGAAACCAGTGGCGTCGATGTGCTGTGTATGCAAGAAACCAAGGTAGTAGACGAGGATTTTCCACGTGAGCCCTTCGAAAATTTGGGCTATCACACATCTCTGGACAAAAGTCTTACAACGGCATGGCGTTGGCAAGTCAAATGCCGCTAGAATCCATCACTATTGGATTTGAACCGGTCGTCGGAGGGGCGATCGCCCAAGACTTTGATGCTCAACGGCGAGTCATTGCCGCTACGGTAAACAATGTTCGCATCGTCAATCTCTATGTGCCAAACGGCTCCTCAATTGGCAGCGATAAGTATGATTACAAACTCAAGTGGCTAACCGTGCTCCAACACTATCTTGAGCAAACGTTAGAAACTGAACCAAATCTTGTCGTCTGCGGTGATTTCAACATTGCCCTCGAAGACCGGGACATCTATAAATCTGAAGGTCGTGACAAACACATCATGTCATCACCTACTGAACGAGAAGCCCTCAAAACCGTACTCTCGGTCGGGCTAGCCGACACCTTTCGAAAATTTACAGAAGACGGTGGTCATTTCAGCTGGTGGGATTATCGAGCCGCTGCCTTTCGTCGCAATATGGGATGGCGCATCGATCATCTCTATGCATCTCCTTCAATTTATGAACGGGCGATCGCCTGCACGATTGATGTCGAACCCCGTAAGTTAGAGAAGCCCAGCGACCACACGCCCGTCATTCTCGAAATTGAGTAGCCTGTAGCTGCGCTAAGAATACACACCAAAGGGTTTTTCTTCGTAATCCATACAGTTAATTGCAGCTTCGGATAATGCTGTATCTGGATGAACCGAACACTTGAGGTGATAGTCACCAGTGAAATATCGACAGTTCGCGCAGGGGATTGTGTGCATCACTTTCGCTCGTCTCAAGCCATCTTTGAAGAAGCTCACCAGACTCCAAGCAGTCATGAGAACTAACGTCCAAGCAATGACAAAACTTACAGGAATCACCAATGGCTGAAGTATATGGATACCCCAGGCGATCGCCTGAATCAGCGTTTTGACGAACCAATCGATCATTAGAATCCTCAGGTAACACGACATCCAGTTTTGAAACCCGTTATCCGTTTGTTAGTGAATGTGCTCGTTCACAAACCGACAATCGGGTGTTTCTAGCAACATGCAACTGCGTCAGGAAGCGGCATGTGGGCGCACCGCACCCCACAATCAGACAATGCGTAGTGAGGATTTTAACGTGAGAATTGCACCCTCCTTGGGCGATTCGAGATACTCTGTTAAGTCTTTCAATGACTCTCAACATTGCTGAGGTGTCGCTGTTACATTCGGTAGCACACAGAGACGTCCATCCGAATAAATCATTAAACCTCCGAATCCCCCACGCCGAACGTTCTACAGTCAGGGTGCTACGTAGGATGACAATTTCATTATTTGGCAAGCATCTCAAGTCAATGGCAAGGGGATGAGGGCTGAGTACGCTAAGCGCACTTCAGTCCTTAGCCCTTCTAGAATTCAAGTATTTTCGTGAGTGATGGCGGGCGCTGTCCACCATTCACAACAATGCACCAAGCATAGGTAAAGTGCGGAAGTTCTGCCTTCATAACGATTGCCAAGCAACAAGAAATACGACATCTCGGTCGAGTTACTGGGGTTTATGGCATGATGGAGTTGTTGCGTCGCATCAATACATACGACTTACGCATTTCCGAGTTTGGTGATGAGCATC
>JBCBLF010000119.1:0-14521 GCA_038520475.1 Cyanobacteria bacterium J06627_8
CGGGTGAATCTCTGCTATTCATCCGCTTTCACCGAATCAGAGATTCACCATTAAGTAATTCCTGAAACCAAGACTAGGCCAAGCACTGCACCGAAAACAATCAAGGCGTAGAACTGGGCTCGACCATTTTCGAGATATTTCAATCCTTCGCCTGTTACCAGGGTCACGAAACCCGCTAAGTTAACAATTCCGTCAACAATGCGGATGTCAACTTCGAGCACCTGACGTGCCAAGCGACGAGTTCCTTTCACAAAGACCGCGTCGTAAATCTCGTCGAAATACCACTTATTCAATGAGAGCTTATACAGCGGCTGAATGGATTGAGCGATCGCCGCTGGGTTGATGACTCGACTGACATACATCAAGGAGGCAAGCGTAATTCCAATTAGCCCGATTCCGACTGAGCTGCCGCCCATAATCAGGAATTCTCCCCACTCAAACTCTGCCGGAATTTCGAGAGCAGGCATGGCTTCGACGAGTTCACCAGGTGGATGAATAAACGCTTCAAAATAGTTCGCGAATGGCGTTCCCAACAAGCCAACAAGCATAGATGGAATCGCCAGAGCCATCAGTGGGAACGTCATGGTAAACGGAGATTCGTGGGGTTCGCTGCTGTGGTGATGATCATCGTGGGTATCATGCTCGACCGTCAGCTCTTGGGAATTCATGGCTCCAGGTCCAATGGATAACCCCATCCGCTGCATTTGCTCGATCTTGAGCTGCTTGCGAATATCTTCTTCGTTGCCGCGAAACTCTCCCTCAAATGTGCTGAAATACATGCGGAACATGTAAAAGGCTGTAATACCCGCGGTTAGCCAGCCAATTGCCCACAGGGCAGGACTGACAGCGAAGGTTGAGCCCAAAATCTCATCCTTTGACCAAAAACCAGCAAAAGGTGGAATTCCGCAAATCGCGAGGGTTCCAATTAAGAAGGTGAACGCTGTGACAGGCATGTACTTGCGCAATCCACCCATCAATCGCATGTCTTGGGCCAGAACTGGGTCGTGACCAACTACATCTTCCATGCCGTGGATAACGGAGCCTGAGCATAGGAAAAGCATTGCCTTGAAGTAAGCGTGAGTCATGAGGTGGAACAGTCCAGCCCCATAGGCTCCGACCCCCATCGCCATCACCATGTATCCCAGCTGAGACATCGTGGAGTAAGCGAGTCCTTTCTTAATGTCATTTTGGGTAATCGCAATACTTGCGCCCAAAAATGCAGTCGCAGCACCCGTCCAAGCAATCACGTCGGTTGCAACTTGAATGTGCTCAAACACAGGAAACATGCGAGCGATGAGGAATACTCCCGCAGCAACCATGGTTGCTGCGTGAATCAATGCCGAAATCGGAGTGGGTCCCTCCATCGCGTCCGGTAACCAAACGTGAAGTGGGAATTGAGCTGACTTCGCAACAGGACCAAGAAATACGAGGATGCCAAAGAACGCGGCCAATCCGGCACTCAGTGCGCCAGAGGAAATGAGTTCTTGGAGGCGATCGCCAATCACTTCGAACTCAAAGCTTCCTGTTGCCCAATACAAGGCCAAAATTCCGAGCAGTAAGCCAAAGTCACCGACACGGTTTGTGATAAATGCTTTTTGACACGCTTCTGCTGCGGCTTTTCGGTCAAACCAGAAGCCAATCAGCAGATAAGAGCACATTCCAACCAATTCCCAGAAGATATAAATCTGAACGAGGTTGGGACTAATCACAAGACCAAGCATCGATGAACTGAAGAGGCTCAGATAAGCGTAGAACCTGACGTAGCCAGGGTCATGAGCCATGTATCCATCGGTGTAAATCATGACGAGCAGCGCCACAGTCGTCACAATGACCAGCATCATGGCTGACAGATGGTCAACGGTATAGCCCATCTTGAGGCTGAAATCTCCAGCAGAGGCCCACTCAATCATTCGCTCATATGGAGCGTGGCCTTGTATTTGGCTCCAGAGCAGAGCAACTGAGAGCACCATTCCAACGCCGATGAGTGACACGATGAACACCGAGCACACACTACGAAACTGGCTTAAGGCTTTTCCATAGGCCACTAGACCAATGCCGAGCAGCATTGCACCTAGCAGAGGAAAAACTGGAATTAACCAGGCATACTCATAAATCGATTCCATGACCAACGCCTACTTCACACTTCTTTATAAAATTTGGCAAAACCGCCTACATTGTTGCACACCAATCCACCGAGTTAAATGACCGTCAGGAATATATGGCGAACAAAATTCCTGAAACAAATGCCATTCTCGAACGAGGCTTCTGTGATGTTTTGTGTTTGGAATCCCAGCTTGGTTTCAGATTACAGTTGGCTACGATGCCAAACCGTAACTACGTCTATTAAGCACTGACTCAGAGCAGATACCGTAAAGATTAATCAGAGCTTTAGGTTCCGCGTAATCTCAGATACAAGATGGGATTGTTTCAATAGGTTGGTCAGGCTTTTGCCAATGTATTAAGTAGTAATAACTGTATTGAGTAATAGCGGGCACAGCCCAATGCGGCTTATTGAAATACATAAAGCTGAAAATACATAAATCCTCTCCTCATTGCTTAAAAGTTACTTAAGTTGGAAATGTGTTGAATGACACGTTGGCTGTGCTTTATTCCTTATTTTGATTCCTTACATAAGTTCATCAAAATACTGATTATTTCTATTTCTTGGGGTGTCAGAGACATATCCAGGAAGTGTCACAGTTAGTGAAAGACAGGTTTTTCACTAACGTTATCGTTAGCATAAGATTAGGTACTCTCTTCAAAGGTGGTTTGGCTGGTTGCAGGTTCAGGCTAGACGCGAATCTGAATGTCTTGGCAATGCAGTTGGTCGAGTATTCGATGGGGTGCGTAGGTTTAAGTGCACACTTTAGTTTTGGTGTACACCTCGTTTTGATAAGTGTTTTAATTCGATGCCTGTGGATAAGCTCTTATTTTTGCGGAGCCTAACGGGTAATCGACCGACTTAATTTGACTCATTTCGAGACTATTTTTTGTTTAATGATCTGATGAAAAACATTCTTTTCATTCCTGAGTCGATTCAGCGACTGTCTATTCGTGGGGCGATCGCAACAGTTACAACCCTTTTGTCACTTGTTTCACCCGTTGTTGCACCACTAAGCCAAGCTGCATTACAAGATAGCCCAAAGGCCGTCGTCGATGAAGCCTGGCAGCTAGTTAATCGAGATTATGTAGATGGCACCTTCAATCAAAACGATTGGCAAGAGGTTCGTGAGGAATTGCTAAGTCAAGAGTATGCATCATTGGACGATGCGTACATGGCCCTTGATGAGGCACTCGAACGCTTAGATGACCCCTACACTCGCTTCATGACGCCATCTGAGTTTGAAGCCTTGACCAATCAAACCGCTGGAGAATTTTCAGGTGTTGGGCTGCGGCTGAAGGTTGATGAGGTGACGCGATCGCTGGCTGTGGTTGATCTTCTCGAAAATTCGCCAGCAGCTTATGCTGGATTAGAGCCCAACGACATTATTTTAGAAATTGAGGATCAGCTCACGGAAGGCATGACGGTTCGTGATGCGGCTCAACTAATTCGTGGAGAAACCGGAACAACGGTCAATCTCCGTATTAAGCGTCAAAACACTTCAGAATTTGATGTTGCCCTGGTGCGTCAGCGTCTAGAAGTTCCTGCTGTTTTTCCATCTCTGCGGACCGAGTTTGATACAAAGATTGGATTCATTCGACTCTCTGAATTTACATCCCACTCTGCTGAGCAAATGCAGCGTGCAGTCATGGATCTTCTTGATCAAGGTGCTGAAGCATTTGTTCTGGATTTAAGAGGAAATCCGGGCGGTTTGTTGCAAGCTAGCATTGATATCTCCCGATTGTGGATGAGCGATGGTCCAATCGTGCAGACTCTGGATCGCGATGGTCATAGCCAAGAGGTAGCGGCTGATCACACGGCATTGACCGATCGTCCAATGGCTATTTTGGTCGACGGCAATTCAGCCAGCTCAAGCGAAATTTTGACCGGAGCGCTGATGGACAACAATCGCGCCGTGGTGATTGGGAGCCAGACCTTTGGAAAAGCTCTAGTGCAGGCTGTTCATGAATTATCTGATGGGTCAGGCATCGCTGTGACGGTTGCCCAATATTACACGCCCAACGGAACGGACATTAGTCAGCATGGCATCACGCCAAACATAGAAATGGATCTAACGCTTGCTCAACGTCGTCGGTTATCAGTACAGCCCCAAACGCGTGGAACGATCGCTGATCCTCATTATCAGCAGGCTGTCACGTCGCTAAGACCCTCTATTTTGGCTCGTCGAAGCAATATTGATTTAGGCTCAAACGTGCGATAGAGGTATGTAGCTTTGGCCATTTAGGCTACGGCATCAAGTCCTATTCAGTTCACAGATGCACAACCAAACGGCTCGTCGCTTTGTCCTAACGGAACTGGTAAGGCTATAGCAGTATGCAACTACGTTAAGTGTAGAAACGGTAATGTGGGGTGCGGCGCGCCCTATAGCCCTTAAAGCCCCTGTTGTTTTAGCTTCTGTTGTTTTGCCTTAGATTCTAATCTTCTAAGTAGCCGAGATCTCGAAGTCGCTGCTGAACTTCCGGGTCATCAAATCCTGGAGCGCGACTGGTGACCACATTCGTAACGTGGGCATGTTCGCCGACAAAGGACTGTAAGCAATCTTGCAGCACTTCAACGTTTTCAGGAAAAATGCTGCTTAAATTCAAATCCTCAGAGGGGTCTTCGGCAATATCATAGAGTTCAAGCATATGCTGACCTGTTTCAATCAGCTTGTGATTTCCAATCCAAATGGCTCGTCGAGGCTGATCACAGAGGCGATCGCGAATCAGCTGCGGCTGACGTTTCTGCAAGAGGTTTACGACATTTTGGGGTGGAATAGCTTCTGAAAATACTTGATTGTGTTCAGGGTCAGCTGTCGCTTCATGGGCCAGCGTGAGCGATCGCTCTTCCTTGCTGGCTAAGCCTGCACTTGTCAAAACAGTATGGAACAAGCGACGAGTTGACACCACATCATCTCGAACATCACCCTGTCCCAGTGCGTTGCTTGGGTCGTGAATAATCAGCGGTACTCGAACCAATTCGTTATACAGCGAGAGGGAATGTCCAATGAACTGCTTCTCCCCTAGATGTTCGCCATGATCCGAGCAAACAATGAGCAATGTATTGTCGAGCCGACCGCTCTCTCGAAGTCGTTTGAAGAATATTCCTAGTTGATCGTCCTGGCAGGCAACCTCCGCGTCATACATCCCGTCTAGAGTCGCTTTCTCATGGTCGTCTAGGGCTCCCATCAATGGGGCCAACCAACCGTAAACATCGCTATTGAACTGACGCAGATAATGGCGCGCCTTCTTGTCTCTGAGGACATGGGGCGCAAATCGCTCGACGTAGGATCGTGGAGCATGATACGGCATGTGCGTTCCCATCAAATTAATGAAGGTAAACACAGGTTGTTCGGCGTCCATTCCTCCCCGATTGATGAGTAAGTTGGCCGCATCATCTAGGGACTTGGTCGTATTTCCTTTGAAGCTCAATGCCGTTTGCCAAAGAGGCACCATCAGCGGCGAGAAGGAGAGAGCGAGGAGCATCTCTGACCGTGCAAACGAGTCTTGAATTTTACCGAGCCCATTCGCTAAAACCCGCTTAAAAAACTGACGATAGAGATCAATGGGTCCTTTTTTTCGACCCGCTTGATTGGGATGAGAAGTGAGCAGACCGCTATAGTTTAAAAAGCTGTCAAAGCCCCGTCGCAAGCCATTATTGATGACTCCAACGAGGGGGTTGTTGCAAAAGCCAGCAGTAAAATATCCTCCTGAACTCAGACGCTCGGCGAGGGTTGTGAGGTTGTCTGGCAAAACCGAGTACGACTGCAAAACTTGGTGAGCTGATGGGTAGAGCCCCGTGAACATTGAAGCGTGAGAGGGCACAGTCCATTGGGCCGCTGAAATCGCGTTTTGGAAGAGCGTTGAGTGAGTGGCAAGTGCGTCTAGATTGGGAGATGTGGGAAGAGGATACCCGTAGCAGGAGAGGCGATCGCTCCGTTGAGTATCAAGCACAAGGAACACAATATCTGGACGCCGTACTGACATAGCTGATTCCACTGACTAACGTTGACACATTGTCCCATTGTGCCGTGCTTGGTGCTGATTGACAGCGAACATTTCCCCATCCACCTCTAGGAAAGATGGATTCATCAACGAACGAGGGGCTTGAGATGCCACGCATCTCCAAGCCCCTCGTTCGTTGATTGGTAAACGTTAGACCACTCCAGAAGCGGGTTGTGCAGCAGGCTGTTGAGGCTGTGGTTGGAACTTGAATAGTGAGAAGACGACGTTCCGACGAATGTCCGTCATCATATCCAAGAAGAGTTCATATCCCTCGCTTTTGTACTCAATCAGCGGATCCTTTTGTCCATAGCCCCGTAATCCAACAGATTCCTTTAATGCATCCATGCGTTGAAGATGCTCTCGCCATAGAGTATCAATCTGCTGAAGAATAAAGAACCGCTCAGCTTGACGCATCAGTCCGGGTTGAATCTGGTCAACTTGCGCTTCTTTGATGTCATAGGCAATGCGGACCTGTTCGTGAAGGAATGTCTTCATTTCGGTCATGGTGAGATCTTCAATCTGAGCAGGCTCCAAGTCAGATAGAAGATAAACAAATTCCTTTGCTTTTTCGACCAATTTGTCGAGTTGCCATTCTTCAGGTGGAAGTTCTGGATTCACATAGGCATCGACGATGTCATCCATCGTCTGCTCCGCATATTTAATGACTTGCTCCTTCAAATCGAGTCCTTCAAGGACGCGTCGTCGCTCAGCATAGATGGCTCGACGCTGATTGTTCATCACTTCGTCATATTCAAAAATCTGCTTTCGGGTGTCGTAATAATAGGTCTCAACTTTCTTTTGAGCTCCTTCAAGCGATCGCGTTAACATCCCTGATTCAATCGGCATGTCTTCTTCGACGCGGAACGCATTCATCAACCCAGCAACACGATCACCGCCAAAAATGCGCAAGAGGTTGTCTTGCAGACTGAGGAAAAATCGAGTAGAACCTGGGTCACCTTGTCGACCTGCCCGTCCACGGAGCTGATTATCAATTCGACGAGATTCGTGGCGCTCGGTGCCAATCACATGGAGGCCGCCCTGCTCGATGACTTCATCATGCTCTCTATCAGTAAACGAATCATACTCTTTTCGAATTAGATTGAAGGCTTCACGGAGCTTCAAGATGACTTGATCATCCGTTGGAGCTTTTTCAGAAGCTGTGGCTAATTTATCCTCAGCTTCTAGCTCAGAAAGCGATCGCTCTCCATATTGCTGCACTGCAAACTCAGTTGCCGATTTGATGAGCTGCTCAGCTTCGGCAGAGATCTGCGTTGGATAAATCTCAGGTGACACCTTCCACGTTTTTTCTTTTTTCCCACTTCCAAAGCCTTTGCCGCCTTTTCGGTTCCCTTTGGCAGCAGCCACTTGAGTGACTGAAAACTCATCTTCAGCTTCTGGCTTAACGAGTGCTGGCATCAGATACTCACGGGCTTTGAGTCGCGCCATGTAGTCTGAATTTCCACCCAAAATAATGTCTGTCCCGCGTCCCGCCATGTTGGTGGCAATGGTCACGGCTCCTGAACGTCCTGCCTGAGCCACGATTTCAGACTCTCGCTCTACATTTTCAGGTTTTGCGTTCAACAGGTTGTGGTGGACCTTCAAATCACTCAGCAAATGGGAGAGATACTCCGATTTCTCAACGCTGGTTGTTCCAACGAGAACAGGGCGACCCATTTCATGCATCTCAGCACAGTCTTGGGCGATCGCCTTCCACTTAGCCTCTTCCGTCTTGTAGACCACATCTGAGAGGTCTGCCCTGCGATTCGGGCGGTTGGTTGGGACAACGGTTACTTCAAGGCTGTAAATCTTCTCAAACTCAGCTTCTTCCGTCTTTGCAGTTCCCGTCATTCCTGCCAGCTTAGGATAAAGCAAGAAGAAATTTTGATACGTAATGGTTGCAAGAGTTTGAGTTTCCGGTTGTATCTCAACGTGCTCCTTGGCTTCAATGGCTTGGTGCAGCCCGTCGCTCCATCGACGCCCGGGCATAACCCGCCCAGTGAATTCGTCAACGATGACAACTTCTTTGTTGCGAACAATATAGTTCACGTCTTTGATGAAGAGTTCCTTTGCCTTGACCGCATTGAAGACGTAATGCGCCCAAGGATCTTTGGGATCAAACAGGTCTGAAACACCGAGCAATCGCTCTGCTTCAATGTATCCCTCATCGGATAGCAACACATTCCGTGCCTTTTCATCAACCTCGTAATGACCGTCTGCCTCTTCATCTTCTTTACGGACTAAGGCAAAAGCGACTTCCGCTGCACGGACGTATTTTTCACTTGGACGTTCGACCTGTCCAGAAATAATGAGCGGAGTTCTAGCTTCGTCAATTAAGACAGAGTCAACTTCGTCAATCACGCAAAAGTTGAACGGACGTTGAACCACATCTGCCATCGACGTTGCCATGTTGTCGCGCAGGTAATCGAATCCCAACTCACTGTTGGTTCCATAGGTGATGTCACAGGCATAATTCTTCTTTCGCTCAGCCGGACTCATCCCCTGTTGAATTAGGCCAACTTCCAGGTTCAAGAAACGATGCACTTGGCCCATCCACTCTGCGTCTCGACGAGCCAAATAGTCGTTCACGGTGACGGTGTGGACGCCTTTTCCTTCAAGCGCATTGAGATATGACGGAAGTGTCGATACAAGCGTCTTACCTTCACCAGTCTTCATTTCAGCAATTTGCCCGTTATGGAGCACCATGCCTCCAATCATCTGGACATCGAAGTGCCGCATGCCAAGAACCCGCTTTCCGGTTTCGCGCACGACAGCAAATGCTTCTGGCAAGATTGAGTCCAACGACTCGCCCTTCTCCAACCGCTGCTTAAATTCAGCCGTTTTTCCAGCCAGCTCCGCATCGGAAAGGGGCTGGATCTCTTCTTCTAAAAGATTGATCTCAACAACATCGGGCTGATATCGCTTAAGCTTGCGAGCGTTTGGATCGCCAAAAAGCTTTTTAAACATGGCAAAAAACGTAAACGAACAAAGAGGACAGTTGAACCTGAATAAAATGGGCGAATAGCTGTTGCTGCCCATTATCACAGTATAAGCAAGGGGATAAGACTCCGCACTGTAACCTTTGAGTTAACGAAGTACGGACACCCGAACCAATGGGATGTGTGGATACCAAACCCAAACGCTTTCTGCTTAGGAATATGTAACTATCCTATCATTTGGCCTAATCTGTCATTTGGACGAATTCAAAAATGGCGTTAGAAACGTCTACCTTTTCACAGCTGTGCCGTCTTCTCAGATTCATAACGAAGAAATGAGGCGGTGAGACATTTGCCAAATTGTGTCTTTTGCAGACGACATAGCAAGCTTCACGAAAGGATATCTACGAAGGGATAAAAATTTTGGTGGTTGATGAAATCAGGCTATTTGTGTTCATTCCCAAACTGACGCTTACCGTTAGCGTCAGTAATTTGCTCTTACAGAATGCCTGTCATTTGCTGTGGGATTGAGTCTTCTTTGGAAGATGTATCCGATTCTGGTGATTTAGCAGAAAGCACATCAACCAGATCGATAAATTCTCGTTCGAAAGTTACGTGAGCACGATTTGTTCGCCCTCCAAGGTAAAGGCGATCGCCCTCTTGCAAGACCCAAATTTGTGAGTGTGATACGTAGCTCATCACAACGCCAATCATCAGTAGGCCAAACCCAAGATATACCAGCGGAATGCCGGGGTCAGCTTTGATTTGTAGGCCCGTGCTGCCGATAAGTTCATCGAGCGTCAACGCCACCCCATTAACAGCCAGACTCATGCCTTCGCGAATTGTGCCGATTAGAGTTCCTTCCGTGTCGTAAACCACCACGGTGCCTTGGAGATCCTTCGCGACCACAGCGACTCCATCGCTCATGTCAGGTTTGGTTGGAATCCAAGTTCCCCAGATACGTCCGCCATCGGCAACAGGTAGCTGTGCCATGGGTAGCTGAAAGATTGGGCTGTTATTGACATGGACTCGGGCCGCGGCGATCGCCCAGTCTGCTTGATAGAAAGTAACGCCCTTGTATCGCAAGGGTTGGTTGACGTGAATAATCTGTCGATCGAGCTCTTCACCCGTTTCATCAACGACGGACAGGTCAGAGTAAAACTGGTCGATGGTTCCTTCTGGTGTGTAGTCAATCCAAAAGCGATTTACATGCACACCCCAGTCTTTCGGGATTTGCGACTCTGCCCACGGCCCTGCATCGAAGATGTTTCGCACGTGAAAAGTTTGTCCACTCGGAATCATCTCTTGGGCAAAGAAGCCGGTCATGGCTCCGACAATTGCTCCTGCCAAGATAATCAACATGCTGGCATGCACGACAATAGGCCCGATTCGTCCAGCAATGCCTTTTCGTGCATACAGCTGGTTGTTTTCTTGAAAGACTCGAAATCCTTTTTGCTCTAAATGTGGAGATAGGGCTTCTGCCTGAACGTTGCTGAGTTCAGTGCTCAGCGCGAGTTTTTGAAACTGTCGAGGACGATTATAAAATGACCATTTTCGAGCAGCCTTAAGCGCTGGGAACTGACGAGTGAAAGTACACGCCGTTAAACTCGCCCCAAATAAAATCAATAACGACAGAAACCACCACGTTCGATAGACATGATCGAGTCCAATAATGGCAATCCACTTCCAAGTGAGAAACCCAAATAGTGCAGGATCTTCAGGGTAGTTTTCTTGGTAAAAGCGAAGAGATTGCCCCTGCTCGATTACCGTACCAGCGATGCTGAAAAAGGCGATCGCCAAGAGCAGCATAATTGCGAGCCGCAGATCTGCAAGAACAGGAATGAGCTGACGCTTGAGGTAATGCTGAATTCCACCCCTCGCTTGGGGCCGTGACGAATCATTCACAGAAGAAGATGCAGATGGAGAAGGCTTAGAAGACATGAATCCGTAGCGATGAGGTGGACATTAGGTGAAAAGTAGGCGAAGAGGCATTTGTCCCATACATTCCTAAAGGGAGCATCGCAGCAACTGATTATTGCAGCGTCCCATCTGGAAAAACACGAGTCAGGAGAGAAAAAACGCCAAATCCGACGAGCAGAACACCGCTTGCTGGTGTAATCCAGCTCGACCACTGACGTAGCTCAAGCAGTTTTTTAATGGATGCAGTGAAGGTTCCAGCAATGATGAGCGGGGCGACATATCCCCCAGCATACGACAGTAAGAGAGCGCTCCCGAGCACGGGATCTTTTTGATCAGAGACCCATGCGAGTAAGGTCGCTAACACAGGTGTGCTGCATGGAGAGGCCACTAATCCGAAGGTCAGCCCAAGCAAATAGGACCGAATACCCCGTGGCCACTCATCCCCAATCCACTCGGTGCCGCCAAATGAGGGCAGCTGAAACGGAAAAAGCTCTAAGAGATATAGGCCCATCAAAATAGCAATGATGCTGACGACAATCGGCAAGCCAACACCAATTTGACCATAAACTCGTCCGGCGATCGCCGCCACAATGCCCATTCCCGCAAGGGTTGTTGCCAATCCAGATGCGAACCATAGAGACTGTGATGCCGCTTGAATTCGCCCTTGAGATTCATAACCGCCAATGTAGCCAACGGTAATGGGCAGCATTGACAACATACAGGGGGTCAGACTGGTCAACAGACCCGCTGCAAAAATAATGGCAAGACTGGCAAAGCTAAGGTGAGTCAACTGGTTTGAGACCAGGCCATCAGCCATTTGCTCAACTCGATATAGCATCACCTGAATGGCATCCATCATTGCAAATGGGATCGCGGATCCCCTTAAAAAATGTACACATCCTCTATTGTATAGAAGACTCATCCGTTCCTTACGAGAGTGTTGCTCTGCGGATGGCATCATCAAATCCACAGCCAAGGTAGGATGCCGTCAGCGCAGCGACGCATCGATATTCGAGTAATGCTCAGGGTAAATCCGCAACCGACTCGCATCCAAGAGCTTCTTATATCAGCTGATACTCTGCTGGACGATCTGTATCGTAGGGAACCCTATCCAATAGCGGGAAGATTCTGGGAGATGAACGAATGCGTCACCCTTCGACGATTGCCAAACTCACCATCAAGATAAGTCTCTCCAGCGTGATGGGTATCATCGCGATGGCCTTGCATTCACCTGCCACAGCGCGCCCGTATCCTGACGAAGTTGCAGTGTGCTATGCCTTTCAAGGCGATACGCTAGAACGACGCGAGCCCTGTGTCATCAGCGCGGGATATGGTGCCGGGGCTCACTACGCCACACTTCATTGGCTCAATGAGTCGAGCACGACAATTTACATGATTAACGCCTGTAGTGATATGGAGTATGACGATCGAGGCTTTTGCGCGTACCTCGTTGATGACCAAGATGCGACTCCTTATGAGCGAGACATTTTTCTGAATGTTGCGAGTGTTGATGACCCCGGCAATATGCCCTGCTTCCGCACGATTGAAACTCATGAGAGCATTTGTTATCGGTTTTAGAAGACATGATGGCGATCGCCCCACCTGCAAAACCACGTCAAATATCTCGGACGCCTCATTAATATGGATTTTCGAATCAGTTGCAGAACTAATGTTTCTGTTCGCTCAGCCAGCCAGGAGAGGACAGAGGATTGGCTTAGTTAGATGGAAACGTTAGAGGTTAAAAGGAACTGAGGGTTGAGCGAAGTCGAAGCCCGGCCTTATTCTACAGAAACAGATTTGGAAATTGCTTGGAGGAGTTTGACTTCGATTTCGCTCAGCCGACAAGGACAGGAGAGTTTTGAACCAAAAGCCCACGGTTGAATCAACCGTGGGCTTTCAGCTAATAGCCCTTCAGCCTACACAACGAAATCAGCAGCACTAATTTGAGCAGCCTGAATCCCGCGAAGAAGCACGGTATTATCCGGTGCAAAGGTAATCAGCGCACCTTCCCCAAGCTGTTCAATATCCAAACTGTTCACATCAACACTGCCAATAAACGCACTGACATCCAGCAGGTCGCTGCCATCTTGGAAATCGGTGACCTCGTCTGCACCCAAATCAACTGGGGCAAACACAAAGGTGTCTGAACCGTTATTGCCGGTGAGGATATCGTCACCCAATCCACCAACCAGGCGATCGCTTGTTTCCCCGCCGATCAAGGTGTCGTCACCACTACCACCCAGCACAGAGCCATTAACAGTACCCGAGCCACTATTGAAGACATCATCTCCATTACCTAGCAGTACATCGCCATTGAGCGTGCCGCTGTTGTTAACGGTGACATCTCCAAGTGCCGCAGTCGTATCAATTGATGCCCGCGCTCCAGTGATGATGCCGCTGTTGGTAATCTCACCATCTAGAACCACATCAATGATTTCGATACCCGCATCGGTGCCGATAATCGTTCCACTATTGGTAATGTCGCTTTGGAAGATGACATTGCCATCACCAACGCCGGAGAACACGCGAATTCCATCGCCAGATAAGTTGCCATCGGCATTTCCTCGACCTTGAATCAGTCCAGCATTGGCCACCGTTGCCGTCACAACATCATCCGATACGTCTCCTGTTTGCAGGGAGATACCTGCGCCGTTGTTGCCAACGCCCGCATCAATAACTCCAGATGCTTCATTGACGATCGTATAATCATCGGCTGTCGCATCAGAGTAAACAGTTCCGTTCCGCTGGTCCCCGGTTCCAAGAATGGTACCCGTGTTGTTGACGGTCAATCCAACGCCATCGATGTTGACCGCCCGGCTATCAGACGAGACGAGACCTGCGTTGTTGAAGACACCACCCGTGTGATCCGCTCCTTCACCGTTTACAGGGTTGCCGAAGTACACCCCATTCTGAGCTCCTGAAATGATGCCGGAGGCTTCATTGGTCAACGTGCCTTGGAATGACACACCATTGACGGCATGGAAGCCGGACGTTGAACCGAGTCCATTGGCTCCGGCAGCAATGAGACCTGAGTTGGTTATGCTTCCTACGAACGTAGAGGGAGCAAAGGTGACGCTACCGTCTGGCGTCGTGCCTCGAACTCCTTCCAGTCGAATCCCGTCGCCAGCCTGAGGACTTGTGGGAGCTAACGGATCACCGTCATCAGAACGACCTTGAATAGTACCCGAGTTGATGATGGTGGCTGTAACCGGATTATCTCCTAATGACAAAGAAATCGCTGCACCATTATTGCCTTCACCGGCATCAATCGTGCCAGAGTTGCTGATAGTGAAGTCGTTGGCTGTATCGTCCGAGTAAACGGTGCCGTTGCGCTGGTTGCCTGTTCCGAGAATGTTACCTGTATTGATAATGTCGACGCCTGTACCGTCAATATTGACTGCACGACTGGCACTTTGGATGGTTCCTCGGTTAACGACTCTGGCATCATGCTCTGCATCCCCGAAGTACAGGCCATTTTGGGCTCCATCGATCAGACCATCTACTGTATTCGTGATCCGTCCATCAAAACTCAGACCATTTGCAATTCGAATCGCAGATGTTGG
>JBCBLF010000011.1:0-43493 GCA_038520475.1 Cyanobacteria bacterium J06627_8
GTTAGGCTGAGCGCCACATCATCCGGAATTTGTTCAGCCATTGCCAACACAGCAGGAATGCCTCGATTCACGAGTGCATCTGTTAACGTGCCAGCTTGACGCGAAGGGTCAGACACCACGGTAGCCGTATGAGCTCCTCGACAGGAGTTAAAGACTGCCATTTGGATGTCGTTGTTCAGCAGCAGCCCAGCCAGGTCGTTACCATTCAGAGTTTCACTGAGGCCGGTTTGACGGTTGACCAAATAAATTTTGCCGCCACCCTCTCCAAGCTCGCTGTGGCCGGCATAGTGAAAAATGTTGTATTGACCTTGTTCTAAGGCTTGGGCCAACTCCTCTCGCCCAGGTTGCTCAAGAATGGTGACCCGGATATCGGGGAGCAAATGAGCGCCACCTGCCTTCAACACATTCGCCTTGAGTCGCAGTTCCTCCTGGAGGTGCTGAGCTTCTTGGTTGAGCTTCAGCTGTTGTTGATCGGTTGGGGCGGCGATCGCCATCAGAATTTTGATGGTTTTCTGAGGCTTGGGAATGGCCTGATAGCCGAGTGCATGGCCAACACCTGTATCTGCTAAATATCGAGAAAACAGGATGTTTACTCCAGTGGCAAGATGCTGGGTTGAACTATGAAAGCTGTCGCTAATCCCGCTGTTGAGAACCTCCCAAGGGATTCCAGGCAATGTAGTTCCTTTCAGTCCTAATCGTAGCCGGAGTGCTTCACCTCGATGCTGAGCAATTCCTTGAGCCGTCATCCAACTGTCGCGCAATCGCCCTTGAAAGAGATGCCGATAAAGTTGTTGTCCCAATGTCGTGAGTGTGGTGCTGGCGTCGGCATCATCTTGGCGTGTCTGTTCTTTGCCACCAAAGGCTGAAAGGCGATCGCCTTGGAGCAATCCAACAATTGGATCATTCATGAGGGTACGAGCCTGCGCCAACCAATCGGATGCGGGCCACACATATTGTTCCTCAGCCAATGGGACACCAGGCGCAACCTCTTCGGTTCTCACCAAATACTCGTCTGAACGAATTGGCGTGATTGAAATGTGGAACTCTTGGGTCATTGCTCTAGCACCCTCTCTAGGACTAACTCACGTACAGCGGATCGCCAAGTCATACACAAAACCTGTTGAGCGACACTTGGGGTAGGATGCAAGCAACAGTCTGGGCAACACTTTGCCCCTATCCCTTCACCTTACCTGTCACAGCTAATGCTGAAATACCGCCTTGGAACCTCTATCGAATCGTTCAAAGATGAATGGTTTGATTAGATACGGGTTCACGTAGCTTGGGCTATGCCATCGTCTAACCAAGATCTTCATTGAAAGTCGTGAGCAATCCGAGAATTTTCCAAGTTTTTCGCAATACTCATCCTCATTTTATGGGCTCAAATTGTTAACGACGTTTGCAGAACTGTCAAAAAATGAAGCGGTCCATTCATCTTACTTTTATGGCTACAGGCTAACTCAGTGACGGCACGGTATTGTTTTTTGGGGCGATGAGCGCGTCTTAAGCAATGCTCTGCCGCCAATAGTTCTGATTGCACCATTTTCTAGAAGATGTGCCTCAATATGGTTGTGGCTCCCGTCTGATGAAGCTCCAGAATAGTCAAAATCGTGCGTCAATTCGAAGAATTGGTGTCAGCCGATTGCTCAACGTCCAATAAAATTCATTCATTGTCCGGACGCATGGCGTAGCGAATGAAAAGTGGAATGGTAGATGCACCCTGATTATTAACCTCTGTTTATCTCTGGATAAGCAGAGGTTTTTTATTTGAGCACTCATACGCCCCTTTCCAAGCACACTTCATCCGGTTTCTCTAAGAATCAGCTGACTATGGGGCATACTTTAGTTTTGATGAGGCGACTGTTGTTTGGGGAGCAGATACATCACGCCCGATAGAATCGTCAACGCAACGGATATCCAAAAGGCAGCGATCGCAAATTGTTCCCACGTTATAGGCAACGGTGCAATTAAGAGGGCGATCGCCACAATTTGACTAACCGTTTTTGCCTTTCCCCAGATATTTGCACCCGAGACTTGAGTTTGATTCACGCGCCATCCTGCAATGATTAGCTCTCTGGCAAGAATCAAAAACACACCCCATGCGGGGATTTGCTGCTGTTCAACAAGAACCAGTAAGGGAGCCAGCACCAACAATTTATCAACGAGCGGATCAAGAAACTTGCCTAGCTCCGTCACCTGATCAAGGCGACGAGCCAAATAGCCATCTAGCCAATCTGTGCCTGAGATCACGAGAAAAAGGACTAGGCTTATCCAACGATAGGTGTCACTGGGAATATATAAGGTAATAAACAGAAAAGGAATCGCAAATAGACGGGAGACCGTGACCCAATTTGGAATATTCATGGCAGTAGATGGAAATCTTCACCAGTGGCTTCGCTAGGACTGATCTCAGTCATGATCATGAGAATGATGAATGGCATCGGACATAGCTTTGCCACAGTGATGGCGTCATTGTTTGCTCAATTGAGCAAAAGCTCTAACGAGCAAAGCTGCGTAAGGCTTAATTCAATGCGGAGAGTGGGGTAAGACAAACGCTACCAGCTCCAGCTTCATCATCTAGGATTGCGTAGACAAGCGATAGTGTCATGAAATTGGAGGAAATTTAGTAAGGTTTAACATCAGAAAGATGCCATAACAGTGGAGAATATTTTTAGTGCTGTAACGTAAGCTACAAAAAATTCATGACGTCAACGCTTATTTCTCCGTCTAATACGGTAGACAATACCTTTCGCACCATTGAGGCTCCTGTGAAAGTTCCAGAGCGGTTACTTCTTGGTCCAGGGCCTTCAAATGCTCATCCAGCCGTAACAGCCGCAATGAATCACCAGCCGATTGGGCACCTTGATCCGGCCTACATTGCGCTTATGGATGAAGTGCAAAACTTGCTGCGATATGTATGGCAAACGAAAAATGCGATGACACTACCCGTTAGCGGGACAGGTTCAGCTGCGATGGAAGCGACATTGGCCAATGTTGTAGAACCTGGCGATGTCGTTTTGGTTGGCGTCAAAGGTTATTTTGGTCATCGCCTCGTGGATATGGCAGAGCGTTACCGTGCAGATGTACGCACTATTCATAAGTCTTGGGGTCAAGTCTTTAGCTTACAAGAGCTTCGGGCTGCGCTGGAACAACATCGTCCTAATGTTTTGGCAATCGTACACGCAGAAACATCAACAGGAGCCTGTCAGCCCCTCGAAGGTATCGGAGAATTATGTCGCGAGTTTGATTGTCTTCTCCTCGTTGATACGGTGACCAGTTTAGGCGGCATGCCTCTATTTCTCGATGATTGGAAGGTCGATCTGGCTTACAGCTGTAGTCAAAAAGGGCTGAGCTGTCCTCCTGGGAGTTCACCGTTCACGATGGGCGATCGCGCATTGGAGAAAATGGATCGCCGCCAGAGTAAAGTTGCAAACTGGTATTTGGACATGTCCATGCTGCGCAACTATTGGGGAAATGGTCGTAAATATCACCACACGGCTCCCGTAAATATGACCTATGCCATCCATGAAGCGTTGCTACTTCTGGCTGAAGAAGGGATTGAGCAGGCATGGACTCGCCATCGCAACAATGCAGAACGTCTCTGGGAAGGTTTGACTGATCTGGGATTGGAGTGCCATGTTCCCGAAGAGACTCGCCTGTGTACGTTAACAACAGTTCGAGTACCCGATGAAGTAGACGCCAAAGCCGTGACTCAAACTCTGCTCGATGAACATAATCTCGAAATTGGTAATGGGTTGGGTGAGCTTGCTGGCAAGGTGTGGCGTATCGGATTGATGGGGTACAACAGTCAGCCACAAAGCGTCGACCGAGTTCTGGAAGCGTTGAAGAGCGTTCTCTATGGCGATCGCTAAAAAATCTCCGTCAGACATATATGTAGGAAATTGCGAGGGTCCTCTCAATGGCGCGTTGAGTAACTTGCAACCGCACTTATCTGAACGGTGAATTGTACCTGTTAACGGTTTAAGCGAACGCATCGTCTGATAGAGCCGTGCGTTGTTGATCAACAGTCACGCTACCCCTAATAGATGTATGTGTTGTGAGATTCTCGAACTGTGAGGATTTCACAACAGATGTCTTCACAACTGAGCAATCGTCTCAAATCCATACACAGCAATAGGGGGTGGTGGGTGCGCAACGCGTACCCACCACCCCCTATTGCTTCGCTATTTCTTCGTAAACTTTGCCAAGTTGTGAAAACAGATGGAAGCGTTTTTTTGTTTGCGGATTTAATATCAGTTACGGTTAAACAAACGTCACTCCATGAATGTCGAATGAATACACCTGCCCATGCAGTCATTAATTTGTTTTTTATTGGTCGACAGCAAGGATTGACAACTCAGCTCGCAATTGTCGTTGGCGCGATTCTTCCAGATTTGCCCATTTTTGTGTTTTATTTCGTCGAGAAGATTCTGCGAAACACACCTGAGCGTATCATCTGGTCGCAGTCGTATTTTCAAGACAACTGGCAAAATTTCATTGATGTGTTTAACTCATTGCCGTTGATGATATTGGGTCTCGCAGTAGCAATCTGGGGCAAATCTAACGTGGCGATCGCCCTTTTTATTAGCATGATGCTGCATGTGGCTGGAGATTTGCCCTTGCATCATGACGATGCTCACCGCCATTTCCTACCCTTTTCAAATTGGCGGTTTGTTAGTCCAGTGTCCTATTGGGATCCTAGACACTACGGCAACATCGTCGTTCCAATTGAAATATTGGCGGTAATCATCAGCTGCGTTGTCTTATTCGTCAATTACGATTCTCTAGCGGCTCGATCCATTATTGGCCTGATTGGAGGCTCGTACCTCGCCTACTTCATCTATGCTTTTTTGGTGTGGGCCTGATTACCCGAGCGCGAATACAAATCATCAATGATTCGTCTCCTGCGAGGTGGATAATAGTGGAGCAGTTCAGCAGATATCTCCATGACTATTGAGCAACTCAACGCGGATTACGGTATCGAGAATCAACTGACGTTTGTGGAAGGCAACGGCGGCTTTCCAATGATCAACGTTGCGAATGACAAAGCTAAGGCACAAATTTCCGTTTACGGTGGGCAAGTGTTGTCATTCCAACCGAATACTGAAGCTCAGGATCTGTTATTTTTAAGCGCAAATGCTTACTACAAGCCAGGTAAAGCCATTAAGGGAGGAGCTCCCGTATGTTGGCCGTGGTTTGGACCTGATCCAGAAGGAAAAGGACGTCCCAGTCATGGAATTGCTCGAAATCGATTGTGGACGGTCGTGTCAACGGAAACGACGGATGCAGGCGACACAAAAGTCGTGTTGGGATTTAGCGACACAGAAGAAACTCGGGAAATCTGGCCTCAATCCTTTGATTTCGCGATTGAAATTCTCGTGAGCGACAAGCTGACAATGGCCTTAGTGACGCGAAATAACAGTGACCAAGCCTTTTCGATTACTCAAGCTCTGCACACCTATTTCACCGTCGGAGACATTACGCAGGTAACGGTGTCGGGATTAGATACCAAGCGCTACATCGATAAAGTTGATGCAGGAACTGAAAAAACTCAACAGGGAGCTGTGGCGATCGCCCAAGAAGTTGACCGCATTTATCTCGATGTTCCGAGTGAACTCATCATTCACGACGATTCTCTAGGCCGTCGCATTCATGTAGCATCGACAGGCAGCAAAAGTGCAGTTGTGTGGAATCCATGGGTCGATATTTCCACCAAAATGGCGGATTTAGAAGACGAAGACTACAAACGGTTTATCTGTGTAGAGACGACAAATGCAGCAACTGATGTCGTTAATGTCCCGGCGGGTGAAGACTATCGTTTGACCGCAGTCTATAGTGTTGACCAAGGGTGAGGGCTAGGCTACTCATGCACTCGGCTCTGTGAATAGAGACCAGTTGTAATGGGTAGTTTTCAACATCTGGTTTGAGATATCTTTACAGATTCAGTCCTAGGCGTAGAACATCTGTTGTGCAGGAGTTCTACGCCTATTCGCTTTAAATCGGTTTTGCATGTTCATCTGAAGCTAATCTCAGTTTGAGATGCTGAACTCCAGCATTTCAGTGCTACCTGAAGTAGAGCCCCCGATGATGGGTATTTTGAAACGTTCCTGCTTCGATTCTGATGCAGGCAACGAAAGCTGATACGAGTTCGTTTTCGTTTTCTAAATTCTATCCATGCTCCTCGTAGTCATAATGCTCATACCAATTCTTCAAGTTGGTGCATTATTGGATTTTGTAAAACCCGCTCGACGGGCGGGTTTTACAAAGATATTTAGTGCATCTATTTCAGGAAATGGTATCAATTACAACTGATTCATTCAAACTGAGGGTATGACTGCTGACGAAGCACTTTCACTTGTTGATGTGATTTTGTCTCGGTATTCGCTCAGTACCCTGCAAGAGACGGTTTTTTGTGGCGTGTGGGCGGGGCAAACCTACGCTGAAATTGCCGAACGCGCTGGATACGAGCATAGCTACATCCGAGATATTGGATTCAAGCTGTGGCAAATGTTGTCAGAAGCTTTAGGACAGAAGGTGACGAAGAGCAATCTTCGGGCTATTCTTAGTCGCTACGCAAGAATTCGATCATTGGGCGATCGCTCGGTCAGTAATGCGATCGCCCAGGCAACGACTGGCTTGCAACCGTCATTGTTTGTTAACCCAGTGCAATCGACAACCGATGACACTATCACATCTGATCTTGAGTTTCCTGGTGGCCCTGTGCCACTCAACTCCCCGCTATACATTGAACGAAATCTGATTGAGTCTCAGCTCTATTCAGAAATCGTCAAACCTGGAAACATTGTTCGCATTAAAGGTCAACCCCAGAGCGGGAAAACATCCTTATTACTCAGGCTACTTGCCTATGCCAAACATTGTGGCATTCAAACGGTTTCAATCAGCCTGTACAAAGCTGACCATGAGGTGATGAAGAGTTCTAATCGGTTTCTTCGATGGTTAGCTGCAAATATCAGTCGTCAACTTCAAATTCCTCCGCAGCTTGAAGACTATTGGAGCCTTGATATTGGCAGCAAGGTCAGCTGCACCGCTTACTTCGAAGAATACATTCTCACCCAGGTGAAGGCTCCCCTTCTAATTGCACTCGATGAAGTCAATCAAATTTTTGAATATGCCAATATTGCTCGCGACTTTCTGCCATTACTGCGCTCGTGGTACGAAGATGCAAAGGAATTTAAAATTTGGCAAAAAGTTCGATGGGTCATTGTACATTCAACAGATGTTTATGTCCCTCTGCACATTCATCAGTCTCCGTTTAACGTCGGGCTTGCTCTACCTTTGCCTAACTTCACCGCTGAGCAGTCCTTAGAGTTAGCACGACGCCACCAGTTTGAATGGGCTTATGAACCGTCAGCAGCTGAATATCTTCAACCACTGATTGAGATGGTTGGAGGTCAACCCTATCTGATCCGTTTGGCTTTCTACTATCTCAGGCAGACGGATATTGACTTACCCAAGCTCTTAGCGGATGCAACTTTAACCGGTGGGATTTACCGCACTCATCTGCGACATCTTTTACTGTTACTGCGATCGCATCCCGAATTGATGCAAATTTATCGAACGGTTGTGCTCAGCCAAGGCCCTATCGAGTTAGAAGCGATCGCTATCTATCGCCTTGAGAATATGGGGCTTGTGCATTCAATTGGAAATCAGGTTCAGCCTGCGTGCGAATTGTATCGGCAGTTTTTTAGCTATCAACTGGCAAATGTCTAGACATGTATGAATATCACGTTGGCGGTAGTCTTGGAATAACAGATCCGACTTACATCGAGCGCCGTGCAGATGTTGAGCTTTATGAGGCATTGCGTGAGGGAAAATTTTGCTACGTGCTGACGTCTCGACAAATGGGAAAGTCTAGCTTGCGAGCCCGGACGCGATCGCGCATAGAAAAAGAGCGAATCGGGCGATGTGCATCAATTGACATGACTCGAATTGGTAGCGACGATGTAACACCCAATCAGTGGTATCAAGGAATCGCCTTTGCGCTGCTGAGACAGTTTCAACTGTTGCAAACCATTGAGCTTCGAGACTGGTGGAAACAGCAAGGTGACATTCCAAGCATTCAGAAATTTGGACAATTCATCGAATCGTGCATTCTTCGGCAGCTTCCAGGCGATCGCATATTTATCTTTTTTGATGAAATTGATAGCGTTAGAAGCCTTCCATTTTCAGTCGATGACTTCTTTTCCTACATTCGCTTTTGCTATAACCAACGCGCTGAGTATGAAGAATATCAGCGACTCACATGGGCAATTTTTGGCGTCGCATCACCCTCTGATCTCATTGCCGATACTCGGCGAACGCCATTTAATATTGGGCGAGCGATTACCCTATCAGGATTTTCATACGATGAGGCATATCCATTAACCGTCGGTCTAATGGAAGTAGTCGACAACCCTCAACAAGTGCTGAGAGAAATCTTGTATTGGACCAATGGCCAACCCTTTCTAACTCAAAAGCTTGGCTACATCATTCAAACCATTGGGCGACAGGCTGTGAATGGGAAAATTGAGATTCCACCGCAAGGAGAAGGATTTTGGGTCGAGACGATTGTGCAATCGCACATTGTTGAAAATTGGGAAACGAAAGATGAACCTGAGCACCTCCGCACGATTCGCGATCGCCTCTTGAGAAATGAAGAACTCGCTGGACGGTTATTAGGTCTCTATCAACGCCTTCATCATCAGCGCGTTGTCGACGCTGAAGACTGTTCTGAACAGCGCGCACTCGAACTTTCAGGCATTGCCAGGTTTCGAAACGGAAAAATAGAAATCAGTAACCCGACGTATGCTCGTGTGTTTAATTTGGCATGGGTCAATCGACAACTGTCACAGCGTCGTCCTTACGCTGCTGTATTTCAAGCATGGGCTGATTCAAGTGGGAAAGACGAGTCTCGCTTGTTGAGCGGTAATGCTCTGCAAGAAGCACTCGATTGGTCACACGATAAGAGTCTCAGCGATCTGGACTATCAGTTTCTCACTGCGAGTCAAGAACGAGATAACCGAATGATTCGCATGGAGCTCGAAGCCGCTGACCGAGCAAAACAGGTCTTGAGCGAAGCTCAGAAAAAGGCAAAGCGCTTATTAATTGCTGGGTATCTCAGCCTCGGATTATGTGTAGCATTGTCCATTGCATCCGTTGTCATCAGTCGTGCATTTGTTGAATGAAGTTAGTCCTATCATTCAGCCCCCATTGCTATGGATGCTGCACGGTGCATAAGCGACAGACGTAACACCCCCATCTGCACGGTGTGGTCATGATGAATCAATTATTTTCGATGGGAATACTTTAATTACATACCTATAGCGATAAGCTGTTGCGTTGCTTACATCAACAGGGTTTGTGGACCGCCCGGCGATCTACAAATGCTGCGATTGAACAATGCGCACAACACTGTTTTAAGTGTCGCTGGATATGAGCATACGGGTAAAAGCTCTCTAGGCTTGGGTAGAAGGCATTGGGAGGAATTTCGTCATGTCATTGGAAGATGGATTAACCGCATTTAAGCGAGGTCGCAATGGAGATGCGATCGCCCATTTAGAGGCGTATTGTGCTGAGTGTCAGGCGTCTGGCTCCACTGGATCACGAAATTACATGCAGGCAGGCATCGCGCTCGTCAAGGCCTATCATGCAGACAAGCAAATCGATAAGGCGATCGCTACATGTGAAGCCTTTGCAGCAAGCGATAACAATAATGCGCTACAAATTTGGGCCGATAAAACGTTGCTCAAGCTTCAAAACGCACCCCAGGAAACAGAACCAAACGCGAAGCCCGAGGCCCTGTCAACACCTGCTGCCGAATCTCGCGATGCTTTAAAACAGCTAGAGTCAGGCATTTTGGCCCAAAAGCGGGGGGATGATGAGTCTGCTATTGAATCGCTAGAATCCTATCTGTCGATTTGCGAAAACGTGCGATCGCGCAACTATATGCAGGCTCAGATGTCTAGAGTCAAAGCCTATCGGAGCATGGGCCAGCTCGACAAAGCCTATGCAATTTGTGAAGAGCTGGCCACCGTAGATAACGCTGCATTGCAAAGCTGGGCATCTAAAGCGATCGCAGCGCTCCGTCAAGCCGGAGTTGAACCATCCGCTCAGGCCGCTGCCACCGACAGCCCATCAACTCAACCCTCTCTCTCCCCCAATCAATCGAAGCGATCGCCTGCGCCCGTTCCCCGAAAACCTCCGGCTCGCCCTGGGGTTGCTCAGATGCTAGATAATACGTCCACTGTTGAAGTGTCCGCTACGTCTGGCGGCTCTTCATTCTCTGGTCACTCTGTCTCATCGACATCAAGCGCCTCTTCTGCAATGAGCAGCGATTCCAGCCGGAATAGTCAATCCACCGCTTCTCAGGGTTCAGGACGTCGTTCAACCCAACGCTCATCTCATTCACATCAATCAACTGCAACGACATCTGCTGCCGCAGGGACGGGAGTCGCAGCACTCCTTGGTGGTGGAGTATTCGTTCTATTCACAAAACCCATTTTTCGTCGAGCCTTGTTTACTGTCATCGGCATCATGATTGCATTGAGTCGAGCCTGCTTGGGAGGCGTATTTACGAGCAGTGACGACTATGCTGATAGCACGTATTCTGACTACACCGCTGATGCATTGCATGATGCAGCCTGCAACGGAAATCCACAGGAAGCTCAAGCTCTCATTCAGAGTGGGACGTCTGCAAATGTGTTGGATAGTGAGGGTAACACACCGCTCTTTTTAGCCGTGTCAGGATGCTCGTCAAACTATGAGACCTATCCCGTCACTGATGGGCATCGAGCTGTTATGACGCTCTTGATTGACAATGGAGCTTCTGTCGCAACGACAAACAACTATGGTCAAACCCCATTACATTGGGCAGCCGCATGGGGACCGACGGATGTCACAACATCTCTAGTTAGCCACGGGGCAAGTATTGGAGCTATTGATGACTATCAAGATACACCACTGCATTGGGCTGCATGGGCAAGCAATAGCTCATCGGCTGAGGCACTGATTAATCTTGGTGTACCGCTGAATCCAGTGAATGGCGATGGTCAAACACCGCTTGATGTTGCCAGAGATTATGGAAGCGATACTATGATCACTTTTCTTCAAAACCAAGGAGCAGCATCCGCAAAAGGGAATTAACTGGATATCTCTAGTTCACCATGATCAAGGCATACGCTATCCACACCAGTAATCTAAAGATAAACGCCCTGTAGCAGTCTTCACTCAACCATCGATGAACTCAATCACCCATCAACCAGGAGAGAGCGATCGCCAATCCTCCCCAAAACAACCACATCGGAATGTGTAGCGCTTGAAATAAATGGATAGGGATTAGAGCAGCAACCTGTGTAATCGCCAGGGTAATTAACAGAAAGGTTGACAGCAAAAGGATGATCATAGGATTTGTTGGTCGAAATTATCGCTCGATCAAGCACCAATCGGTTGCCAAAAAACAAGTTGATGATCCGCACCAGCACTCACTAGCATTCGTCCATTCGGTGTAAATTCAAGTGATCGAATGGGCTTTTGATGATCAATCAGAGGAGGGCTAATGCGTTTGGCGTTTGTCATGCTCCACAGCTCAATGCTGCGGCCCGAAGCACTCGCAAGAACCTGGCCATCTGGGCTAACCGCGAGAGAGGTTAACGCATTCGCCTGGTGGCTATTCAACATCGCCAAGCGGCGATTTTTCAAATCAAGTATCTCAATCGCTGCCCCTGTTCCACAAATCAGCATCCTGCCATCTGGACTAAACCTGACGGATGTAATCCCACTCCGTTGATGATGAGTTTGCCAGAGTCGAGTTTGGCTATAAATATTCCATAGCTCTACCGTTCCAGACAAGGTGCCAATGGCTAATGTGCGCCCATCGGGGCCGATTGCTAAGGAACGAATCGCATTAAACGCTTGAGGTAATGTCGAGAGAAGCCGACCCGATTGAGTGCTCCATTGACAAACCGCTGTACCGGTTGCGCTAATGAGTATCGGTTTCTGAGGATGAAAGGCCAGTGCCTGAATAACGTCTGATTGGCGAGGTAAGACGTGTCGTAGATTGCCGTCTGGTAATGACCACAGGCGGACACAACGGTCATAGCCACCACTCGCGATCGCCTGACCATCAGAACTAATCGCAACACTCGTTAATCGTTGCGTATGCCCCTTCAAGGTCCCGATTTCTGTTCCATGGGGCAATGACCAGAGCTTCACGTCTCCATCAAAGCCCAAACTCACGACCATTGTGCTGTCAGGATGAACGGCGATCGCCCGCACCTGATCACGATGTCCTCGAACCACACCTGTTGCTCGCACATTGGCCCAGTGATTAGGCAAAATCTTTCGTGCCAACAATGGCCACTGATTTTCTCCAAAATTTAAGAACGTCGTTGGTTTGGCTGGCACTGCTGGGTCGCTAACCGATGGTCCTTGTAGATGCCTGAGAATGTCGCGAGCACTGCTGGGTCGTTTGCCCGGTAACGTCTCCATCATGCGTTCAAGGAGATCGGCAAGCCAACTTGAAACATGTGGAACATACGATCGCCAATCAAGATTGCCTGTTTCATCATCAATCTCAATTGCCATCGGATGCAGCCCACTCATGAGATGAACGAACGTACGGCCTAGTGCAAAGAAATCAGATTCTGCCCGTGCTCGTCCTTCTGCTTGTTCGTGAGGCGTATATCCTGCTGCAAAAATACGTGTTCCCGTATTGAGTCCGCTGACTTGAAGATAGCTAGCCGTCACATCCCGCACTGCTCCAAAATCAATGAGCACCAGTTGCCCGCTTGCAGTCAGCATGATGTTTGAGGGCTTAATATCGCGATGAATCAGCCCCTGAGAGTGAATAGCGTCCAAAATCCCGACGAGCTGTTTAAGCCATTCAATCGCCTGATCTTGATGTAATGGGCGCCCTCGATTGAGTCTCATCCAGGCGTCGAGCGATCGCCCTTCAACGTAATCCATCACTAAACAATGCAAGGGATTAGAGCTATGGTTAGGCCAAGTGAAATAGCCGTCTGCTTCGACCTTCGGAATACCAGGATGATGCAATCGACTGAGTACTCTGGCCTCACGCCGAAACAAGTCAATTGATTTTTGACGGCTTTTAGCCTCTTGAAAACGGCTTAGATTTAATACTTTTAGAACCTTTACCTGGTAAGCATCGTTAACAAGTGGTGCACCCTCATCAATGACTTGAAATGTTTCGCCAAAGCCACCATAACTCAGAGATTGAACCACTCGATATCGACTGTTCAAAACAGTGTCTGGCTCGATTAATGAGATTGATTCGCTTACCCGATCGTGCACCACTGCAACAACCCTACTAAGGTATATGAGAGATGGCAATGCAGAACATTGAATCTAAATCGCCTATCCTTAGAATAGCGGAGAACCCTGAATTCCAGGCGCTTAATCAAGAATGTTGATCAGAATGCGATCGCTCATGAAATATCACGAGTGAACGTTGACCACAGTCTAATCGGGTCTTTCGCAATCTCGAATCATCAACACTCACATTTTTATTTTTTAATAGCGCTACACGCTCAAGCAAAACCAATCGTCTTAACTTACATGCGTTTCGCTATAACTGTCTAACTTGACAATCGTTTCAAATCCAGCATGAAGAACTAAGGGCTTTGGGCGCTGAGCGCCCAAAGCCCTTAGTTCTTCATAAACTTTGCCCAGTCTTATAACCTTTATTGAGCCGCACCTGTATCAATCATGATCGATGGTACATGCAAGCTCTACCATTTACGGTTAACGAACATATAGCGCGACTCTTGTTGAAGCAAGAGTCACATGTTCACTTAAGAAATGCTGATGGTTGTAGCGAACGCATCCGAGGCAAACGATCAGCTATCTTCAGCTCCAGTACCGGGCTCCTCAAATTTATAGCCGACCCCTCGAACAGTTTGAATGAGAGCAGGTTGTGCCGTATCAATTTCAATCTTTTTACGAATCTGACCAATGTGGACATCCACCACACGCTGGTCACCAACATATTCGTAATCCCAAACTTTTTGAATCAGCTCAGCCCGTCGCCAAACCCGACCCGGATGGCTTGCCAAAAAATGCAGCAAATCAAATTCCAAGGCTGTAAGCGGGATCAACTGCTCGTCTAGCGTCACTTCTCTACGAACCGGGTCAATCATGAGTCGGTTGAACGTTAGCCGTTGTTGCTCAGCAGTCGTAACCGGGCGCTGACGTTTAAGAATTGCTCCCACTCGGACTTCAAGTTCACTTAAACTAAATGGCTTAGTCAAATAGTCATCGGCACCTTGAGAGAATCCTAAAATTTTGTCTGATTCATCGGTACGACTAGTTAGCATCAGCACAAAAACGCCAGTGCGCTTCTGCATCTCCTCACAAAGGCTATAGCCTGTTGCATCTGGAAGATTGACATCAAGAATGACCAAATCAGGATTAAATTGCTCAAATACAGACAGTGCCGATTTACCATTTTCGGCAGTCTCAATTTGGTAGTCATGCTTTGATAAAAAGCGATGGACTAAAGTTCGAATTGCAGGGTCATCATCGACAACGAGAATCTTGGCTGAGGCCATAGTCGTAACCTTTTAATGAATAGCTGTGAACTACATCTATAAGCGATGAATGATAAAAAGTGCTTACTATGACAGCGCTAAATCGGTGACGCGTAAGCGGAGGAGTCGGCAACCAAATATTGATTCTCCATTATGTTATATCCATGAGCCGATTATTGCCTCATATTTGAATGAACGTAAGCAAGATGGCCGATCTGTGTCTATTTTCAAAAATGGAAGATGGAGGTCAGGATAATTCACGAACGTTCGTAAGTTTGTTAACGGATTATGAGCATCTTTCTGTGCACTCCCTGGATGGACAGCTAAAATGCAAGAAATGGTCCTTTGATGGGTTTCTAGTCAGATATGCTTGAAAACAGTTATTGATGGGAATCACTGAATGCTCAAGTGGCGATGCCGTGATATCGGTGAAAGAGTTTAAGGCCATTAGATTTCTATCAAACAGAGTTTCAGGCAGAGTATAAGGCAGGCGTTTGTTTAGTTTCAGATGAAAAGTGCCCTTCTTTAGGATGTGCTGCTGGAAATGGTGTATAAAGCTGGACGCATGGGAGTTTGGAGACGCTAACGATGAGTACTCAAAATCACTATGAGACACTAGGGGTTGATGAAAGCTCATCTTTTGATGAGATTCAAAGTGCGCGAGATCGACTCCTACAAGAATTTTCGGAAAATAAGAAGCAGGCAGAAGCAATCGAAGCCGCCTACGATGCAATTTTGATGAATCGCTTGCGGTTGCGACAGGAAGGAAAGATCAAGGTCCCTGACAAGATTCGCTTCCCAGAAAAAGAAGTTAGTGTGTCAGCTTCAGCAACCTCAAAGCCATCGAAATCTCTGCCGAGCTGGGTCAACCAGTTGATGGATAGTCCCAGTCGAAATGAGGTGTTGTTGCCTGCCGGGATATTCACTGGTACTGCCTTTCTTAGCATCTTTGCTGAATCTGCAGGCTTAGCTGTTGGGGTTATCGCTACTGTCTTTTTACTCAATCGTAAGGAAAAGAAATTTTTCCGATCACTTCTGTTGGCGATCGCGGCCTTAGCCGTAGGGGCTGTTGTTGGAGGAGTCGTTGGGCAAGCCATGAGAGCTCAGCTCAGCGATATTGGCCTCAGCATTGTATCGTTCGCAGGAATTGTCACCTCCTTCTTCTTCTGGCTAGTCAGCAGCTTCTTCAAATAGAGGAGCTTCAAAAAAGAATCCACTCTATCGGCCACGGTGCACAGACTCATCCGAGTCTATGTTCTACATTGCCCTTGGCATCAGTTAATGGGCAGGCTAAGGGCTAGATAGCCTATTCTTGTACGATTAAAACTGTATTTGACAATAGACTTAGGTCCTGATTGATTGGGGATGAGTTTTTAGCAACCGCTTACGATTTGCCATGACATCTGACTGGACGTATCAATATCCCACTCTTCTCCCAGGAATTTTAGTTAAACGGTACAAGCGCTTTTTATCTGACATTCAATTAGAAAGTGGTGAGATTATTACTGCTCACTGTCCCAACACAGGCCCCATGACTGGTGTTTGTGAAGTTGGCAGCAATGTATGGGTTTCTCAAAGCGACAACCCAGAACGAAAACTGAAATACACGTGGGAACTGATTGAGGTACATGACACTGCTCCAACATGGGCAGGCGTCAATACGGCTTTGCCCAATCGAGTCATGAAAGCTGCACTAGCGGCCCAAGCAATTCCAGACATCGGTGAATACACAACGATTAAGCCTGAAGTCAAGTACGGCAAAGAGAAAAAAAGTCGAATCGACTTTCTCTTAAGCGGTGGCTCGAAGCCCATCTACGTCGAAGTGAAGAACACAACGTGGGCAGAGGGAACGCGTGCACTTTTTCCAGACACTGTCACCGAACGTGGGCAGAAGCATCTGCGAGAACTCATGGAAATCCTTCCCGATGCAGATGCTGTGATGCTGTATTTCATTAATCGAGGAGACTGTACCGAATTTTCACCAGGGGATAGCGCAGATCCGACTTATGGGACGCTGCTTCGAGAGGCGATCGCCAAAGGGGTTCGTGTCTTGCCCTGTCGATTTGAGATTACGCCGCAATCGATTCGGTATCTAGGGCTCGCAAAACTTGTGACCTAACGTTCAGTGTTGCCAACATCATCAGAGCCCTCTTCTTGAGTACGAATCTTGGCATACCACCAATCTCTAATCGTTGGAGGAAATCGAACCCAGTACATCGTTAGGACGAATGGTTCTTGCGAATATTCTTGATTCAAAATGAAAACTGAATAGGACGGGCAGCGCTTAGCCGCAATATCAGCAATGAACCGACGTCCAATACGGCGCCAGCTAGGTTCTTTGCTATGCCATTGAATTCGACAACACGGCCATGGCAACTCTTCCCGATCAAACAATTGGCAACACGGACCAATAATTTGATAAGTGAAATGCTTTCCAGGGCTTTCAAAAATAAAGCCAGTGGGTAATGGATGATGGAGGGGATCCGCAGCATTGAGCAGCTGAGCATCCGTCGTGTGAATAGACAAATCGTGATAAGTCGGTAGCGGTGTCTGAAACATAAGAGCACGACTAGCAAAGCACCGTCAATTGAGAGAGCCTCATACATTAGCATGACATCAACAACCCCACGTTAGCCCCATTGATACAGCAGTGTGAAACTGCGCTTAGTACCAAAAAAGCGGTGTGGAGAGCGGTTCATGACACTGCACTGAACCAACGCGGGCCATAAAACAACGCACGTGGAAACGCTGTGTATTCGTCAACAATGCATCGTGCAGGTAGCCTTCCGTAATTGGGCTATTTCTGATTGTAGAAAGACGTAGAGAGCTTTTGCAGAAATGCAGAGAAGGATCGGCCTTTCATTAGGAAAGTGCCACTTGATATCCATACGGGAATAGAAGCTATAGCCTTCAGCAGTTCCGTCAGAAAAGATGGTGAGCCATTTGGCTATTACCGATAACCAAATAATGTTTGGTGTCCTAGCCTAAATGGCTAAAGTGATAACTTTTTTCATATCATCTCTGCATCATAGAAATTCAGTGAGAAACGATTTTAGTTTTTCCAGAGCCAGATGTGATAGAAGACACCAAAGACAATCTTGCGTAAAATCAGGGAACTCTATCAATAAGAATGCCACTGATGTCGAGTCGTCGAAACCTATTCAATAGCTCGAAAAAAGCAGCAGCATATGATTAGAACGAGTGAACGTTGGTGTCATTAGAAGACTGAGTTCTATATTGGCTCGTCAACGGTGGATATCAGTCCTCGCGTCGAATGAGAGAGAATACCGTTAACTGCTTTAGGCATCTCTGGATTTATGCATCTTTGGATGGTTTTAGATACGTATCTTTGAACTAACGTTGCTAACACAGAGGATTAACCTGTGGGTATCTTTGAACGCTTAAGACACGAATTCGTCGATATCATCGAATGGACGGATTCGACGAATGACACGATCGCCTATCGATTTGAACGATTTAACAATGAAATCAAAATGGGCGCTCAGTTAACCGTGCGTCCTGGGCAAAAAGCGGTTTTTGTTAATGAAGGCCAAGTTGCTGATGCCTTTGAACCAGGTCGATATGAGTTGCTCACTCAAAATCTCCCCGTTCTCAGCGCGATAAAGGGTTGGAAGTATGGCTTTCAGTCTCCATTCAAAGCAGAGGTCTATTTCTTCAACACCAAAATCTTCGCAGATTTGAAGTGGGGAACGCCCAATCCTATTACCATTCGTGATCCAGAGCTAGGCCCCGTCCGCATTCGTTCCCATGGGACTTACAGCATCCGAGTGGTTGACCCTGTGCAATTACTCCAACAATTCGTCAGCACTGATGGACTATTTCAAGTCGACGAACTCAGCAACCATATTCGTAATTTAGTGATTACTGGCTTTGCAAGCTGGGTGGGGCGGTCAGAAACAGGGGTTTTTGACTTTGCTGCAAACTACACCAACTTCGGCAACAGCATTCAGTCAAGCCTTCAGCCTGACATGCAAGCTTACGGAATTGAACTGGTTAAAATTCTCGTTCGTGACATTACGCTGCCTCCGGAAGTCGAGCAAGCCATCGATCGCCGCAATGCGATGGGATTACTCGGCAATATGCAGCAATATGCTCAATATCAAGCTGCAAATGCCATCGAAGCATCGGCTGAGAAACCGTCTGGGGGTGGCACGTCACCCCTCGATTTTGGAGTTGGGCTAGCCATGGGACAGCAGATTGTCAATGCGTTCCAAACTCCTGCCCAGGGAAGTGCAGCGCAGCCTCAGCCCAATCAGATGGCATCACCGCCTCCGCCTCCAACGCAAGTTCAGTGGTACATCTCTCGCGATGGACAAAACTTTGGGCCCTTTAATGCAAGTCAACTACCTCAAAATGGACTGACACCAAACAGCTTTGTATGGCGAAACGGAATGTCGAGTTGGCTGCCAGCGTCTCAAGTACCCGAACTGTCGTATTTATTTAATGCGCCGCCACCACCACCGCCGGTTGGATCTTAATACTTCGTGTCTGTATCGAGTGTTTGTAACCGATTAAGAGGAAAGCATCACCGAAGCTGCAGGGTATTCAATCAAGGGCGATCGCCTTGCGAGCTAAATCAGCTATTTCTCTTCTATCATGGCTAACTTTCTTGTCTCATTATGACTGCGACAACTTCGCCAACTCAACGGTTTCCTTGTCCAAGCTGTAGTGCAAATTTGGAGTTTGATCCAAATACAAAGCAACTGGTTTGCTCATATTGTGGAACAACTCAGGCGATCGAGCACACAACACTTGGAGGACCGTCAGAACAGAATTTTGATGACTTTTGGGATGCAGAGCACACGCAGCTTGCAGCATTATCCAAATCTGCCATGGAGGTCAGTTGCCCTGGCTGCAAGGCATCCATTGCGTTTGAGCCACCAGATGTGGCAGGCGACTGTCCATTTTGTGGGACAAGTATTGTTGCACAGCCTCACACAGCAAACCCCGTCATTACGCCAAATGGAGTTTTGCCATTTCAATTTGGAAAGAAAGATGCCCAACAAAAAATTCGTCAGTGGTTAAGCAAGCTTCGATTTGCACCCAACGGCCTAAAGAAAATGGCCCAAAATGACCGTTTGCAAGGGGTTTATCTACCTTTTTGGACGTATGACTGCAACACCACTAGTCGTTATGACGGAAAGCGCGGAACCTACTACTACGTCGATGTCAGCTACACAACAACAGACTCTGACGGTAAAACGGTTAGACGAACCCGGAAAGAGCGACGAACTCGATGGCGCTCAGTGAGCGGAAGTGTGTCCTTCTTCAGTGACGATATTTTAGTTGCTGCAACGAATTCGATCGCCAAACCGCGTATGGAGCAACTCAAACCTTGGAATTTACAAGCATTGGTGCCGTATAAACCATCATATTTAGCTGGTTTTAAAGCTCAACGCTATGAAGCGAACTTAAAACAAGGGTTTGAGATCGCAAAAGAAGAAGGCATTAAACATGACATAGGCCATGCCATCCGCCGAGATATTGGTGGAGACACGCAAAGGATCCTATCTGTTCAAACTAGCTACTATGACATCAAGTTCAAGCACATCCTCCTACCGGTATGGATTGCGTCTTACCGTTTCAAAAACAAGCAGTATCAAGTCATCATCAATGCTCAGACAGGCGAAGTATTAGGCGATCGCCCATGGAGTAAGGTGAAGATTATTGGCAGCATTGCAGCAGCATCGGCTGTTGCAGTCTTCGCTCAATGTGCGGGTCCAATTATCAATCAGCTGAATTCACCTCGCGTTGAGCCTTCGCAACCGATACCCACACAACCAGCGCCTCCAGAGGTTACGCCAGCTCCAATTCCTCCCTTACAGTCGCAGCCGTTGTCGACTCCAGATCAATCTCCGTCAAGCTCGACCCCTCAAGCATCCCAACCACCTGTCACATCGCCATCATCAGCCGCATTTCAGCAGGCCATTAACCTAGCCGGACAAGCCGCCAGCCAAACTCAAACAGCGCAATCGCCTCAACAATGGCAACAAATCTCTAATCTTTGGATCCAGTCTATTGAGCTCCTGAAGCAGGTTCCATCATCTGATCCGAACTATGGTACTGCACAGCAGAAGATCCAAGAATATCAAGTGAACCTGAACTATGCGCGCCAGCAGCTCTAGACGAGGCAAGCTCCATAGATGGGGCAAGATCCATATCGTAGTAGCGAGACGATCCTGAATTCATTCGAACACATCGAGCAAGCTCAAATTGCTCTATTGAACGATGGTTCAAGGGCTGACTCGAATCGTTTCAACCTCCAGAACCGAGCCATCTTCAGTGATGCGGAGTCGATTTGACCGTCGAGGAAACGAGGGAATGCTTAGACGCTCTATTTCTCGGGCTGATTCTGTGCGTTGTTGGATCGTCTCAACTTCCAAAACCGAGCCATCCTCCGTAATTCGAAGTCTGTTGGAACGCCGAGGAAATGAAGGCAGCCGTAGGCGTTCAATGTCTGAATTTGATTCGTTTCTAGTTGTAGGTTGCGGTCGGCTAGGGGGTTGTACTGGTCTGGCTGACTCATCAATAATCAGGCGATCGCGATAAATGATGGTGCGTTGAGACGACGGTCGAGAGAACTGGGGCGATCGCACAGGAGTATTGCGCCCAACTGAGGGTTGTGCATTCTCAAAACCCAGTAGCAGATGAGATTCTGGGAAATAGCGCGCCCACTGCTGAATATCACGAGCACTCTCCCACTCACTGCGAAACACATCTACTCTAAACATCGGAGCCCGAAGCACACCGTTTCTTCCCATCACAACGAGCTGCGCTCGACTTCGCGAGACATCGCCAAACTGCTGACTAATCAAAGAAGAAGATGTGCGTAGAGCCCGCTCCAGCATGATTGAGTATGCTTCGTCGGTCTGTCGGTCAACGTAGACTGTTTGAATGGCTTGCTCAGATTGTGTCGCTTGAGCAGTCTCATGGGACTCAGCCTGAACAACTTGAGCAGTCCCCAAACCGATGGCGATCGCCAGAATACTGATAAAACCGTAGTTCGATAAGCGACCCATGCGTTGAACGTTCATGTTCTAAGTATCGAGGCATCTCAATGAAATCATCACATGATGCAGTGCCCATAACCTATTCTAGCTATCAAGATGGGTTGTTGTGGCCTAAACAACTTGACAAGCTTCTCAAACCCATGTTTCTTCCTCAACATTGAAAAATCGTGCAGTTGATAGCAGTATGCCTATAGGCCTGGACATGTATTTTTGAGGAAAGCCTCGCGGAGCAAGACTTTTCTCAAAAATACATGTTTGGATTGAGCACGTAGCGCGATATAAACAACGGTGCAAAAGCATAGCAAAAACCCCAAGCACAAAAGACCTGGGGAAAAGAGGGAAATCATTATGAGATTCAACTTAAGAGACAAGTTTTTAGGAGAGTGTTGATAGCCCGTCTCTTGTGCATAAGATTCAGTCTTACCTCACAACGTTCCGGATAACTTCCAATTATTTCCCAATTTCGTGACCTGACATTGCCAGTCGAGGTTATTCTTCCTCTTGATAAACAAATTCAAATGCAGGGCAACTCCCTTCAGGCGAAACTTTCAAACCAAAAAGAGAGGAGCTTTGATTACAGCACCGTTGCCCACGATAGTATGCGCAATTATCACAACAGACCCGAATATCATCCGCTGCAGAATGGCTATCCTGATCGAGCAGTTCTTCCTGCTGGAGCCCTCGAATGACCAGTTCATTATCTTTCCATCGAACTTCCAATAGTCCAGTGTCCGACAATTGCTGCCAACGCGTATCGTCACCTAGTGACTTCGGTAAGGTGACCAAAATCGCTGTTTTCAGTTCCGTGAGTTCAGCTTCATAGCGCTGCTCAGGAGGGCTGGGCTGAATAAAGGTCTCACCGACAGGTAGTTCCAGTCGAACATCAGCGCTTGGTAAATGGAGATGGTATCGATTTTGCAACTCTTCCAGACTGGTAAGGTCTGTCAGATGATTGGGAGAGCCGTGGACAAAAATGACGTGTTGAGGTCGGATGTTGTGAATTAGCTGAACCGTACCTGGACCGTCACAATGCTCACTGAGCAGATAGGAATCAATCGTTAGACGTTTAGAACGGATACAGTCTTGAAGAAGGGGAGAAAACTGAATCTGATCACAAACTGCGCGTTCAACCGAGCTTGTCTGCCCCAGTTTTCGAGGCAACAACAAAACCCACTCTCGATGTTCCAACTGACAGAACTGTTCTAGCGATGTTTCTACATCAGTGAGCACAACGAGTGGCGTGGCGTCATCAGACTGCTCTGACAACTGGGTACGGATTGACTGCGGATGAGTTGACCGCTTGCGTTGTTGGTCTTCAGCCTCTAAACGTTTGACGCGAGGACGAACTCGATCGTCCCAAAATAGTGGCTGATATCGAGCAAAATTTTGGACCGACGTCGGAAAATACGACAACAGGTCGAGATAAACATCACATCCTGTTGCAATTCGAGGGGTCACCCAGATATCTAACCATCGCCCTGTGAAATGGTGATGGCTGCGCAAAAGCATCAACAGTTCTTGTCCGATACCTAATGTTGGAGTCGGCAAAAGCACAGACTTCCCGTTGGCGATCGCCTGATTGATTTTCTCTGCAAGCTGGTTCTCTTGTTGGCGGCGTTTAGTATGGCGTGTCGTTCCATAGCTTCCTTCAACAATCAGCACATCAGGCTGAAGACCTCGAACATCCTCAAGGGGAAGCCCCTCCACTAGTCGAGAGTTTGAAAGCAAAAAGTCACCGGTGTAAAAAACCGTGTAAGAATGAGCCTCGTGGCGATAGGTGAATAGGACAGAAGCCGCACCTGGTAAATGACCGGCAGGCCAAAGTTGGAGGGTTAAATCAGGGAAGATTTCGGTCGGCGATCGCCAATCCAGAGGCTTACAGAAGTCAGGAACAGTCGTTTCACCGAGCCAATTTAGATGCAAAAGTTGCGCAGTGACAAAACTGCTATACATTGGCAAGTCTGGATAGAGCTGATGCAGTCCTAACAGACCTCTTGCATGATCAGCATGAGCATGGCTACAAAAGACAGCATCTGCTGGTGGACGACGATATGACGTGTCCTTCTGGCTCAGGTTATTGGCCGAACTCATCTGAGTCGTTGCAGGTACCTCAGAGGTTTTGAAGCAGGAAGAAACATCTCTTAATCCGCAGTCTAAGAGAATTTGGTACGGCCCTATCTTGAGTAAAATGCACACTCCTTCGTCGGCATGTCCAACGGCATAGGAGAAGCATTCCAAATCAGCCACTGTTTTGTTGCTGCTAACTATCAAAGAATTAAAACACCGAGCGTCCACAGTCCCGTCGCAACTGTGAATGTCGATGATCTGTTTACCAGACTACACGAAAGTATCAGCTTCTTCGCTAAAGAATGCCTGATGCGGCTTTACAAGCATATATGGAACATGTGGACAATACATCGATAACAGATGCAACATCCACTTTGCGACTTAAAAGCACACGCTTTAGCGATTGAGACTAAAACCTATCAATGTGATGATGAAGCGATTGTCTAAACTTATAAGCTCATTAAGCACTGTCAATTCTAATGAGCTGAACCGTTTCCGTGATAGTTATCAGAATCGTAAAAACCGTTTCGAGTGCCAAAAAACAGACACGCCACAATAAAGACCGGAGTAATCGCTAGTAAAATCAGCTTGATATCCATAAAGATCCTTTTCTTATGCTGTGGATGATTTTTAATTCTCAGTCACACATGACTAGACTCTCAACGACAGAGATGTGAGACCTTACAGTGTAAGAATTTAAGATTGCTACGCCTGACGTGCTCCAATCAGACTATACCTAATCCTATATCGCAATGTATGGTTCAACTTGCTTCAGACAATTGTGTCTTCGGCTTATGTCATCGTACGTGAATGTATTCTAAATTGACGCTCCATGCAGCCTCTTGTTCTTAAGTATCTTTCTAGCAACACGAATCTAATCGGCACCTCATGGCTATCAAGACCGTCTCCTGACGTTGCACGTGATTTGATTGGATGTTGGTTGGTTCGGCAATGGCCCACAGGTGAGCAAATTCGATCACTGATCGTTGAAACTGAGGCTTATATGGAGGGAGATCCGGCCTGCCATGCCTATCGACGACGGACGCCACGGAATTCAGTGATGTTTGGACCGGCTGGGATGGCCTACGTCTACTTCATCTATGGCATGTATCACTGTTTTAATGTGGTCACCGATCAAGATGGTATCCCCAGTGCTGTTTTACTCCGAGCGGTTGAGCTGGATCGGATGCCAATTGGTGTAGAACCATCCAAGAAAAATCCACGCGATCGCCTTGGAGCGGGACCTGGAAAACTCTGCCGCGTTTTAAATATCAACTTAGATCATACGACTCTGCCCTTAATTCCTAGTGCTGGCTTATGGCTTGAGCATCGCTCCCCATCGTGTCAAACCGATATCAACTCAGATGTTCTCACCATCACTCAAACCACACGTATTGGACTGTCTCAGGGAAAAGAGATTCCCTGGCGGTGGTATTTAGAGAATAGCCCCGCAGTTTCTAAGCGCTGAGGAGACATGATTTCGGGTGTTCATAAAAGAAACTAGACAGTCTCTTCCGGCTCCGATGTAGTGAAACAGCTCAGCTTGTTCTTAAAAAAGCATCGGCCTAAATAGAACAACCTGCGACAGATAGTGTTAAGTCGATGAATTGTTACAATAACTTAAGAATTGATTCAAACGGGCACACATTCTCAAGCAGGTCAGCACCAAACACTTATGCAAACGGTTGATATTACCTCAACGACCCGTAGCGCTGATTCCCTCGAAAAAGCAGCAACGCCTGACACAAGTAAGACACCAACACGTTCGTCAGACCATCATTCTGCGAATTTATCAGATCCAGCCGAGGGTTCACGGCTGAAGGCGGCACATGAGGCGATCGCCGACCTTAATCACCAGGAGCGACCTTACGACCCTGAAGAAATTCAAGCTTTCTACGGGAAACGGCCATTTCAAGTTCTATCAAGAATTTTCCAAATCTTTTGGCCTGCAATTACATTTGCACTAGGCATCTGGATAGACAAGAAAAGAGGGTGGACAAAGAAAGCTGAATCGAAGCGCGCTGTGCAGCTGAGGGAGATGTTAACGCGGCTCGGTCCTGCTTACATTAAAGTTGGCCAGGCGTTGTCTACCCGACCAGACTTGGTTCCATCTGAGTTTTTAAATGAGCTGACGCTGCTTCAAGATCAAATCCCGCCTTTCTCCAACGAGATTGCCTACGCATTTATCGAAGAAGAACTTGGAGCTCATCCAAACGAAATTTTTAAGGAATTGTCAGAATCCCCAATTGCCGCTGCGTCGCTGGGGCAAGTCTACAGAGGAAAGCTGAAATCTGGCGAAGATGTTGCTGTTAAAGTTCAGCGCCCTGACCTAGCTCAGAAAATTTCTTTAGACATTTATATTCTGCGTTTACTTGCCACGATCGCTACCACACTCATCAAAGATGTCAAAAGTGACCTAGTAGGCATCATGGATGAGTTTGGAGAGCGCATCTATGAAGAAATGGACTATGTCAAGGAAGGACTAAACGCTGAAAAGTTTGCCGAGCTCTATGGGCATATTCCAGATATTTATGTCCCCGAAATCTACTGGGCTTTCACAAACCGTCGAGTCCTAACGATGGAGTGGATTACAGGAACAAAGCTAACCAAGCCAGATGCCATTCGCTCTCAGGGGATTGATGCAGGCTACCTCGTGGAAGTGGGTGTACAGTGCTCTCTTCGACAGCTGTTAGAACACGGGTTCTTTCATGCCGATCCTCACCCTGGCAATCTTCTTGCTACACCAGAGGGCAAGTTAGCCTATCTGGACTTTGGCATGATGAGTCAAGTTAGAACTCCACAACGATATGGCTTGCTCGAGGCTGTCGTTCACTTAGTCAATCGAGATTTTGATGGCTTAGCTAAAGATTACGTGAAACTTGAGTTTCTCAGCCCCGATACGGACTTAACACCAATCATCCCGGCATTTGCCAGTGTGTTCACCGATGCTCTTGGTGCTAGCGTTGCGGAAATGAACTTCAAGAGCATCACTGATCAGCTGTCTGATCTGATGTATGAATATCCCTTTCGCGTTCCTGCCTACTACGCACTAATTATTCGTTCATTGGTGACGTTGGAAGGGATTGCGATTAAAGTCGATCCTGAATTCAAGGTTCTGAGCAAAGCCTATCCATATGTTGCAAAGCGATTGCTTTCTGACCCATCGCCTGAACTTCGGTCATCGCTGAAGGACCTGTTATTCAAGGAAGGTCAATTTCGATGGAATCGACTGGAAAATCTATTGCGTAACGCGCGCAATAGTCCAGATTATGATTTGAATGCGGTGTTGAGTCAGACCGTTGATTTCTTATTTTCAGATCGCGGAGCATTCATCCGCGAGCAACTCAGTGCTGAAATTGTTAACGCAATTGATGGGTTGGGACAAACGGTACTCCATCGACTTGAAGCAACCTTGCGCGGTGAGACGTCAGCGGATATAGCAATCACGTCTGTAGGAGGTCAGTCCAGTAGCCTTGAACATATCGTTCAGATTCTAGAGATTCTACGAGATACGCCTAGCTTTGAACCGAAGATTTTACTGGACTTGATTCCTCAACTGTTTAACAAGCCTGAATTTCATCAAATGAATCGAACCATCGCAAGTCGGCTTGTCCAGCGGGCGATCGCTCGGTTTATTCGGGAGTTTTTCTTAACTGACGAGCTAGCTAGCTCAACATCACGCTCACCTAAACCATTGCCCAAAGCGCGGACTCACATCAGGATTCAACCTGCCATCAAGACCAGCAAGTAAGCACCGTCATTGAGGCAACATCATTACTGAAGCAATAGCAAGATGTAATTGCATTGAGGGCAGAACCGGCGATATAGAAAGCATTACCCTGCAACAATTTTGCAACGTTTATGAAGAAATAGGAGGTGGGTGCTGATGCGTACCCACCTCCTATTTCTTCATTATGGATTTGAGAAGATGGCCAAGTCGTGTACAGAAACGTAAGTGCACATCACCATGCTGAATCAAAGCACACAGCACGATACTGTGTTTCAAGAGAAAAGGCGTGCTTAACGCTGTTTTTTGCATCACAATACGATGACTTGACCACTATTCTTCAGCTGAATAAGTCACCAAGTGATAGAAAAGCAACGATAGAAGCCATGAGCAGTGAGCATCGTGAGTAAAACTTTCCGATCAAGAATCGTCTGATTAGAATAGACCAATATTGTGTGTTTCTATCGGAAGCCCTAAGAGTAGTCCTTATATGGCTCAACATCATCAGCCACCTAAACCACCGAATCGTCCAAAGACGATTCTCCACACATTAACGCGAGTATTTCAGGCTGTTCAATCAAAAGTTGATTTTTCTAAGCTATCGCTCAGGCCCAACGCCAAGGTACCGGAATTACGTCTGTACGACGAGAAAAATCAAGGCTACGAAACCTATCCTCTGCTGGGCGAAGTTTACAAAATTGGGCGAAGTAGTAAATGCGATATCATCACCCAAAGCTCAATTGTGAGCCAGCATCATCTTTCAATTGAGAAAAAAGATAGCACTCGACCGCGATCGCCCTTCATTATTAGGGATGAAAACTCCACCAACGGAATTTTCTATGGCAAACGTCGCCTTAAAAAGGCATTTGAGCTTCGTCATGGAGACGTTTTAACCTTAGGTCCACCCGAACTATCAGAATCGATTGCGCTGGAATATTACAATCCTCCACCACCCTACGTGGCAGTCGTTCGATATGGACTGTATGGTTTCACCAGTGTGACTGCACTCATTGCCGCTTGGATTTTACTGGAGTGGCAACGCGTCCCAGTACGTCCATTACCACCCTCTGTTCGGGGTCCTGTTGTAGTGTATGCGCGCGATGGTGAAACGCCCCTTCGCCAATCCAGCAACTCTGCCCACGTCGAGATGCGTCGTCTGTCAGAATTTTCATCCTACCTGCCCAAAGCTGTCGTTGCGTCAGAAGACTCGCGCTATTACTGGCACCTGGGTGTGGATCCACTGGGAATTTTACGGGCACTCATTACGAATATTCGGGGTGGAGAAATTCGTGAGGGTGGCAGCACCGTCAGCCAGCAATTGGCTCGAAGTCTTTTTCGAGAGTATGTTGGCACGGAAGATTCAGCCTCTCGAAAAATTCGAGAAGCCATTGTTGCTCTCAAACTGGAAACGTTTTACAGCAAGGATCATTTGCTGTTGATGTATCTCAATCGAGTATTTTTGGGCAACAACCACTACGGATTTGAAGATGCTGCTCAGTTTTATTTTGGAAAATCTGCGCGAGATTTAACGTTGTCTGAATCCGCCACGCTCGTGGGCATGCTGCCTGCACCAAACAGCTTTAACCCGATTCAAGATTATGAAACAGCTGTTGGTCTAAGAAATCGAGTGCTCAATCGTATGGTGATGTTAGGCATGGTGAGTCAAGAAGAGGCTCAGCAAGCTCGACGATCGCGAATCGAGTTGAATCCAGAGGCCGTTAGAGAACTACGCGGTACCCTAGCACCCTATTTTTATGCTGAGGTTTTTAGGGAACTTGAGGCGTTGCTTGGACAGGATCTGGTACGAGAGGGAAATTTTATTGTTGAGACAGCTCTGAATCCTGCTTTGCAACGGGACGCAGAAGAAGCCCTCACCAGTGCGATCGCCACAACGGGACAATCTCTGGGGTTTTCCCAAGGGGCGATCGTCACGATGGACTCTCAAACTGGGGCCGTTGTTGCCCTTGTGGGGGGCAAAGACTATCAGCAAAGTCAGTTCAACCGAGCCACCCAAGCCCAGCGACAACCAGGTTCAACTTTCAAAGTCTTTGCCTACGCAGCAGCTTTAGAGCAAGGCATTTCTCCAGTCACGTCATATTCCTGTAACACGATGGTATGGGAAGGGCAGCAGTTTGACGGATGTCGAGCTGGCAATACTCCAATGAATATGTATCGAGGACTGGCCCGTTCAGAAAACGTTGTGGCCCTCCGCATTGCTCAAGAGGTGGGTCTGAGTCGGGTTATTGAAATAGCGCGGCGGATGGGAATCACTTCCCCGTTGGTAGCGTCTCCAGGTCTGATTCTCGGCCAGAACGAAGTCTCGCCCATTGAGTTGACAGGAGCGTTCAATGTATTGGCAAATGCTGGAATCCGGCATACTCCCCACTTAATTACTCGCGTTTTAGATAGTAGTGATTGTTCCGACCTTAGCAACCGAGAGAGCTGCCGAGTCATTTATGCCGGGAAAGATCCATCTAGCCAAGGACAGGCAGTACTTTCACCTCAGCTCGCTGATCGCATGACGGTTTTATTGCAGGGAGTGATTGACGGCACGGGGCGCAATGCATTTGTCGGAATGGGTGAAGCTGGAAAGACAGGCACCACAGACGACAACGTCGACCTCTGGTTTGTTGGCTATATTCCTAGAATTCAGCTGACAACAGGGGTTTGGTTAGGAAACGACGATAACTCTCCAACGGCTGGCAGTAGTGCTCAAGCCGCTCAAATCTGGGGACGATATATGAGCCAAGTCGTCCGCTAATTTTTCAACCCGTTCTGTCAAATCGACACAGCTTAGCAAGCTTATCAAGTTCATAACGAAAAACAGAGAGTTTCAATTCTCAACTGTTGCCATCTAATACGACCTTATTCACTCTGAAGGCTTTCTGGCATTGGTTGATGCTAGCTCAGCTCTTGCCCATAACCAATGATAAATAACGAGTAATATTGATGGAATATCACCTCAGAGAAACAGCAATATTATTTGAAGCATCACTGTGTGCTGAAATGGCAATTAGTGGGCGATCGCCTCGACATCTAACAACTGACATTGATGCGAAGATAGCCCCTTATTCATACATTACAGAATAATCATCAGCCGCATAAAATGTAATTCTAAACACATCAATTTGATTGGTATAGACCTTATTTGTTAATATTTAGCGACAAATTCCCCAAGTTTAAATATTTAGAAATAATCTCCAATTCCGTTCAACAAGGAGGCTGTCATTTGTGCGGAGATCAGTTATGATGACAGCGAAATCTAGTTTGATGTATGAGTACAAAGATCCGCTTTGCGGTTTTATTGTCTCTATAGCCATGTCTAGAGTGTGATTAGATTGACTGAATATTTGGTTTGGAGAAGGCTGTGACAATTTACATCGGAAACCTGTCTTTTCAAGCAACTGAAGAAGACATTACAGAGGTTTTTGTTGAGTATGGAGCGGTAAAGCGAGTTACGTTGCCGACTGATCGTGAAACTGGCAAAAAGCGTGGATTTGCATTTGTCGAGCTTGAAAATGAGTCAGATGAAGATTCTGCAATTGAAGAGCTAGACGGTGCAGAGTGGATGGGCCGAGAGATTCGTCTTAATAAGGCAAGGCCCCGTGAGCCTCGTCAAGGTGGATTCTCACGACCACGCTCTGAATAATCATTAACTTCTGAATCTCCGCCCTTATTTGTTTGCCAAGATACGGTGCGTCCTGGTTGCTGTAGCGTTAGAGTTGCAGCACTACCGTTTTTTGTACAACTCAACCTGTTACCTATATTAGTAAGGTAGCCAGATGGAGGTTGCTCCAAATCCTCTGACGGAGGCGTGTTGAATGGCATGCCTCCTTTGACGTTTTTAATATGTATTTTGCTTAGTGCTTAATCATATGGGAAGCAACTACGTTCAACATGATTGCTCCCCTATTAAACACTGGACAAAACATAAACCATTCAAGTTTCGTCTTCGTTGAGTGAGATAGGATCAACTAAAATTCACGTGGCTATGTAGTGCGCGCATTGATTAAGCACGACAATACGAGGCGTACTATATTGCAGACCTAAGTCTCAATGCCGCAATTCGTAATCAATTGGAAAAGTATTGACCGCTTTATCGCATGCGCAACGTTCGTTTACTGCTGTGGCTGGGTGGTGGTGTTCTAGTTCTCGGGATAACGCTTTGGTTACTTGGAACACTTGCCCAGTTCTATTCAGCGATCGCAGCTACCTCACCTCTGCTTGCCAATGTTTTGCTTGGCCTTGTGCTAATCGTGATCGCCGCGTTTATTGCGATCGCCATTTACTACGGTATTTTGTTCAGTCGCCCCAATCGATCAACACCATCACCAGCCACCTCTCTCCCTTCAGACAAGACCGGCATCGCCGACGAAACGATTGCTGCAGTTCAAAAGCAAGTGAGCCAAATTCAGGATGATATTGCGCGCCAAGCATTGCTAGAGCGATCGCATACGCTCTCGCAAGATTTTGATCGTCAGCACTTTCGAGTGGCAGTCTTCGGAACTGGGTCAGCTGGCAAAACGTCAATCGTGAATGCCATTTTGGGGCGCCCTCCTCAAGGTATCGGGGCTCCAATCGGAACGACGACAGAAATAACCACTTATCGATGTCGATTTAAGAACGTAGCCAGTGATATTCAGATCACGGATACTCCCGGCCTCTCAGACGCATCAGCACTTGGAAACGAACGAGAGTACGAGGCCAAACGTATCGCAACTGAATCAGATTTGTTAATTTTTGTAATTGATAATGACCTCCGTCAATCTGAATATGAGCGACTCAAACAACTGATTGCGATGGGTAAACGTTCCATCTTGGCGTTCAACAAAATTGATCGGTATACCGATGACGATGTAAAGCTAATTTTGACTCAACTGAGGCGCAGAGTAAGTGATGTGTTGTCGAGCGAAGACGTTGTTGCGATCGCCGCGCATCCTCAATCTACCCAGCTATTGACAGGCGATCGCTCTCAACCTCGCCCGTATGTGCTTCCTCTCTTGAGGCGAATCTCCATCATTCTGAGAGAAGAAGGAAACGATTTAATTGCAGACAATATTTTGCTCCAGGCTCAGCGGTTGATCGACAATGCACACCAACTGATTGATCAACAACGTCGCCAATCAGCGGAGAAAGTTGTGGAGCGGTTTCAGTGGATTAGTGGGAGTGTGGTATCGCTCACACCATTACCGGTCATCGATTTTCTCGCCACCGCTGCTATCAATGCACAGATGGTTGTTGAACTCGGCAAAGTGTATGGATGCGAAGTCAGTGCTGAGCAAGCGAAAGCACTAGCGATTTCTTTGGCGAAGACCCTGATTGGACTGGGTGTCGTTAAAAGCGCCGTCGAACTATCCACGCTTACCCTCCAGCTTAATCCTGGCACCTTCATCATTGGTCAGGCTGTTCAAGGCGTCACAGCAGCATACCTCACCCGAGTCGCAGGCAAAAGCTTCATCGAATATTTTCGACAAAATCAAAGTTGGGGAGATGGTGGCATCACAGATGTTGTTCAGAGCCAGTTCCAATTAAATCGACGTGATGCTTTTGTGAAAGCGTTTATGAAAGAGGCCATGAACCGAATTGTTTCTCCACTCAACAATTAATGATTTGCAATGATTCAATCGCTGGAACTTTCTGGAGATTGATGCAGACCACGTGTAGTCATAAGGTGGCGATCGCAGTCATCTTCCAATTATGGTCCATCCCATTGCCGAACATCGAGGAATGGGTGTCAGCTGTTCAGGCCGCTTAGTTAGAGGACGTCTGTCAACGCTGAAATCCTTGGGAGAAGAGCTATCAGGGGCTCATAAATGAGATTTACGGATTCCAATATGGAACTCCCCACCGTGATAATTAGTCGTTTATTACGGGAATACTAATCTCAGCAACAGACCCCGCCCCTCAACTTTCTCTGGAGCAACTGAGACAACCGCTATGTCAGCAAACCACATGCAAGCCAATTTATCCCTGATGGATTCTCAGACAGATTATGATCGGGCACCGGAGAGAAACTTAACGGAAAACGACTTTGATGCCAACGAAGCAGAGTCTGACATGGTAAGTCTCGACCTAGACGGCGTTAGCGATGCAGAGCTTAAGAAAGCAAGCGGCGGGCGTCGAACTACTGACCTGGTAAGAATGTATCTCCAGGAGATTGGTCGAGTTCGTTTACTTGGGCGCGACGAAGAAGTCTCTGAAGCTCAGCGCGTTCAGCGATATATGAATTTACTCGAGCAATGTCGCAAGGCAGCAGAGGGAGAGTCAGAGCTTGCTCAATATGTAGAGTTGATCGAAATTCACGATCGCCTTCAGTCGAATTTGGGCCATCGTCCAAGCTGGGAGCGTTGGGCCGTCGACGCCGATATGGATGTTGCGACTCTAAAAACCACCTTGTCTACAGGCAAGCATAAATGGGCAGAACTTGCCAGCATTACCGTTTCTGAACTCGAATTCATTCAGCAAGAAGGCATTGCGGCAAAGGACCACATGATTAAGGCGAATTTGCGCCTTGTGGTGTCAGTCGCGAAAAAGTATCAGAATCGTGGTCTGGAGCTTCTCGATTTAATTCAAGAAGGCACCTTGGGTCTTGAGCGTGCAGTTGATAAGTTTGATCCAACCAAGGGATACCGCTTTAGCACCTATGCTTACTGGTGGATTCGACAAGGGATTACTCGGGCGATCGCGACTCAAAGTCGGACGATTCGTCTCCCAGTTCACATTACAGAAAAGCTAAACAAAATTAAAAAAGCCCAACGCAAGATGTCCCAAAAAATGGGACGTACGCCCACCATTGACGAAGTGGCAAAAGAGTTAGACATGACGCCTCCTCAGATTCGAGAGGTGTTGCTCCGGGTCCCTCGTTCTGTGTCATTGGAAACCAAGGTTGGAAAAGAACGCGACACTGAGCTTGGTGATTTACTGGAGACTGACGGCATTACTCCAGAAGAGATGCTGATGCGCGAGTCACTTCATCGAGACCTACAAAAGCTCTTGACTGACCTCACGAGTCGTGAACGTGATGTGATTCGGATGCGATTTGGCCTTGGAGATGGCAATCCATATTCTTTAGCTGAAATTGGTCGCGCTCTGGATCTATCTCGTGAGCGGGTTCGCCAGATCGAAGCAAAGGCGCTTCAAAAGCTTAGACAACCCAAGCGGCGCAATCAAATCCGAGACTATCTTGAAGCTTTAACCTAGAGTATTACTCTCCATTGAGAATGGTTAAACCTTTCTCTAAATGCGACTTTAAATTATTCACTGGACGGATGGGGATACAGATGCTGTATCCCTTTTTTTTCAAGGCTTACGCATATATCAAACTACATCTGGTGCACGATTTAGCAAAATTTACGAAGAAATAGAGGTTTGAAGTGCGAATCGCGCACCCCAAACCCCTATTTCTTCATGGATTGGAGACATGTACCCAGTCGTATCAGGGTTAGGCCATCGATATAGATGCGTAAAGATGACGATTAGACTGCTTCAGTTGCATTCGCAGCTTCAGAAGCCGAATGTCTCAAAACAGAGTCAAAGTTTCTAAGTGATGATTGAGCTCGATCAGCTCCAATATGGAGGATGGCATTGGGATACGTTAGCACCCAGCAAAATACTGGACAAAATATCAAACTTGCTACCGACACTGCGGCGATCGCTTCTAGTCCATCGTGCATGCTAGTGGACAATGCAAACAAAAGAGAGGTATTCATGACTCACCGTTGGAAAAGAGATAGCATCAAAACCATCTTGGTTCTACTTCAAGCTCCAGGCCATGCTTGTCATGTTCCTGATTCTCTTCATTACTTGTTGCATTTAACGCATTGTGTTCGAACAAGGCACGATTCTAATCCTAATCATCACTCTGATAAGACTTACGCATGTAGAAGTATTGGGCACTGCCTAGCATGAAGCGCAAGAATGCACTTGATGCAGAAAAGCCTTGAGTTGTTCCAATGTGATTTGACCTCAATCACTAATCGTTCAATATAGCCGTCACCAGTTCAGTTAGGACAAGACGGCGAGCCATTTGACGATTTGCTAGGGATCCGAATAATACTCGGTGTCCTAGCCTAAATGGCTAGAGCCATAAAAAGAAGGGAAGCTTCCACTTATAGGAAACTTCCCTTCGTTCATTACTAAATTGTGAGAAAAGCTGTGTTAGTTAAACACAAACTGGACATGATCAGCGTTGGCCGGTCCATTGCTTCGTGTGTCCGTTCCTTCAATCAGGGTAACATCAGGCTCAACAATACGTAGCTCTTGGATTGTGCCTGAAATGGGCTCTGCATTGAAATCAGCGGGAGTTGAAGAGTTCGTACTGATTGGTCGAGTAATGAGGTCAGCGCTCCCTGCATTCTCAGTAGGAAGGACATCAGCATCTTCAACGGCTTCAACAGGTTGAATCGCCTCAATGCTGGTCTGGGCGATCGCTGGAGGTGCCACTAAAACAAATCCAGAGATGCCGATGAGCAGTACAGATCTTTTCATGATGAATCCCTCTCTGTTACTCCAAGTAGAACAGGACCTGATAAATACTATCTAAATGAATTGACACAACTTATATGAGAAGTGTGCCATTTTCGAGAAAATTTGCCATCCTCCTTTTTGATGAAGGCTACTCTTCTCTAAGTTGCTTTTTTAAGAAAACTGTGCACTAGTTGATTATTAACGACTTAGCTTAAGCATCTATGAATGCGACTGAACAATGTCACTAAGAGACGAGGAGTTAAGCCGATGTCGTGTGCCAACACTCTTATGCCCTCAGTGGAGATGTGTACCTTATCCACCTGTATGGGTAATGGGTATTAGCAAACAGCACTCGTTAGCACTCCTTAGCCCTCCTTTAGACCCAACGAGCTGAAGTCGGCCTGCTATAGCTGTGTCAATATTAATGAAAAACAGTTGACAATATTGTTGTCAAAAGCCTCAATACGGCTACTTGTTATTCATCATCTTGGTAAACGGGAAGCAACACAATGAAAGCACTTCCTTCTCCAGGACGACTTTTAACCGAGATAGAGCCTCCACACTTAAGCAGTAGTTGCTGAACGATGGATAACCCCAAGCCTGCACCGCCTTGATCATCCATGCTCGTACCTCGAACCTTATAAAATCGATTAAAGATTTTTGGGAGCTCTGACGACGCAATACCAATCCCTGTATCCTTGAATTCAAGCTGAACGTACTCTCCCTGTTGCCGCGCTCGAACCCATACACGTCCACCATCAGGTGTAAATTTAATGCCATTGTGTAAAAGGTTAATGACAACTTGGCGCATCCAATTGCTTAAACACGCAACAGCTGGCAAGTCTTCAGAAATGGTGTAAGCCAACATAACGCCCTTTTCTTGGGCAAGTGGTTGATAGGTACTGACGACTCCAGGAACGATATCCATGACTCGAAGCGGCTGCATTGAAGTCTGGTCATCGACATTCTCAAGTTGGAGAAACTCTAAAACACTCGTGATTAAAGCGCTTTGGCGATCGCATTCCTGACTTAGCAAATCAATATATCGCTGTCGCTGGTTAGGTTTAATGTTTGATGACCCTAATAACGATATTGCTGTTTTCATCGTCGATAAGGGTGTGCGGAGCTCTTGCCCAACGGTTTTAAGGAACTCATCTTTGATACGCAATGAGTTGATGAGCTCTTCGTTTTCTAGTTGCAAAGTTGATGCGGCTTCAGCTTGCTTTCGCGCACTTGAACTCGCTAGCGATACATCCTCCACATGCTGAATGTATTGAGACCAGAAACTGCCTAACAAAATCGGATTAATCGATGAATCAGCCACCTGCTGACCGATTTCATCCCAACGAGAAAGGACAGACTGCGTCTCAAACGAGATGTCAGACGATGGAGCATTCAGCTGAATAGAGGTTTTGATACCAGTCAGTACTTGATAAATGGTGCGATCGTCAAACGAACAAATTCCCAATAAAGGTTGTCGCCGCTCACTATCATCCTCAATGATGGTGTTGGGAGGCGTAACGTATGAAGATTTCGGCTTCCGTTTAGATGTCGTCATACTGACAGACAATTGCTTGGCCGAGCGAGGTCGGTGGACTAATGCAAGGGCTCGAAAATTTGGAGCAACCGCCAAAACAAAATATTCTCGCTTAAGCCGACTGTCAGATGAAAGCTGTAACACCTTACCGACCAAACCGGATTCTAGAGAATCCATAGCGATTGAGCGAGTGTAACCGGTTGGAGTCTCGACATCATCCGAAATCGATGATTGTCTATACATCGAACTGCCAACCAGCATTTTATTGGATTCAGATTTTAAGTCTGTGATGAGTGATTTTGATTCAGTATCATCCGCATCATCAATGGATGAATCTTGAGATGTATCGGTGGGACTGGATGTTTGGAGAATGTAGATCGATGGAGCTGAGCTAGCGACTTTGCAATATTGAGACAGTGCTGACCGCCACACGTGACCTCGAGGAAGCTTGACCCAGATCGTCGCTGGCAGGTCGTGCTGAGTCAACACTCCCATGATTGAATCGACCATCGACTTGAACGTCGATGGACTGATCTTCAGTGGGTTAGACGGTTGCTCAGATGCGAGAGCGATCTCGTACAGAGAAACATTCGCAGCAGAATTCATAGACAAACACTCTTGATTGAAACCACAGGCGGTTGCAGGTGCACCGTTCACCTTTGAGAGATGCATCAACCCATCTAACAGCAGGTTAAATGAATGCCTTGGCATTCATTTAACCTACTCCAGCGCATCCTTTGTTCGAATGATGCTAGAGAAAATCATGAACCCTAGGAACTGCGCAAAACACATGTTCCCTCGAAACAAGGTCTATATATCTTGTAGACAGCAAGCAACATCCTGCTACCTACAAGAGCAAACTAGCAATAGCGAGCCTGCATAAACCCTCATAGAATTGAATTCAGATGAACTTGGATGCATGTCCGATCAACCGTGAGAGCAATGATGATGCTCGTCCTCCTAACCCAGGCCTTACAAGACCCTTTAGGAAAGATTACTGTCACTAAAATAAATTTGCATCTCTCTTAGGAAAGGTGACATTAGTTAACGTAACGCAATATTCCGCTTTGTTAGCTTTCTCATCAGGTCGTCATCAATTAGGAATCAGAAGCCTCTGGAAGAGCATCTTCGCTCCCGGGTCGATTTGATTAAGATAAGGGCGCAGAAATGCTCAACCTACAAGGCTTTTATCGTTTATTGATAACTCACCCTCAAGAAGAAGCTGCCAGACCCTAGGTTTTGGAATCAAGAGCTAGCGAATGACTGCTAGGGTGTTAATCAATCCACTGTTTTGCTCTGTTAACAGCCTTTTGCCAAATCAGGAAGTTGTCCTGTGCTTGGGCTGCTCCAACTCCAGGTTCGAAAACACGATCCATAGTTCGAGCTGACACCAACGTACTATAGTTATCCCAAAAACCACTTGCTAATCCCGCTGCGAATGCTGCTCCTTGCGCAGTTACATCAATAACAGCAGGTCGCTTTACTGGAATGCCCAATACGTCAGCCTGAAACTGCATCAAGAAGTTATTTTGACAAGCGCCTCCATCAACCGTTAATGCTTGAATTTTGGTATCACTATCTTCGTTAACTGCATCGACGACTTCTTTAACTTGGTAAGCGATCGCCTCAAGAACGGAGCGGACCATGTGCTCTCGCTGTACGCCACCTGTAATACCTAGAAATGCACCCCGTGCTCCCATGTCCCAATGTGGGGCTCCCAAACCACTTAATGCAGGCACAAAGTAAAGCCCACCGTTATCGCTAACCGCCAACGATAAATCTTCAGTCGCTCCAGCAGACGTGATCACCTGGACGCCATCCCGGAGCCATTGAATACAGGCCCCAGCAGTAAACATGCTGCCTTCAAGCGCGTAGCTTATTTCAAGGTCTCCATTTTGATGGGTCTGACTCCAAGCAACTGTGGATAAGAGTTTATTCTTAGACCAAGCAATCTCAGTTCCGGTGTGTGCGACTAAAAACGCACCTGTACCATAGGTGCATTTAAGTGAACCCGGGTGATCACATCCATGCCCGTAGAGCGCAGATTGCTGGTCTCCAAGGATGGCCATCACGGGTATTTCAACACCTAGAATCTTTGGATCAGTGACACCAAATAGTCCCAAACTGGGCTTGATCTCAGGCATCAATTGACGTGGAATTTGAAACAAATCCAATAACGTGTTGTCCCATTCGCTCGATTCCAGATTCAGCACCATCGTACGACTCGCATTACTGTGATCAGTTGCGTGCACCTTTCCATTGGTTAAGTTCCACAGCACCCACGTGTCAATCGTTCCGGCAAGCATATCGTCAAAATCAGAGGGTGGATCTTGTATGTCTTTCACTTTGTTCAAGAGCCACGCCAACTTTGTCGCTGAGAAATAGGCGTCTAGAACGAGACCTGTGCGATCGCGAATTTCTTGTGCTTTGCCATTAGCCTGTAGCTGCTGACACATGTCTGTCGTTCGTCGGTCTTGCCAAACGATGGCATTATGCAAGGGTCGACCCGTCGTTTTGTCCCACAATAGGCACGTTTCCCGCTGAACAGTGAGACCAATCGCAGCAATTTCAGATGCATTGATCTGAGCTTTTTTGACTGCTGTTTGCATTGCCCATTGAATATCGGCCCAGATTTCTCTAGGGTCATGTTCAAGCCACCCAGGATTAGGGTAATACTGCGTCAATTCTTTATACCCTTGTCCGGCGATCGCTCCATCGCGGTTAAAGATAATGGCTCGATTCCCAGTCGTTCCCAAATCGAGCGCCATAATGTAATTCTGTGTTGGCATAGCGTAGACGAAAAGTAACAACAAAAATAGTAAGACGTCAGCTCTTCAAGAATGGAGAAAACGTTTTCTCCACGATGTCTGAGACATCGCTCACCTCTCACGTCGACGTGATTGACATATATGCACCACGCGGATGAAGATGCATCCTTAAACCTAACTTCTTAAATTTCCACAGCGGCTTTTGACTCATTCTTTAGACGTTATGCATCGTCCGTATCGCTTGTAGCAATTAAACGTAAATTGCTCGTAGCAATCGATATCCACCCTTTATTCACACCCTACACCGAAACCTAAACACCCCACTGAGTGCATGAAGCGAGACGTAACATTGAAATCGTAAAGTTATTTTTCAAAGCATTAACTTTTACTCGTGAACCTCAGTTGTAATTTACGGGGAATTATTGTTTTTAATAGGAACATTAATTGATTGTTATGGATACGCCTTCTACGAGAATGTTGAGATAAGGCGTCTTAGGCTTAAAATTAATGTAGAAAAGAGCACCTTGTTCAATTTCTGGATCAGGTAGACCCCTGCTCAATTTATCAAAGGGTTCATTAGAGTTATCTAGGTTTGCAGTAGAGTCGTTTTTCATATCTCCCTAGAAAGCAGCACTGGTTTCAACTCCTTTATTTTCAAGCAAGCAGCTTAGCAGACCCCATGTAGTAGAGAGGACAGAATATGAGCACAGTAGACACGCCACAAGACGTCAACGGTCATGGCGAACAGCAATCCGTTCAGGAGAAAACAGAAGACATGACAACAATCACTGACGACAACGCAAACACTCAGGATTCTGCCATTGAGCTCAGCAAAACAGGTTCAGCTCTTGGTTCTCGTCCTGTTGCACAAAGCGAAATTGATGTTGCAGGAACCATGGTTTCTTCAGGAATTCGCCCAATTGCTGCTGACCATTTAGAGGTCTATAACACGCTATTGGGAGGTCGCCCCATCGAAGCAAGCCACCTCGATGTTGTTGACACAGAAACCATTCCCGGACATCGCCCAGTGTTTGCAAGTGAGTTGGCGGTGATTGAAACCGACACATTGCCCGAGCATCGTCCTGTTGCTGCAAGTCCTGCATTCCTGATGGGGTCTAGCGATCTCCCAAATGGGCGCCCTATTGCATCAAATGAAATCGATGATCCGAAGTCTTTGATGGGTTTTCTAGACTAAGAAACTGTGTCGGGAGTAATGATTCAGATAAATTTCTTTTCTCCCTTGTGAGAGTTGCTAGGGCTGACGCAAGTTTGCCTTGCTTGATGACTTTTTGTGGGTGATGGTGGATCGCATCTGTCATCACCCATCATTGTGAGTTGTGCTGTTTCTCGAAATGATTACCCGCAGGAATTGCTGTGAGTCTCATCCGATGGGCAGTTTCTGCAGCAAATCGGATGCTAGCTCGAAAAATTAGTACCCATTCCAGAGCTAGCTTATAGCTTTCAGATATTGTTATTCAGATAAAGAGGACGCAGCACGTTGTTACTGCGTCCTCTTTTTATCAATTTGGCCTAACGGCGTAAACCTAGGCTTTTTGTAAGTTTCTTGACATTCATTAAAAATTACTAACTGCTTATCCTGCACACCCGATGTCCGAAGCTATCGTGGACGTGACCGCAGTCAAGCTGTCTACTGGTGTCTTTCAAAGACATTGTTTCTATGCTGTTTGCACTTGAAAACCTTCCCTATTGGATGCTTCTGGGAACTGGTTTTTTGCTTCTTGGATTTGTCATTGTCATTGGCGGAGGAGATGATGATGCTGATCTCAGCAGTGATTTTGATACTGACGCCGATCTTGACGCGGAAGTCAATTCCGAACTTGATCTTGACCTTGATCCAACTGCGCCGCTTAACGGAGAAAGCGGACAGGGGCTCAATCCGGCCTATCAGTTTCTCGGCTGGCTCGGAATTGGCCGATCGCCCCTTGTTCTATTGCTTGGCTTGGATTTCTCTCTTTGGGGCCTTCTAGGATGGCTGCTAAATAGCATTGTTGGTTCCGTTATTGGCAGTATTCCAACCGGCCTTCTAGGCGGAATCGTTTTTGTTAGTTCAATGATTTTTGCCCTATGGCTTGGGCGTTTGGCGTCTCGCCCGATTGGCAAAATCTTTGCATCCTTTGGAGAAGACATCAGTAGCGATCGCCTAGTGGGCTGTCTTGGGAAGGTCAGCTCTGCTCAGCTTCATCGGGCATCAGAGGGAAAAATTGCTCAAGTTGACGTGTTGGACGCTGCCAAAAATCTCGTCACCATTAATGCAGTGGTTCCTAATTGGGCAACTCATCTTCCAAAACTTGGTGATGCCGTGCTTGTCATCGAACGTTCTGAACAAACCTACTTGTATTTTGTTGTCCTTAAGGACAGTCCTGATCAAGCTCAGTGGTTTAATACCGTTTCTCAATCAGATACTTCATCACCCAATTCATCGACTTAGAGAGCGTGAGCGACCTTTTATGTTGACGATTCTGATTCTCTTCTAACTATTTTTCGCCTTCTCTGTTAGTTACACGGACAAAGCTCTATGTTGTTCTGGCTTACTCTGCTTCAATCTCTTCCTCGTTTGTCTCAATCGCATTTTGATCAACAGCCTGATGGGGTTAACCGTCTCAATACCCGAGAGACAGAGACACCTCTTGACACCCAGTCACTGGCGATCGCCTCAAACCCTGAACCCCTCACTTCACTCCCGTCATCTCACAATTCTTCTAACATCACGATGTCTGATTCTCAGACAATGACACCGCTGCCGGCAATTGGATTGCCAGGGGGAGGATTAACCAGCATCGCTGGAATTTTCGTCTTTTTTGTGGTCTTTGTCCTACTAGCGATATGGGCATATACCCGCGTTTATGTCATCACCCCCAACAACGAAGCGTTCGTCAGAACCGGTGGCGTTTTCGTCAAGAAAAAGATGGTTGTCTTAAATGGTGGCTGTGTGGTGCTTCCTGGGTTTCACGAGCTGACACGTGTGCCATTGAGAGAATTATCGATTGACGTCGAACGTACCGGCAATTTAGCCGTTCGCACTCAAGACTACTTGCGGGCAGACATGCGCGTCACCTTCTACGTATGCATCAATGCATCTGAACAAGATGTACTGACCGCAGCAGCACGACTTTCTCAAAGTGGGAAAATCACCCCTGCTGACATGAAAAATGCAATTGAGAAGCGGGCAGACGATGCGATTCGAGCTGCAGCAAAAAACAAGCGTTTAGCAGAGATCGACTCCGACAAGCTCGGGTTTGCCCAAGAAGTGCTTAATCTCATGCAGCAAGATTTAGGCAAAGTTGGGTTGACGCTCAACAACATTGCGATTTCAGAAATTCAAGAAAGCGACACCTA
>JBCBLF010000120.1:0-14415 GCA_038520475.1 Cyanobacteria bacterium J06627_8
CGAATTTGAACTCCTGAGCTATCTGCGCGATAAGTTCAAAATCACGCGAATTTCGGCTGAACGAGTCGTCTCTGGACAGGGAATTGCCGCTATTTATCAATTTTTGCGCGATCGCCAATCGGTACAAGAAACGGCAGAGGTTGCCGATGCCATTCGTACGTGGGAACGAGAACTCGGGCTTCCTGAAAAAAGCATTGATCCGGCGGCCACAATTTCCGTTGCAGCTGCTCAGGGCGATGACTCATTATCAGAACGCGTGATGGAGATTTTTGTTTCGGCCTATGGGGCAGAAGCCGGAAATCTAGCCCTTAAGCTTTTGCCCTATGGAGGGCTCTATATCGCTGGAGGTATCGCTGCTAAAAACCTCCCGCTGATGCGCTCTGGGAAATTTATGGATGCTTTTATGGACAAAGGTCGAGTGAGTAATCTCCTAGAAGATATTCCAGTCAATGTTGTTCTAAACCCTAAAGTGGGATTGATTGGAGCCACGCTCTATGCAGCCACGATGGACACGTAACTCCTAAATCTTCTACGTGTTGATTAAGCATGATGATGTGAGGCGCGCCTGCCCATTGAAGCAAACATAAGAGGCTTCGGGTTACCCAGCTTCTATTAAATCCTCTCCCTCAACCCCTCTTTCAATTTTTGGAAAAGAGGTTGGGGGAGAGGGTGATCAAATAGAAGCCTTCTAGAAGGCGCAGCTTTGAGGGAGTGGAGGCTGTTCAGCGAGTTCCTCTGCAAACGTAGCCGGTAACTCAATCGATTCGAACCCAGACGATACGGTTCCTGCCATTGCTTGAGTTCCGTACCCAATTGGAGCTAAATGGGCCCGAACGATGACAAGTTGGTCGGGTTCGACGTTCACAGGAGAACTAGACCGTGTAAATGGCTGCTCTTCCACGTGGCTGTGCAATAATACGCGTCGATGAATCAACGCACCGTCGTCGGTTATGACTTCCCACCAATCCGCGTATTGGTTGCATCCTAAATCTGAACTTTCAACGGTGACTGAGAAACTGTAGTCGTTTGGCTCACCCGACACCTCTACCGCAATGACGCTTGCTGTAGACGATGACGGCTCATTCGATGCAACCACGTCTGACTCACTATCTGCCGGTGATACGTCAGAAGGTAATGGGTCAGGACTTGAGATACCTTGTTGACACCCGAAGCAAGCCAAAATGGCGATCGCACAAAAAACGTGTCTAACCGTCACAACTTTCGTGAGAATTTGCTCGTTCATTCTGATTCACAGGATATGAGTGCCGAGACATCACTGAGATTCTGCTTCGTTGCTCTTATCGTCTTGAATCAAATCAAGACCGGCCAAGTCCGTTCCATCATCAATAAAGGGAGACGCACTCGGAGCTTGACGAGTACTAAAGCTAGTGTAGTCTGCATTTCCTCCAATGAGTTCCGTCCCATCATCTGTTGAGGGTCGTCGAGCCGGCGTTCCCTGAGTGAAGGTATCTAATCCTCCTTCTAACTCGTAGGTACGCGCCGTATTGTCATCTAACACAACATCCTTGAGATCTAAATCACCATCTAGGAGACTAGACTCAAACGTTGGCTCTGTACTCACGGACACTGGTTCTTCATAAGCATTGAAACCGGTTCCAGCCGGAATCAATCGTCCGATAATGACGTTCTCTTTCAGACCCCTCAACCAATCGGACTTTCCTTCAATCGCTGCTTCAGTCAACACACGGGTTGTTTCTTGGAAACTTGCTGCAGAGATAAAGCTATCAGTATTCAAAGATGCTTTTGTAATACCCAATAAAACTGGCGTATATTCAGCAGGAGCTCCGCCTGTGATGGACATCGCACTGTTGACTTGTTCGATTTGATACAGCTCGACAAGCTCACCAGGCAACATTGTGGTGTCTCCACCGTCATCGACCCTAGCTTTGGAGGTCATCTGACGAACAATAACCTCAATGTGCTTGTCTGAAATATCAATACCTTGTGACTGATACACCGACTGAACTTCATTCACTAAGAAGGTCTGCACCTTTTCTAAGCTAATCAATGCCGCTTCATGAACCCCATCAACATCGCGGTGATACTGGAAGAAGCTATCTAAAATTTCATGGGGATTAGCAGGACCATCTGTTAAAGGCTCACCTGCTGAAATATCCTGCGAGTCAGCAACAATTACGTTTTGACCAGGGCCTAGTGGATATTCGGTAACAATGCCATCTGCTTCGATGACCTTCACTTCAACCGTTTCATCTTCACCATAGATCACCTGTGAGGTTCCAGGTCGAGATGCAAGAACGCAGGCTTCTTTAGGTTTACGTGCTTCAAGTAATTCTTCAATTCGCGGTAGTCCTTGGATAATATCTCCAGTTTTCGCCCGTTCAAATACGAGCAGAACAAGATTGTCTCCTCGTTGGACCAGGTCTCCATCGTCAATGTGCAAGACTGCACCAGAGGAGACCCGATACGGACGAGCGGTTCGTAGTTTGATTGAACTTGGAGTAACCTCAACGACTTGGCCCGATTCTTCAAGTTGCACTCCTGGCGCAACTTCTGCACCTGCAACCAATAGATCACCAACCTCAACGGTGGCCGCTTGCCCCTGACTATCGACGGTGAATTGATCGGCCTCTCGAACAACGAGCACACGACGAATCGGTTCGCCTTCTTCTAAAATTCCTCGAACTTCTCCGCCTTCTTTACACTGAATTTCGGTTCTCGCAACAACGGCATCTGGACCAATTTGGTCACCTTCCTCTACGAGAAGTCGGGTCCGTGTGCTGCCTTGAGTTTGGTCAGCCGTAATATCTCGACGAATGACGAGAGTCTCCAAAATCACCATCTGGAGCCGAAGGAGTTCTTCATCTTTGTCATCGGGCGTCAATTCAATATCAGCAGCCAAATGAGATGCTTCATCATCAATCTCAAACACTAACTGAGTTCTTAAGAGTTCCAACCCGTTCGAAGACTTGACGCGCTCCCCATCTTTATAGGGAAGACGCTGAATTGCACGGAGACTAATCTTACGATTGGCTTCTTCTCCGACGGATTCTTGGCTCGGAACAGAAGGCATATCAGGCACTGTAAACTCAGTGATAGGCCGCAGCAGCAATGCAGGTCCTTCTGGAGTTTCAACGAATTCCACATACCTGAGCTCTTCAGCAGTTAAGCCCTCCATCACAGCCTGACCTGGATTGACGATATTTCCATCCTTGGTCATATCTTCTTCAGGGTTATCAGACATGTGCAGTTCACCCGGTTTAATGACAATCTCCCGAAGGATGTCATTCTTCTGAGTAACCTCAACAACGCCGCTACTTTGGCAGAAAATATCTTTGACGACTTCTGTGCCTGCTTCTACAAACTGACCGTCTTCAACCAGTAGCAGTGATAAATCCTTGTTGACCTCGTGAGATTCTTCAGGAATCCATAATAGGGTTCCACCTTTAATGACTTCGTAACCCTGTTTGGCCTTTCCGCGCTTGGCGACTTCGACACCGGAGTACTTCAAAATTCCTCCAGTTCGTGTGTGGTAATGATCGTCGATCAGCTCAGCAACGACTTGGTTGTTGACGACCTTCGTCCCAGGGGTAGCAATCAACGAGAATCGCTGGCCATTTTGAGTCTCAATGATGTACTGCTCTTTTCCTTGATGACTTTCGGCTTTGACCTGAGCCTGGTCGAGGACCACAGATGCAGTTACAATTTCGACCTCGCGAGTTCCCTTACCGTCAGTATCTTGAGGGAGTCTCACGATTCCACCATTCTCAGTAGACAACTTGGTTTCAGCCAGAATACTGTTGACCTCAACGCGATCGCCATTCTTGACAACAGGTTCAGCACCCGGTAGCAGGTTGTAAACTTCACCAGAGAGAACCCATAACAGACCACCCCGTTGTGCAATACGGGTAGTGTTGCCCTGACGGTCTTTCTTCTCTTCAGGCACAAGATCTGCAAACTTAACCTCACCAGCTAAGTCGGTTGCTACGTCTTTTGTTGCTTTTTCGGTGATCGTTCGTGTTCGTCCGGTTGCCTGCATTTCTGAGAGGATTTGCCCCTCTTTGACAACATCTCCCTCGTGGACGAATAAAATCGAACCTTGAGCCACTGAAAATTGCTTTTTCTTCGAACCAGAATTGACCGTAACCGTTAGGTTGGCTTCTGCAATCAGTGCATCTTCACCATGTCGTGTGCGGAAGGGGCGCACCTTCAAATCCTTTGCTGATGGCAAAGCAACGGTTCCATCAAACGGCGATCGGTGCTGTTGAGCGACTTCTCCCGTAAAGACACCGCCCGTGTGGAAGGTTCTCATCGTCAGCTGAGTTCCAGGCTCACCGATTGACTGAGCTGCAATAATGCCGACTGCTTCGCCAAGATCAACCATTTGAGCATGGGCGAGGCTCCAACCATAGCATCTCTGACAAACGCTGCGATTAGCTTCACAGGTTAGCGGCGATCGCACCATCACCTCTTCAACGCCGCTCTTACCAATGATTGAAGCAAGCGTATCAGACAAGTCTTGGTTTCGTTCAGCAACAACTTCACCTGTCTTCGGGTGAATCACATCCCGGGCAAGTACACGACCGAGTAGACGATCAGACAACGGAATTAGGACTTTTTCTCCATCGGTCATACTCCGTACTGTGATCCCCCGCTCGGTTCCGCAGTCAATTTCGCGGATGATGACATCCTGAGAAACGTCAACCAGTCGTCGAGTCAGGTAACCTGAGTCAGCTGTTCTCAGTGCAGTGTCAACAAGACCTTTCCGTGCACCGTAAGACGAGATAATGTACTCCGTGACGGTTAAACCTTCACGGAAGTTTGTTTTGATCGGCAAGTCAATAATCTTACCTTGAGGATCGGCCATTAGCCCCCTCATCCCCACCAGCTGTCGAACCTGAGAGATATTTCCTCTAGCGCCAGAGAACGCCATCATGTAAACCGAGTTCAGAGGATTTGTTGTTCTAAAATTTCGAACAACCTCATCCTTCAGTTCCTCACTGGTTCCATTCCAGGTATCAATAACTTTTTGAAAACGCTCAACCTCAGTGATCTCACCACGGGTATATCGACTTTCTGTTGCCCTAATTTCTTCCTCCGCCGCATCTAGCAAATCTCGCTTCACTGGAGGGACCTGCAGGTCATCCACACTAATCGAGACACCTGCCCGGGTTGCATATTTGAATCCCATGTCCTTCAGCAAGTCAGCCATCTGAGCTGTTCGAGCCGTTCCGTAGTGCGTAAATGCCCAAGCAATCAGTTTACGAAGTTGCTTTTTATCCGTAACTCGGTTTCGAAAAATAAACGGCTGTTCAGTATTTCGGCTTAGGTTTTGCTCTAACATAGTTTCGCGTTTGGCCTCTAGGCAGGTGGTCTACAGCAAGTTCGGAAGTGTTCTTTTGCGTCAGCTCGTTGTGGGCCGAATCAGAGATTACAGATCATCAATCAATAATCATCAGATGTTTGGGGACTTTAAGTGTGGGCACTGAGAAGGCTTACGTCATGAGTGCGTCGTAGATGGTTTTGTTGTAGATAATTCGTCCAGGCGTTGTTCGAATGTACTGAGAGATTAGTTTGCCATCGGGATCTTGGCGAACTCGTCGAAACTTATAGACCTGTGTCGTCGTTCCATCATCCGCTTTTTGCTCTTCAATCACTTTGTTGTCATCGGCATCCGTTTCGACTAATCCGTCAAATCGGACCCAGACATAAGCATGCAAATCAACTAGCTCTTGTTCGTATGCGATGATGGCGTCGTCAAAACTAGCAAAGTATCGACCTTCTCCCCGCTTTGCGTTGGCATTGTCAACCGTCAGATAATAACAACCCAACACCATGTCCTGACTCGGCGTAATGATTGGACGTCCAGTTGCCGGTGACAGTACGTTATTTGAAGCCAACATTAAGAGACGGGCCTCAGCCTGAGCTTCAAGAGACAACGGTACGTGCACCGCCATTTGGTCTCCATCAAAGTCCGCATTGAATGCTGGACAAACCAATGGATGCAATTGAATGGCTCGGCCTTCAACCAAGATGGGCTCAAAAGACTGAATACCTAATCGGTGCAACGTTGGAGCACGGTTTAGGAGTACTGGGTGTCCATCAATAACTTCCTCAAGCACCTCCCAGATGCTCGGGTCATTTCGCTGAATCAGCTTTTTCGCTGCCTTAATGTTGTTGACTAATCCCTGACGGATGAGGCGATGAATGACAAAAGGCTGAAAGAGCTCGATTGCCATCTCTCGAGGCAACCCACATTGGTGAATTTTAAGTTTTGGACCAACGACGATGACAGAACGTCCAGAGTAGTCAACACGCTTACCCAGCAGGTTTTGACGAAAGCGGCCTTGCTTTCCTTCGATAATGTCGCTGAGAGACTTTAGAGGACGATTGTTTGCGCCAACAACCGTACGGCCCCGTCGTCCGTTATCAATCAAAGCATCGACTGCTTCTTGAAGCATCCGTTTTTCATTTCGAACAATGATTTCAGGCGCTAGAATCTCTTGAAGTCTTGCCAGGCGGTTGTTTCGATTAATGACTCGACGATATAGATCATTGAGGTCAGAGGTTGCAAAGCGACCACCATCCAGCTGGACCATGGGGCGCAAGTCAGGTGGGATCACAGGAATTGAACTAAGAACCATCCAATCTGGCTTGGATTGAGTTGCAATAAAGTTATCAATGACACGTAATCGCTTGATTAACTTTGCGCGTTTCTGTCCTTTTGCAGTTGCAATTTCTTCACGTAGCTTTTCAGCCACTTCCTCTAATTGGAGATCTTCGAGTAATCGCTGAATTGCCTCTGCTCCAATGCCGACCTCAACGCCTGTCAGTTTAGAGTCTTCACTGTAGAGCTGGTCCTCAATTTCAATCCACTGGTCTTCTGTCAGAAGTTGCTTATAACTCAAGTTATCTGCATTGCCCGGATCGAGTACCACATAGGCATTGAAGTAAACGATTTGCTCAACATCTTTCAATGGCATGTCGAGCAAGATTGCCATATAGCTTGGAATTCCTTTCAAATACCAAACATGGGTAACCGGCGCAGCTAGCTTGATGAAGCCCATGCGATGACGACGTACCCGAGACTCGGTTACCTCAACGCCACAGCGCTCACACACAATACCCCGATGTCGAACACGCTTATACTTACCGCAGTGACATTCCCAATCTTTGGCAGGTCCAAAAATTCGCTCACAGAACAGGCCATCCATCTCAGGCTTCAGCGTTCTGTAATTGATCGTCTCAGGTTTAGTGACTTCTCCGACAACCAAACCATTTGGTAACGTTCGTTCTCCCCATTGCCGAATTCGCTCAGGTGAAGCAATTCCAATTTTTACGTAGTCGAATCGTTGTTCTACCTTTGGCATGGTTAGTCAACCCTATGGTGTGCAATATATCGAGTGCTGATCGTAAGCGTGCAAATATTGAATTCTGACTGGCATTTGACCGCGCTGTGGTGAAACCATCGATCAGATGCCAGTTCGAACGCAGTGGCTACTGTTCTTCGACTTCTTCCGTCTCGCTGCGAGCGATTGATTCATAGGTCGGGCGTGATGGTGTGCGCCGAGTCCCGACATCAGCCATCAAGTCAATTTCAATATCTTGACTTGTCCCGTCTTCATTAGTCTCCAGCTTATGAGCAACAATATCTAGACATAGCGATTGAAGTTCTCGCATCAAGACCTTGAACGATTCTGGGGTGCCCGGCCTTGGGATTGGCTTTCCTTTGACAATGGCATTCAACGCTTCGTTTCGTCCCTGCATGTCATCGGACTTCACCGTCAGCAGTTCCTGCAACGTGTAGGCAGCACCGAATGCCTCTAGTGCCCACACCTCCATTTCGCCAAATCGCTGACCACCCTGCTGAGCCTTTCCGCCCAAAGGCTGCTGAGTCACAAGAGAGTAAGGGCCTGTTGAGCGGGCATGAATCTTGTCATCCACAAGGTGAACAAGCTTCAGCATGTAAGCTTTCCCGACAGTGACAGGGCGATCAAATGGTTCGCCAGTTCGGCCGTCATACACTTGAATCTTGCCAGGATTATTAGGATTGAAGACCCAATCTTTACCTGATTTTTCGCGAGCTTCGTGGAGCCTCTCGTGAGTACTCAACCTTGATGCTTCTTCTCCATGCATCTCGTCAAATGGCGTAATTTTGAAGCGAACCCCAAGGACTTCTCCTGCCCAACCTAGGATGCACTCAAAAACCTGACCTACGTTCATTCGAGACGGAACGCCGAGAGGATTCAGGACGATGTCTACTGGTTGACCATCTGGGAGGTATGGCATGTCTTCAACGGGCAAAATTCTGGAAATAATACCTTTATTTCCATGGCGACCCGCCATCTTGTCACCAACCTGGATCTTGCGTTTTTGCGCAACATAGACTCGAACAACCATGTTCGCTCCAGGCGGCAATTCGTCTCCCTGCTCCCGTGTGAACACCCGAACATCGACGACACGGCCTTTCTCTCCATTGGGAACCCGAAGAGAATTGTCACGAACATCTCGTGCTTTCTCTCCGAAAATAGCGCGCAGAAGCTTTTCTTCAGGGGGTTGATCAGATTCTCCTTTGGGCGTTACTTTCCCGACGAGAATATCGCCTGCTTCGACCCAAGCACCAACACGAATGATGCCGTTTTCGTCTAGCTGTCTGAGGGCATCTTCACCAACGTTTGGAATTTCTCTCGTGACCTCTTCAGGGCCAAGCTTGGTCTGACGAGCTTCAATCTCATATTTTTCAATGTGAATAGAGGTATACACGTCCTCAAATACGAGGCGCTCACTGATGAGGATTGCGTCCTCATAGTTGTAGCCTTCCCACGGCATGTAAGTGACGAGAACGTTTTGTCCCAATGCGACCTCACCACCTTCTGCTGCCGAACCGTCAGCGATGACTTGTCCAGTCACAATGCGATCGCCCTCAAACACGATGGGGCGCTGGTTTAGACACGTGTCTTGATTTGAACGCTGATATTTTTGAAGGATGTATTCATGGGTCAGATTGTGCTCATCTTCAATGCAGATCCGATTCGCATCTACGTAGCTCACATGACCCGAAACACGGCTGACCATCACCATTCCGGAATCACGAGCAGCCTGCGCTTCTAATCCAGTTCCGACGAGCGGACGCTCAGGCCGTAGAAGGGGAACAGCCTGCCGCTGCATGTTGGAACCCATCAAGGCACGGTTTGCGTCATCGTGCTCTAGAAAAGGAATCAACGAAGTTGCGATCGAAATAATCTGGACCGGCGATACAGCAACGTAGTCCACTTCTGTGGGCGAGGTAGTTGTAAATTCCTGACGATATCGGACAGGTACGGTCTCGCCCAAGATGTAGCCATCTTCATCCGTTGACACGTCTCCTGGCGCAACTCGAAGGTCGTCTTCTTCATCCGCTGTCATGTAAACAGGTATTTGATCTTTTAAGACCCGACCGTTAGTCACGGGGCGATACGGCGTCTCAATAAATCCATAAGCATTGACCCGGGCATGGGTTGCCAACGAGCCAATGAGTCCAGCGTTAGGCCCTTCAGGAGTCTCAATCGGACAAATTCGACCATAGTGAGAGGGGTGAATATCACGAACTGCAAAGCCGGCTCGTTCCCGAGTTAATCCACCAGGTCCCAACGCACTGAGACGACGTTTGTGAGTCAGTTCAGCCAATGGATTGGTTTGATCCATAAACTGAGACAGCTGAGAAGAACCGAAAAACTCTTTGATTGCAGCAACAAGGGGTTTCGGGTTCACCAGTGAGGCTGGTGTCAATGAGTCTGCATCAGACACCGTCATCCGCTCACGGATAATCCGCTCTAGTCGGTTTAAGCCAACACGAACTTGGTTTTGAAGAAGTTCACCAACCGACCGAACGCGACGATTACCCAAGTGGTCAATATCATCAACAGAGCCGAGGTCAAACTCAAGGTTAATCAGGTAATCGATTGCTGCCAGGATTCCCTGAGGCGTTAAGACTCGGGTGGTGTCAGGGATGTTTAGACGAAGCTTTCGATTTAGCTTATAGCGACCAACACGACCCAAATCGTAGCGCTTTGGATCAAAGAATCGTGAATCAAGCAACTGTTGACCACCGGATACCGTCGGAGGTTCACCTGGACGAAGCTTACGATAGAGCTCCATCAACGCTTCTTCTTCGCTAAACTGCCCTTCTTTCTCAATCGTTTTCTGAAAGTATTCTGGATGCCGTAATGCATCGAAAATTTCGCTGTCTGATAGTCCAAGAGCTTTAAGCAGTACTTGAGCCGAGAGCTTACGAGTTTTATCAATGCGGACCCAAACGAGGTCGTTCTTGTCGGTTTCAAATTTTAGCCATGCCCCACGGTTAGGAATTAGGCTTGCGTTATAGGTGCGGCGACCATTTTTATCGATTTCAGACTTGTAATAAACACCAGGGCTGCGAACGATTTGGTTGACAATGACGCGCTCTGCACCGTTGATAATGAACGTACCCCGGTCGGTCATCAATGGCAGATCACCGATAAAAACTTCCTGCTCTTTGATCTCACCAGTCTCTTTATTAATCAGTCGAGTCGGCACATACATCTGGACGGCATAAGTGCTGTCTCGCCGCTTCGCCTCGTCAACATCATATTTAGGTTGCTTCAGCTTGTAATTCTTACCCAAAAAGTGCAGCTCAAGTTTGCCTGTATAGTCCGTGATTGGCGAAAAGCTATCTAGTTCTTCGATCAAACCCTCTTTCAAAAACCATCGAAAGCTCGATCGTTGAATTTCAACTAAGTCAGGTAGCGTAAATTCAGGTGCAGTTTGAGCAAGTTGATTGAGTTCAGTTTGGGCTAAATTAGTCATCGGTTCCTCAGATGGATATTGCTCCAGAAGAGCGAGTTTTCAGGCAATACAACGTTCCAATCAAATGTTTCTGACGAAGCTTGAAGCTGAAGTAGAGGGCTCAGTGTTTACGTTCCGAATAAATGAGCCTCAAATTTTGTGTGATGCCTTAGCATTTTTATAGTGGGTATTCATGAGCATTGGAAAATACGTTAAGTCTCGTTTGAACAGAGAACCATCTTTCAAATCAAGGCTCAGCATTCAAAGAAAGCTATTTTGACTACAAGCTGCCAGTCGGTAATCTGCTTTACCTGGGTAAGTAGTGGCATATACGACCTGGGCTCAAAGGTCTGGTCTCAAAAATAATATATGGGGTGAAATCGGTGTTAATAACGTTGAATAATGTCGCGGATTGCCAGCAAACAGCTTCATCAGAGTCACTGCGTTTTGCTGGGTCATAACCTGATAATCTCTGAAGCCCATAGGATAATCTCTAAAGCCCGTAGATACGTCGAGGGAGTTTTAAGGGCGGTTTAGGCGATCGCCCAAACCTAAGCTAACTGTGGCTTGAACACTTTACTCTTCATCAAGATGGCCGATTACGCAACTATCTGAAGCAGGATTCAGCCATTTAAAAAGAACAGCATTGTGTATTCTAGCGCATACTCATCAGTACAAACTTGTCAAGTCAAAAATGTGAAGAATATGTTGCATTCTCTTCACATTTTTCGAATGCTCTAACAACAGCAGAACCTTCGAAGACTTTCCGTACAGTTGGCGTGCTGAAAAGGTGACAAGTTGGAATCAGTCGTTCGTGAGTTGAAACAGTTCGTGAGCATTGGCTGTTGTGATCTTGGCAACGTTCTCAACGGGAATGCCTCTAATCTGAGCAAGGTGATGAGCTACATAGGTGACATAGGCGGGCTGATTAGGAGCTTTTCCTCGATAGGGTACCGGAGTTAGAAATGGACAATCCGTTTCAATGAGAAGTCGATCTGTAGGAACAAGTCGAGACGATTCGTGAACTTGGGTTGCATTCTTGAATGTCAAAATTCCGCTAAAGCTGATGTAAAACCCAAGGTCCAAAAACCATTGGGTTTCTTCAGGAGTCCCAGACCAGCAGTGCATCACACCACGGACTGGACCTTGTGAGTCCCAAAATTCTTGGAGAATCTCGCGCATTGTCGCCGCTGCATCTCGGCAATGGATAATGATTGGGAGATTAAGCTGTTGAGCAATGTGCAGTTGTTCGATCAGTGCCCTGATCTGCTCCTCTTCGTTCTCAGCTTTGAAAAAATCGAGCCCAGTTTCGCCGATTGCGACAACTCGGGAATCAGACTTGGCCAGGGATAGGATTTTCGGTGCGGTGTTTTCCGTCCAGCGATCGCCCACATCTAGTGGATGAAGCCCCACTGCAAAAGAGAGTTCCTCAAATTGATCAGCAATTGAACGAATCGCTTCAAATTCATTCGGCTCAACACAAGAATGAACAAGTTTGACGACCCCTGCTTCTCGCCAATTTTGGGCGATACGCTGAATGTCGCTCTGGAGTACCGGGAAGTTCAAATGAACATGCGTATCAACAAATTTCACAGCACTCTTCCATCATTCAAGAACATCTGTTACAGAGCCTTCCAAAGCATAGAACGTTGCCGCGAGAAATGTGCCTACAATTCAACTAGCCCATCTGGAGCAGATAATGTGTTCAGATCTTGCTTCGATACCAACTCAGCACTCACTACACCTGCTTATCTATGCGGATGCTGATTCGACTTGAGCGTGCTTTTTAACGAATCGGGCAAGCCGAGACTTCTTCCGCGCACCATTATTAGGATGAAGAACACCCTTCTTAACCGCTTTGTCAATCTTGCTAAACGCAAATGACATCCGAGCCTTGACATTTTCCATTGCTTCAGGAGTCGGCTCAGCGGCGTATGCTTGAACGGCACTAAATGTGTTCTTCATCAATGTCTTGACAGCAGATTTATACGACTTATTTCTGAGCCGATTGCGTTCTGCAACTTGAATACGCTTCTGAGCAGATTTAATATTAGCCACAATATGTTCCCTAATCACTCACGAACACATAATTCTACCCCATCGGATTGCTTTTGTTAAGAGCTTTTAGTAACTTTCTTGGGCTCTAAAGACATCGCATCTGATGGCCAAACTTACTGATGGGAACACTCTCATGATACCTGTAGCTTTGTTAAGCTATAGCTATGGCTTTTCTAAATAACTTTTGACACGAATAATGGGAGGGGTGGCGAGTTACGTTCACTGTCCCTCCCATCATCTATTTAGGATTGCTATGTTAGGTAATTTTCAGATAATTTGGATTGTGCTGGGTTCACGGTTAGACAGCATTAACGATTATCTAGACAGTCATTTGAGATATTGTGGCAATGCTTCGAATCATTACTCAGTTGTCTGAGGCTCGGACTGAACTCCGTCGAATTTGCGATCGCACCCATGATGAACATATCGCAGAGAAAGAAGCGGTCGTTCGAGATATTGTTCAGGCAGTCCGTCGCGACGGCGATAAAGCGTTACTCCACTACACCGAGAAATTTGATCGGCAAGCATTATCAGCTGATGAGCTACGCGTCAGCTCGGCAGAAATGGATGCGGCTTATCAAATGGTCTCCGATGAATTACTACAGGCTATTCGACTCGCTTGCCGAAATGTTGAAGCGTTTCATCGACAGCGTGTCCCTCAGAGTTGGGTTCAATTTGACCCGGATAACGTTGTTTTAGGGAAGCGCTATACGCCTGTCGATCGAGCAGGTATCTACGTTCCGGGCGGGCGAGCATCATATCCTAGTACCGTCATTATGAATGCCATTCCAGCGCGAGTGGCTAAGGTTCCGCGCATTGTGATGGTGACCCCTCCCAGTAACGATAAAGCGGTTAATCCAGTTGTATTAGTGGCTGCTCAAGAAGCGGGGGTTGAAGAGATCTATCGTGTTGGCGGGGCACAATCGATTGCTGCATTGGCCTATGGAACCTCTACCATTCCTCAAGTGAATGTGATTACTGGACCGGGGAACATTTACGTTACGTTGGCCAAAAAAGCAGTTTTTGGAACCGTTGGTATTGATTCCTTAGCCGGACCATCCGAAGTTTTGGTGATTGCTGATTCGACGGCCAATCCAGCTCACGTTGCTGTTGATCTCTTAGCCCAAGCTGAACATGATCCAATGGCAGCTGCAATTCTTTTAACAACCGATTCTGCTCTGGCGCGGCAAGTGGTTGCAGAGGTGAGTCAGCAACTCGTTGACCATCCTCGCGGGCTAGACACAGAGAAGGCGATCGCCAACTATGGGTTAGTCGTGATTGTGGATTCGTTAGATACCGCAGCTCAGTTATCGAATGAGTTTGCTCCTGAGCATCTGGAGCTGGAGGTGGCTGATCCGTGGGCATTGTTGGAGAAAACGCGTCATGCAGGGGCGATTTTTCTCGGCTACTCGACCCCAGAAGCAATTGGCGACTATTTGGCTGGACCCAATCACACCCTCCCAACATCAGGAGCAGCACGATACGCATCGGCGCTCAGTGTCGAGACCTTTATGAAGCACTCTAGTCTCATTCAATATTCTCCGGAGGCTCTCAACAAAGTTGCTAGCGCTGTCG
>JBCBLF010000121.1:0-14140 GCA_038520475.1 Cyanobacteria bacterium J06627_8
GGAATGGTGTCGAGTCCACCCGGCAATGGCCGCACCTCTTGAGATTCGATAATTTGCCTGATCGGTTGTGGCGATGGAAGCGGTGCTTGAGGGGGCGGAGCAGGAAGCGCAATTTGTGCGAGCGCAATGAATGGCAGGACAGTCAGCATGAATAATTACAGCAATCCAAAAAAAACAACCACACTTAGCCCGTGAACCAGGAGGCAATGCCCCATGACTGTCGGTAGGTGTATGTCCTCTGAGAGAGAATAGCACGAGCACCCTAAAGGCGGGCTGAACTGAAGCAGCTAAAAATCTAAACCACGAAAACTTTCGCTACGATACGTAAAGCCTGATTCAAATTTCAGGCACATCGGTCAGGATAGTATTGCCCATCCATTTCATAGATTTAAAACTCATACGTATTTATGAGCAGTAGCCAATGAGTCCGCTATGACCCACAAACCGTGTTCCACATAGCAGACGTTCGCCAGTCTTGAAATTGGTGCGTTGCTCCTCATCCTGTTGAATACCCAATCCGCCTATTCAAACTCACTATTGGTTTTTTACTAGAATTTCTGTGTATAGAGGTTCTCGAAACACTAACTTCTTGAATTCTTAAAAGTGATATTAGCCTGAGCGATCGCATTTTCAGGCATGCCCCCATTGCCCCCTCAGATACAACACATGAGTCGCTTGATGAAGTCTCTGACCTTGCCTTCACGCTCCGTTCATAATGAAGATATGCAGGTTCAAGAGATTCAATATCGGGGCGATCGCCCATTACGCACGCTCGTTCAACTATATCGACACGACGTCAAGAATCTTGGCCTGTCTCAGCTGTTTTACGTCATTAAAAACAGTCCAGAGTGGATTCGGCCGATTCTCATTGCCAATATTGTCGATATCATTGCAGTTCCGACACGCCACGATTTATCTGAACTGTGGATCAATGGCATCGTCCTCGCAATTTTAGTGGCTCAAAATGTGCCCACCCATTATCTGCATGTGCGATTCATGAGTGCGGCAACGCGCAACATGGAATACAACCTCCGGTCAGCAATGACCCGACGCTTTCAAGAATTGTCGATTGGGTTCTATCACCAGAACAGCAAAGGCTCTTTACAAACGAAAGTGACGCGTGATGTTGAATCCATTCAAGATCTAACGCGATATGTGTTTCAGTTAGTCCCGTCAGCAGTATTGACGATTGTGTTTGCTCTGGTCGCCACAGCGATTCGAGCCCCTTGGTTTCTCATCTTTTTCATTGGCACTGTTCCTGTAGCAGCGACTCTTGTGCGATCGCTCCGCACCCCGATTCGTCAGCGAAACCGAGCCTTTCGTAAACAAATCGAGCACATGTCTGGGCGCATGGTTGAAATGATCCAACTGATCCCGGTTACCCGGGCCCACGGCGCCGAAGAGGTTGAAATTGAACGCATCAACGATCGCCTTTCCTCTGTCCGTGAGACAGCCATGCGCTTGGACTCGATTAATGCGCTTGCCGCATCGTCATCATGGGTCACCCTACGACTATTTAACGGCATTTGCCTCGTCGTATCCGCCTACTTGGCCTATACGGGCAAGTTAAACATCACCGTAGGCGACGTCGTACTATTGACCGGATTTTTTGACTCGTTGACAGGTGCCATTGTTCAAATCATGATGTCGCTCCCTCAAATCGGCAAGGGATTTGATGCCATTCGTTCAGTGAGCGATATTTTGGAATGCCCAGACCTAGAGCAAAATCGAGGGAAGCGGGCGATACATCGCATCAAGGGTGAATTTGTATTTGATCAAACGGGGTTTCATTATCCGGCCCATGACCAAGCCGCCATTCAAGGATTTTCGCTTCATGTCGCTGCGGGCGAAACTCTGGCGATTGTGGGTCCATCCGGAGCCGGCAAGTCGACTCTTTTGAATCTCGTGATCGGGTTTGTTCGACCGACAGAAGGACGCATCTTGCTCGATCAGCAGGATATGGCTGATCTTGACCTTCGAACCTATCGACAGTTTGTCTCGGTGGTGTCTCAGGAAACCATTCTGTTTCAAGGAACCGTGAGAGAAAACGTGGTGTATGGAGCCGCAGGCATTCAAGATGAACAAGTTGAGCGGGCGATCGCCGATGCGAATGCGGCTGAGTTCATTGATGCGATGCCCAACGGCTTGGACACGCTGATTGGAGAAGAAGGAATGAAACTCTCGGGGGGTCAGCGTCAACGGCTGGCGATCGCCCGAGCTCTGATTCGGAATCCTCGGGTTTTGATTTTAGATGAGGCAACGTCTGCGCTCGATACGGCCTCTGAACGGCAGATTCAGGGTGCTTTGGAGTATTTGATGGAAGGACGAACAACCTTTGTTGTCGCCCATCGCCTATCCACGATTCGCAAAGCCGACCGCATTGTTGTCATGAAAGAGGGACAAATGGTGGAGATTGGCACCCATCAAGCGTTAATCGAGCAAGATGGCCTCTATGCTCATTTGCATTCTCTTCAAGCTGATTAAGGCAGCAACATCGAGAACATGTTCGACAATGGAGCTGCTCAACACCATCGTTGCAGCCTATGAACGCGATCGCCATTGGGCCCGAACAAGCTGAATTTCTTCGTAATCGTAAGCATCATTAAGATGTTCACGAATCGTTTTCAGCGACGCATCTCCAACGGCTTCAATGGCTTGAACGATGGGTTGCTGTCGAGTCGGATCAACCAGCTCGTCGAGCTTTACCTCTTGGCCATCCTCCAAGAGTGTCGTCAAATGATCGATGATCGTTCGTAGCTTTAACCCGCGTCGCTCAGCAATCTGAAATGGCGCTAGCCCTTGCTGGTGAAGATCAAGAGTTTCTAGCTGAGTTGACGTCACAACTGGCTTCTCCACCGCAATTGGCGGGTCAACATCTCCTCCGGTTTGGATGGGGATGCCATGCTCATCGCAATAGCGGCAAATCTCATCAACAAACTCACGACCATAGCGCTCAAGCTTTCGACGTCCAACTCCCGAAACATTGCTAAACGCATGAAGCGTTCCAGGTTTCTGTTGCGCCATGACTCTCAAGCTGGAATCCGTGAAAATCGTGTAGGGTGGAATGCCTTGCTCGTCAGCCAACTGCTTCCGAAGCAACCGTAGACAATCAAATAGTCCCTCAGCAAGTTGTCGAGCCTCTGATGTGTCTCCACTGCTAGCAACTGATAGGGTCTTCGGTATGGCAATGGTAACTGAGCGTTGTTTACGCAAAATTTCCCAGCTTTGAGCATTGAGTTTTAGCGTTGGGAACCCATCGGTTGTTTCATCGACAAGACGTTGGTGAAGGAGCGATCGCCCAAGCGATCGCCATTGCTCCGCGGTGTGGTCGGTTCCAATGCCATAGGTCGATAGCTTGTCGTGACCGTTTTGCCGAACCCGTTTATTTTTTGAGCCTCGCAGCACGTCAATCACGTGATTCATTCCAAATCGCTCTCTACACCGCGCGACACACGAAAGAAACTTCTGCGCTTCGATCGTCCAGTCTTCGACAGGCTGTGGATGGTTACAGTTATCGCAGGTGTTGCAATTGCCCGAGAAGAATTCTCCAAAGTAGCTCAGCTGAATCGTTCGGCGGCAATCGGTCCCCTCAGCATAATCCACCACTTGCCGAAGCTGTTGGCGCGCGATCCGCTGCTGTTCAGGATCTGACTGTTGTTCAATGAGAAAATCAACCGTGCGAATATCTCCATAGCCAAAAAACAGAATGCACTGTGCGGATTCTCCATCACGGCCCGCTCGTCCAGCCTCCTGATAATAGGCCTCCAAGTTTTTCGGTAAATCAAAATGGATCACAAATCGCACATCAGGCTTGTTAATGCCCATGCCAAAGGCAACAGTCGCTACCATCACCTGCACATCATCTCGAATGAATTTATCTTGATTGTGCGATCGCTCTTTATCGCCGAGGCCTGCATGATAAGGCAGTGCAGAGATGCCATCTCGCTGGAGTCGAGCGGTCAATTCATCAACTCGCCGGCGGCTCAGACAATACACAATGCCCGACGCTCCCTTCGCATGTTGAATAATTCGCAGCAGCTCACTGTAGGACTGCTTTTGCTTTTGACGGACCTCGTAGTAGAGATTAGGGCGATTAAAACTGGCAACATGGATGAACGGATCGCGTAGATCCAGCTGTTCCACAATGTCGTGGCGAACGCGCTCAGTTGCTGTGGCCGTCAGCGCCATTACCGGAACCGTTGGGTATCGCTCACGTAGCGCCTTAAGCTGACGATATTCTGGACGAAAATCATGCCCCCACTCTGATACGCAGTGGGCCTCATCAATGGCAAATCCAGCAAGACCAATTCCTTTGGCAACCACGTCTAAGAACGTCAGAAACTGACCTTTGAGCAATTTCTCTGGCGCAACGTACAGGAGCTGAATTTGTCCCTGCAAAATATCCTGTTCGCGATCGCGAACATCGGCTAACGAGAGACTGCTGTTTAGAAACGTGGCGCTGATACCAGCATTCTGCAACGATGTGACTTGATCATGCATCAACGCAATCAGTGGCGATACAACAATCGTTACCCCTGATTTGACTAACGCAGGCAGTTGAAAACAGAGAGACTTGCCACCTCCAGTCGGCATGATGGTCAACGTATCTCGACAATTGAGAAATGAATCGATGACCTGACGCTGCCCTGGCCGAAATGAATCATAGCCAAAGTGGTGTTTGAGAACGTGCTCTAGGCGAATGTCCTGATTGTGAAGCGAGGAAGCAGAAGATGTTAAAGAGTAAGCCGTCATCTGATTCGGTCATTGCTGTAATAGCAGTACAACACAAGTATCAACCCAATGCGCTAAATCTGCTCGGGAAGAACGTCGATGTGTCAGTTAAGATTCCCTTCAATCTTCTTCATGGCTGAATCCAAACTTTTCAAGTTCATCAGGATTAATGTTTCTCAGGAGCGATCGCATCTTCATTCTTGGAATGTAAGGCCACCCTCCTTCGGCTTCAATTTCACGTAAAAAACTGTAAAGCTGTTGACGATTCTTGGGTAACGCATCTTGAAAAAAACTGTCACAAATTTCGCGGTGGGCTGTCTCCAGAGTCCGAAGCAGCGTTAACAGCGCAATATTATCGCCTTCATGATGTTGAGCAATCGTGTTGATGTGTTCGTATATAGAAACAAGACTAGACTTAAGGTCTTCAGGAATCGAACATGGAACAGATGCCTGATAATCATCAAAGTTTTGCATAATCTTTTTCACACCATGCCGGTTATTGGCTAACCAATGAATTTTAAAGCCTTACTTCCATAAGGCTGGCACTGGTCGTGAAGACACCACCTATTCTTATGTATTGCTTAACAAGAGGTACGTTTGCGCCTAAAAGAGCGGCATGGTCTTGTAAAATACTTAAGGGTTTTCAAGGTTAACGCGGTGTAGCTTGTCATTTTTAATAAATCCAACGATTTTAGATAGAAGCTATTCGCTGTTTTAAGGTTCGCTGTTTTAAGGTTTGCTGTTTTAAGGTTCTAAGTCAGTTCCGTTCCAGTTAGCCGTTATTGCCTCGAAGACCCACGTGCTCTCAGTTATAGAGTAAGTGATGCATCGAGTCGCATTCGCGTCTTTATGCAGTTGAGTTATTGACGAGCAAAAAAATTGTGAAACGTTGAGGGTAAGTATGAGGTATCGCTCATTAATCGGTTTGTTCTTGGTGTTATGCCTAGGATTTTTGACAGCATGTGGTAGCGGTGGTTCGGCCAACGAGACTCTGACTTACGACGATATCAGAAACACTGGGCTTGCAAACTCCTGCCCGACAATAGGTGAAACACGTCGCGGCATTATTCCAATTGATCCTAGTGAATCCTATGTCATCAGAGAACTGTGTCTTCAGCCCACGACTTTTTATGTAAAGGAAGAACCTACAAATAAGCGAGCTGAAGCAGAATTTATTCAAGGCAAGTTATTAACTCGATATACATCATCTATCGATCAGGTTAGTGGGCCTCTGAAGCTTGCTTCAGACGGTAAGCTGACCTTCTTTGAAAGAGATGGATTCGATTTTCAGGCATCTACAGTGTTATTGCCTGGTGGCGAGCAGGTTCCCTTCCTATTTACGATTAAGGGTCTTGTTGCAACTGCTCCTGCCGGTACGGATGGAATTACAACGTCCACTGATTTCAAAGGCGATTTTAAGGTGCCCTCCTATCGCACCTCTAATTTCTTAGATCCTAAAGGACGAGGACTTGCAACTGGATATGACAATGCAGTTGCGCTTCCAGCCCAGGCTGACAACGAAGAATTGGTCAAGGAAAACGTGAAGAAGTTCGAGACCGGTCGCGGTACTATTGAGCTTCAGATCACGAAAGTTGATAGTGACACTGGAGAATTCGCTGGTGTATTCATCAGTGAGCAACCTTCAGATACTGACATGGGAGCGGATGAAGCTCTCGATGTCAAGATTGAAGGAACCTTCTACGGTGTCGTTGAAGTGGCTGCTTAAGCTCCTTGATTCCAGAGACGTAGAGCAAGAAAAGCTCAGTCTCAATGTTTAGATATTAAAAAGCATGTCGCGCAACGGTGCGGCATGCTTTTTCGTTTGAACGTGCTAATTTCTTGTCTTTTTTAAACTCAGACATAGAGAACTTGATATCTCCTTGTCGCCCTTTCAATCGACAAGGAGATATTTCCATCGATTAAAACTTCAATGATTTACATAAAGCTCTCAGTAAGGATGAATAAGAAGACATAAAGAGTTCAATAGTTAATCGCGAAACTCTTGTTTACGACATCAAGCTATCGAAACAATTAAATAACAGAGCTTTCCTAAATCATTAATGTAATGAGGCATTAGTGATGGGGCAGACTGCACTGATCTCATCGCTCATATGCATTTGGAATTGCAATCATCTAATTTCTATAGTTTCTCTCGATATCACTCATTACAGATCGCTAGATCCCCAATCACATGAGCCTCCCCACACTCTTTCATATCAATCAGTTTGGTTCGAGTTTTCTAGATGACGCATTGAGTATTGTCGTTGATGACAGCAACAACATTTACGTTACAGGCACAACATACGGAAGTTTATTTCTTCAAAAAGATGAAAATTCTGCTGATGCATTTATCGCCAAATATGATTCTGATTACAACTTAATCTGGTCTCGTCAAATCGGCACTCCGGAGTATGATCAATCGCGCGACATTGCCATAGATGGCAACGGCAATCTCTATATTGTGGGATCAACAAGAGGCCTACTCGGAGATACTGATTTTCCTGGTACAGATCCTTGGTTTGCTAAGTTTGATGCACAGGGAAATCAAGTTTGGCTCCGTCAGCTTGACGATGGTGCTGGCCTCGATATTGAAGCTGATGCCATGGGGAATGTTTATCTATCCGCTACCAGAGAAAACGGTTCAATTTTGAAATACGACACAGATGGTGAGTTTCTCTGGAGTTCTATCTTTGGTATCCCCTTTGCCTCTGCCACAGGTTCATCTGTTGACACTCAAGGTAATGTGATTGCCGTTAGTCCCTACGGCCAGTTAGCAAAATATTCGCCCAGCGGAGAGCTGCTATGGGCAACTGAAATTCGGGAAGATGCTCTTGAGGTCAATCAACTAGAGCTAGATAGGGGGGTTGGCAGCGTTTCGATTCATGACGTTACAACTGATGAAAGTGGCCATATCTATTTGACCGGGCGAGTCAGGGGATCTTTAGAAAGATGGAGATCGAGATCAGAAGATATTTGGCTTGCGAAGTATGAGCCTAACGGCACTCCAATTTGGATTCAGCAGTTTGGTTCGTCGGAACTAGAATTTGCACACGGTATCGCGGTCGATCACCACGGGCAGATTTATGTATCTGGATACACAGAGGGTAACTTCGGCGCACCAAATCTGAGGCTAGGAAATACTGATGCCTTCCTAGCGCAATTTGATAATGATGGCGAACTCCTCGATATTGATCAATGGGGAACTGAATTCGACGATAGTGCTCAATTCGTTCGAATTGGTTCAGCCGGTGAACTGTTCACCAGTGGGTGGACCGATGGCAAACTTGGAACCGCTAGTTTTGGCGATCGCGATGCCTGGTTTGGCTCGTTTAAGCCGGTCTCGAATCAATCGACTTTACCAGAACTGTCCATTGAGAATGCAACTGCATTAGTCGGCTCTGGAAACTCAAACCTTACCTTTACTGTTCATCTTTCAGCAGTTAGCGAACAAACGGTTACCGTTCAGTATCAAACACTCGATGCAACTGCCACCGCAGAGCTAGACTACGAGCCTGTTTCCGGAACACTAACTTTCATACCTGGAACTCGAAGCCAGTCTTTCACTATTCCAGTTTGGGATGATGATCTTCAAGGCGATCGCTTTTTTTCAGTTATCCTCAGCAATCCTCAGAATGCTGTTCTGTTAGACGATAGAGGTCTCGGCATTCTAAAGAATGCTGATTTTGTGAATACCGCGCCTCTTCTGGATGTCGATACAAACATACGTATCTTAGAAAATATTGAGCTCGTCTCAGACCTCAACGCAATTGACGATCGGGATGAGGAAGGAAATGGCTTGATCTACAGCATCACGGGTGGGACAGATCAAGCCAGGTTGAGCATTGACCCAAACGCAGGAGTACTCAGCTTCATCACCCCTCCCGATTTCGAGAATCCCAGAGATGGCGATAGCGATAATACCTACGAAGTGGCAGTGACCGTTGCAGATTCAGAAAGCCTTTCGGACACACAGATTTTCTATATTTCTATTACTGATGATCCAGATGAACCCGTTGATGGTGTGGACAATCCAAAAAACGATGATTCCAACAACAGCAGCGACAATAACGATTCAGAAGAGCCTAAGGTAGCGTTCGGAACCTTGCCTCCAGCAATAGAATTTAGAAAAGGACGCAAAGGCCAAACCATTCGAGGCACCAGGAGAGCGGACCGGCTCCAAGGAACTGCTAGGAATGATGTGTTGATTGGGAGGCGTGGCAAGAATAGGCTGAATGGATGGAGTGGGCAAGACATTCTTAGAGGCGGCCGAGACGAGGATCAATTGCACGGTGGTGCAGGAAATGATCGTCTCATTGCTAATGCAGGAGCCGACAAGCTAAAAGGCGGTACTGGTAACGATTTATTGGTTGGTGGCAAAGGGAAAGATATCCTGACAGGGGGCTCTGGCAATGACGTTCTCATTGGACAAGCCGGTGCCGATAGGCTTAGAGGCGGTAAGGGGATCGACGTATTTAGATTCCAGGCTCTGACTGACGCAGGAGATACAATTCAGGATTTTGATATCAATCAAGATATCTTGGACCTGAGAGGTATCTATTACAAGCATCGAGGGAACTCTACCGTTGAGCGCATTGACTGGTTCAAGCAGTCTATCCAAATTAGCCAGGTGGGAGCCCATGTAACCGTGAGTGTTGACTCTGATGGATTAAGCTCTGGGACTTCGTCAACGGTTCTTTTTACCCTAAGAAACATACAAGCTCAAGCGATTCAGCCACATCACTTTGTCCTATAGACCATCATGTGAGAAACAGCATCAAAGCGCTTCACAAACCTAGAAGAGCACTATGAAGAATAGGGGTGTTGAGACACATGACGCGTCTCAACACCCCTATTCTTCATAAACTAAAGCGTCTACCAATCAGCTACTAATCCAGAAACTAGGAGCCGACATTCCGTGTTCGGCGAGATGGCTTCACAGATGAACGAGCATTCTTTGAGCGCGAAGAGTTTCGCGATTTAGACGGCCGAGAGGAAGGGCGCTGCTTGTAATCATCCGAGTCGTTGTCCGTACGAGCCCACGATGGACGAATGTGATCATATGCCATCTGCAACGCCGCCGCTGCCACAGTATGAGGTTCATACTCATCGCTGAGTTGAGACACAATTGGCAAAAAGGATGCAATCCGTTCGCTAACCAATGTTTCTCTAATTTGCTCTTGGAATCGCTGCAAGTGATGAGACTCTATTTCGGCACGAGTCGGGATTTTACCGATAGTCAAGCTTTGCTTGGTATGTCGCTCAATTGCCCTCAACTTTGGCTTATCCAAAGGATGAAGGAGTGAAATAGCGACCCCTTCCTTACCTGCACGTCCGGTTCGTCCGATACGATGAACATAATTTTCAACACTGTCTGGAAGATCGTAATTGATCACGTGAGTGAGATCTTCAACGTGTAAGCCCCGAGCAGCAATATCCGTTGCAACAACCCAACGGACCTGACGCTGTCGAAACCGGAGCAACAGCCGCTCTCGCTGTGATTGGGTTAAATCACCGTGATATTCGTCCACGCTATGTCCAGCGGCTTGGAGTTGACGAGTGAGATCAGCCGCTGCACGACGCGTTCGGACAAAAATAATTGCGGATTCCGGATCTTCAAGCTCCAAGATAGGCTGCAATGCCCGCGCTTTTGACCATCCTCGTGGAACAACATAGGCAACCTGATTAATGCGGTTAGGAGTCGCTTTCGTTTGCTTTACCGTGACAGTGACGGGCGACTGAAGAAACTTGGCCGCCAACTCACGAATCGGGGGAGCCATTGTTGCAGAGAAAAAGGCAGTTTGCCGCTCAGCAGGGGCTTGGCTAAGGATTCTCTCAACGTCTTGAATGAAGCCCATGTTGAGCATTTCATCCGCCTCATCAAGAACCAATAATTCAAGTGATCCCAGTTTCAGGGCTCCTCGGTTTAATAAGTCCAATACTCGACCGGGCGTGCCAACAATAATCTGCGTGCCCTTCTTAATGGTCTGGATCTGACGCTCAATGGCCTGCCCTCCGTAGACAGACAGAATGTAAACCCGGCGGTCATCGTTAAAGTTTTTCATCGCCTGACACACCTGTAAGGCAAGCTCTCGTGTCGGCGTCAAAATTAATGCCTGAACCGCTTTATTTTTAGGATCAATTCGTTCAAGAAGAGGCAATGAAAAAGCAGCCGTCTTCCCAGTACCTGTTTGGGCCTGACCAACAACGTCTCTCCCAGAAAGTAAATGAGGGATGGCCTGGGCCTGGATCTCTGTAGGTTCTGAAAATCCGAGCTTCTCTAAGCTTTTGATACGACTCTCAGATAAACCAATACTCTTAAATGACAGTGTCATCGTGTCTCCTTAATTAAGCATGAACTGAGACACGGCTGAGCGCGCCTCTGAGTTGAGTTGACCGGTCGGCAATTTGACCATAGAGGTCATACACATCGGCATTGTTGATAAGCACTGGAGCGATCGCTCCTAATCGAGCGTGACCACGAACATAGACAGCACCATCAACATCAGGTGAAAAACGAGGCGAACGACCGATCAGTTCACCAGTTTCGGGATTTTCTTGTTCAATCAGAACATCAACAACCTTTCCTACACTCGCTTCATTATGTTGGAGAGAAATCGACTGCTGCGCTTGCATAAGGACAGCCCGTCGCTCATCCATCACATCTTGAGAAACGCGATCGCCCATTGAATAGGCTGGCGTTCCTTCCTCAGGGGAAAACGTAAATACACCTACATGATCAAACTCATGTCGCTGAACAAACTCGTAGAGATGAGCGAAGTGTTCATCTGTTTCACCAGGGAACCCAACGATAAACGTAGTTCGCAACGTCGCTTCTGGAATCTCAGATTTAATTCGGTCAATGACTGCATCATTAACTTGACCTTGCCATGGACGCCGCATCGCTTTCAAAATTTCTGGGTGAGAATGCTGCAACGGCAAGTCTAGGTAGGGAAGAACATTCGGCACATCTCGAATGGCTTGAATAACCGGAGATGTCAGACCAGTTGGATACGCATAGTGAACGCGAATCCAAGGAATGTCAACAGTTCCTAAAGCTCTCAACAGCTCATGCAACCTGGGCTCACCATATAAGTCAATCCCATAATTCGTGGAGATTTGAGAGATGAGAATGAGCTCTTGAACGCCTTCGTCGGCCAGCTGCTTTGCCTCTGCAACGATTGACTCAATCGGACGCGATCGCTGATTCCCTCGAAGGAATGGAATAATACAAAATGCACAACGGTAGTCGCACCCCTCTGCAATTCTCAAGTAGGCGGTCCCCTCTGCTGTAGTCCGGTATCGAGGAAGTGTTTCGTCAGCGATAAACGTCGGCTGCTCTGAAATAGCTGTTACTCGTTCACCCTGTTCGACCCGCTCGAGGACGTTGACAATATCCTGATAATTACCTGTTCCAACAAGAGCCACCGCTTCTGGCAATTCCTCCAACAATTCTTCTCTAAAATGCTGAGCCATGCATCCAGCAATCACAATTCTTTTGCCGCTCTCAGCCAGTTCCACTAGCGTCTGGACAGACTCTTCACGAGCAGACTGAATGAAGCTACAGGTATTGACCACAACAACATCAGCCACCTCTTCGCTGGTGTCAACTCCATACCCAGCTTGCACAAGCAGCCCAAGCATGTGCTCTGTGTCAATCTTGTTCTTCTCACATCCTAAATGCGTAAACGCTACAGTTGGCTTTGTCGACATACGGCTTCCCTAATTAACCCTCTCATATCAAGAGCAACACCACTTTGCACAACAACTAGACAAGTAAAGCCCGCATCATCCGCGAACTAGCAGGCTCAAATGTTAACACTCCAAGTGCAAAGCTGCTTAGGCGCTCTCAGGTCAGTTAGTCGTATCTTTGAAAGAAAAATACTTACCCTGGTCCAGGGTTACAAAACCCAGTTCGTGAAAAACTTATCAACCACCAAAAAACTGGGCTATCGGACCAACATGCACATACCGCGTTAACTTTTATTAATATAGCGCAAAAACGACAACTCAGTCTCTACTGAATTCAAGATAGCGAATCGAACGCGATGTCAGGGTGCTACTAGTGTATTTTTATAGTGATGAGAGCACTGAATTTGTTTCGAGCGGTACGACAGTTCCTGATCTTCTCTGCTGCTAATTTAGACGTTTGAGACTATAAGGTCATAACAATTCGGTGAATGTAAGAGATGTGCGTCGTCCGTATTTGAGTAAACGTGGACCTAACAACAGTATTTGGAACGAATCATCCTGCAATTGGTGTTGTTCACCTACAGCCATTGCCAACTTCCCCTAGATGGGGAGGCAGCTTGTCAACAGTGATTAGTCGTGCGGAGCAAGAGGCAACTGCGCTGGCATCTGGCGGAGTCGATGGGATTATTGTTGAAAATTTTTTTGATGCCCCTTTTGTTAAGGAGCAGGTTGATCCCGCAGTGGTCAGCGCAATGAGTCTCATCATTCAGCGCTTAATGAATTTGATTACGGTGCCGATTGGGATCAACGTGCTGCGAAATGATGCCTTGAGTGCGATGGCGATCGCCACCTGTGTAAACGCTCAGTTTATTCGGGTGAATGTGTTGACTGGAGCAATGGCGACCGACCAAGGAATCATTGAAGGCAATGCTCACCATCTTCTGCGATATCGGCGGGAGCTGGGTAGCGACGTTAAGATTCTGGCGGATGTACTCGTGAAGCACGCGCGTCCCCTCGGTTCTCCAAACTTAACAACCGCTGTTCATGAAACCATTGACCGCGGCCTTGCAGATGGCATCATTCTTTCGGGGTGGGCAACGGGTAGCCCTCCCAGCTTGGAGGATCTAGAGTTGGCGAGCTCTGCTGCGAAGGATACTCCTGTTTTTATCGGAAGTGGGGCAACGTGGGAAAACATCCCTCAGCTGATGGAAGCCGCAGATGGAGTTATTGTTTCTAGCTCACTCAAGCGCCATGGTCGCATTGAAGAACCGATTGATCCCATTCGAGTGAGTCAATTTGTCGAATCGATGCGTCGAAGCGTATCTCTATCAGGGAAGGCAGAACGCAAGGCGCCAGCAGTCGATTTGAAGAGCCATCCAGAGCGCCAGCGAGATAAAATTCGCTCGTAGCAGCTCAGATTCACAAGTGATTTTAGAGTTTGCTATTGTTTCGCTAGTGGAATGAAGTTCGTCGGTCGGAAAATTCGCCACAATGGGGAATGATGAATATGGGCTTCAACCGGCTTTGAGTTTATTTTATTGGTTGTTCTAAACACACTCTGGTTCATCCATTATTTACAGGTCAATCTCTATGGTACGCAGACGTCAATCTACTCCTTGGATTCAACGCCACTCGCGCGTCATTATTGGGGCGATCGCCATCATCGGGGCACTCCTCACAGCCTACCTCACCGTTATTGAGCTAGCCGGTGGAGAAGCAG
>JBCBLF010000122.1:0-14087 GCA_038520475.1 Cyanobacteria bacterium J06627_8
GGTTGTTTTTTAATAGCTGCACTGGAGTCGTGATTCGTCAGTGACTGAGTTGACAACACATGTTGTCGTTTACCAATTGTGCATGGAGGTTTCGCAAGCGACGATGGTTCAATCGCTGCACTCGGAATTCTGTAGACCCATCTCTCATGTCAGTGTGTCACTGCATTCAGCACGAAAACGATAGTGTGAGGCACCGTGCGTCCCTATTGCGAGTGTGCACTATGCCATAGGATTCCCTCCCTAACGGTTAAGCAACAACAGGCTTGTATTCAATGGGGCTGCACAGATAAATAGGGGAGGTTCGATTGACATTACCCATGTCTTATCGTTCAGCACTTACCGTCGGAGGAACATCATGGTGGACATTCAGAAGCAACAGTTTGTTGATGCAGGAAGATGGATGAAATTGCCGATTGATCGGCTTCCTGACTACTTGAAAGTTGCTGATGTCAATTTCGATAATTGTGTGAATAGTCCAGATGAATTTAGTCGTGTTTATGACGAAATTATTGCTGGCGGAGACGGGCAAGCCGGTGTTGTGGCGATCGCCAGTTTGATGCAGCAGGCAACAGTTCCAGCACCAGAACCCCTTGAAAAACGCATCTTAAGGGATGTTGTCGAATTGCAACCCGTTTGGCAAGGATTAGGTCGCATCATCGCCATGAGGGGATTGACTGCTGGAACCATGGCCATTCAATCTGCGCTGAATGAGATTTCAGAAAACCTCTCTGATTACCCAAAGTGTCATGTGGGTATCGTCGATGGATGGTTTGGTGCGATCACTGAACGAGCAGTAAAAGAATTTCAGGCGGTTCATCAAGAGCTTGATCGCACGGGAAAAGTTGATCAGCTGACGCTAGAGAAACTAGATGAGGTGTTAAAGCGAAGTCGAACCATTGAGGTGAATAGGGTTCAAGACTTAGAGCCTGGAAAGCTGCGAGTTATTGCCTATGGCGATCGCTTTGGAACAAACTGCGCACTCACATTTGATGATGGTCCTGATCCAGATACTGAGGCGGTGCTTGATGCGCTAAAAGCTAAACATATTCAAGGTGCGACCTTCTTTGTTCAGGGCATTAATGCAAAACGATATCCGCAGATTTTGCAGCGGATTGTCGATGAAGGACACGTCATTGGCAATCATACGTATGACCATCCTGATCTTCGAACGCTTTCCGTGCAAGCTATCGAGCACCAGCTCCGGATGTGTCAAGACGCAGTTAATGATGCCTTAGGCACGGAATATATGATGACGCAAATGCGTCCTCCCTATGGAGCCTTTAACGATGTCGTGAAGAGTGTATTGAGAGCGCAGAAACTTGCGCTGATTCTCTGGCAGGTTGATTCGAATGATTGGCGACGCGAAAATCGACAACATACTCAAAACATCGTTGCAAACGTCTTCTCAGGTCATGCATCGGTCACCAGCGGTCGAGGCGGCGTCTTACTGTTTCACGACATTCATGGAAGCACTGGACAGGTGTTGCCTGAGATCTTACGGCGGTTGAAAACAGAGGGCTTAACGATGGCCACGGTTGAGGAGCTATTACAAAAAAAATATTCTTAAAGACACGGGTTCGTCTGTCGATTACGGCTTAAACAGAATAGACGGTAGATGATCTCAGATTACGATGATGGATGTGATGTAGGTTCATCAAGCTCGTTGATATAGCGATGAATCATGTCAATGTAGCGATCGCCCGCTACCCACACCAGGTCATTATGATGTGCGCCCTCAACCCAAAAGGCTGATTTAGGTTCTGGAGCACGTTCAAACAATGCTTCCCCATGCCAAATTGGAATCGTGCGATCGGCTGTTCCGTGGATAATCAAGACAGGACAGTCAACATCATCAATCTTGCTAATGTTGTGAAACTTGTCGAAGGGCAAGATGGGAAACGGAATGACGGTTTGAAAAGCAGTTTTGAAGGTACTTTCAAGGATCAAACCTGCAACGGGTTCTCGAACCGCTAAATCCACAGATGGCCCACCACCGACCGATCGACCATGGAGAATAATCCGATCGGGTGAGATCCCCTTCTCTTCTGTGAGATATCGATAAGCTGCCGTGATATCTGCATAGGCTCCTTTCTCGCTGGGGCGGCCTTCGCTAGTGCCATAGCCTTGATAGTCGTAAGCAAACACTGAAGCGCCAGTTTCCGTCAGCCGTTCAAGTACAGGGCGAATGAGACCAATGTCTTCTGCATTGCCGTGACTATAAAGCAACACAAACGATTCAGTGTTGGAGTGTTCGGGTGAGTTTTGTGGTGGATTCGGTTGGGATGAAAGCTGGGATGAATCTGCCGTATGAGACGAACTCGGCACAGATGAACTCGGTACATCAGAGGGCATCAGCATGAAAGCAGTTAATTGGCGATCGCCCGATGTCGGAATTTTGTGCATTTCAGATGTCTCTTCATAGCTAGGCTCTGGTGGGATGAAAATCATGCTATCAGCTCGAAAAAACACGTATCCTGCAAAAAATCCGTAAATTAAAACCGATGAGCGCACAAGTCGCGCTAACGAGAAATCACCTATTAACAAACGTCGAATACCGTTTTGCTCTGAGATTAGAGGCATAATTCTGATGAGCGCAATAAACAGCGTCTAAAAGGAGCTTTTGAAACGGAAATGAAAGATGAAGTCAGCCGCCATGAGGATCGCGTTGAGGTCTCAGTCTGACATCAATTCTTGTGAATTCCTAAATAACAATTTTCGTTATCCAAATTTTGCGGTAACGTTACGGATAGTTTGCCCAACGTCCTGATTGTTGGAATCGTGCAAACTCAAGCCTGTTGGCAACAACCATCGGTCGGCTGCTGTTACGAGGGACTTATGGAACTGGAATACCCTGATAATCTGAAATACTATGATTCCCATGAATACGCTCTCTTAGAGGATGATGTCGCAACCATCGGCATTACTGCATTTGCGGTTGACGAGCTTGGCGACATTGTGTTCCTTGAGTTGCCAGACGTTGGCGACGAAGTCGAAAAGGGTGAATCGTTTGGAACGGTTGAATCTGTAAAAGCGGTCGAGGATTTAGTGTCACCTGTTTCCGGTTCAGTTGTTGAGCGCAATGAAGCACTAATCGAGTCGCCAGAAAATCTGTCAGACGACCCCTACGAAGCGGGTTGGCTAATCAAAGTTAGCGTTGAAGATCCATCTGATTTAGATGATGCACTATCGTCTGAAGATTATCAGACCAAGGTAGAAGGCGATGATGAAGAGCCGGAAGATATAGATGACTAGCGATGTTATTGCTGGTCTAGAGTCACTCGCGATCGCCATGTAGGTGCAGCGACATAACATGCGCGTACGAAACTTTTCTTTTGAAATCAGATATGGGTAGGCACGGTCACACTGGCATGACCGTGCCTACCCATATCTGGTTTTTGAAGAATTGCCACCGTTTTCTGCATAGTATTGATAATCTTCTAAAGTCCATAACGAATGAATAGGGGGTTGGACTGCCACGCGCGCCCAACCCCTTATTCATTCGTAAACGTTACCCAGTCATGTTTCTAAACGAAAACCTCAGATGTGAATGACCCGTGTAGTCCATACGGAATGTGATGCTTTAGCCTGAGTCGGGCGATCGCTCCTTTGTGGAGGTCTTGCGCGTCGAGAATCACCAGTTCTGAGCGATCGCCTTCAGCGTTATAGACCATCACCATCAACCATCCATCATCTTCAGCACCATCAGATGCTAAATCGGCGTGTTGGCGAGGTACAAACACCGGTTCACTGACAAAGCCTCGAGGTGCGGCACTCCAAAGTTGGCGATCGCCTGTTTCTAAATCAATTTTCCAAATAGCTTGCAGCGGAGCGTTGCCGATTGGATTGTGGGTTGCGCCCATGAATAAAAAGCGACTAGGACGCCCAACTCGATTGGGGTGGACAGTTGGAAACTCGCAACTTCGGTTGTCTAGTTTCTCAGACTGCACTGTGCTGGTCTCCAGATTGACGCGAAAGCGCCATAGCTGGCCTGGAGGATAAGCATCAAAATCCACGTCCAAATAGTTGTCATCGGGCTCAATCTTGGGGAAATCGTCATAGCAAATGGAGCAGATCTCTAGTTCTCCATCCTCGCGTTCCCAGGCGTTGGCATGATGAAAAACAAATCCAACCGTTGCCGGAATGGTTTTAACTGGAGCCGAGCCATGTCGAGGAATGACGATAATGTGTGTGTCTTCTTCAGCTTTCAAGTCAAGACATTGTCCGGGTGTCTTAAAGCCTAAAAGAGCTGGAATTGGATTAAAGCGAATTGATGCCTGAAAGAAGATGCAGTAATTGGGCGTAATCGCGAAGTCGTGCATGAAGGCAAACCCAGGCACGCTGTGAGCGTGTTTAGAAACGATGGAGCCCTCAGTATCCAGCTCATAGACAGTAATGGTTGTTGAGAGTCCAGGTGTGATGGAGAAATTAACCAAATGGGGTTTGTCGCCATCCCAAACGCATGCAGGATCAACCCAAGGATGAGCTGCAAATGCACCGCCTGACGGTACAGCACCGTCAACATCATCCAGGCCCAATGTCTCAAGGGTCTTTGGATCAAGGCGATGAGGTTCTGCGGCTTCCCAGAGTGCTAGAAGCTTGTCGCCCCAGTAGATGACGTTCGTGTTTGCAATATTTTTGAATTTGAGATCAAATATATTCGCTAGCCATCCCCCTTCGCGTTGAGTGCCAAATACCCCACGATACAGAACTTTTCCAGCCTTTTGTTCTCTAATAAATCCCTCTGTTTTGACGTGGCGATTGCGGAAGTGTGCTCGTCCCTGGTCAAAGGCGATCGCACAAACCATCCCATCTCCGTCAAAAGGATGATGAATCGGCGTTCCGTTGATATCCAGCATGCCAGGACCATTACGAAATAGCGTACCGGATAGTTCTGGGGGAATGCAGCCTTCTACATCATCAATCCAATAATCGTATTCCTCTTTCAACGACTGATATCCAGCCTGCCAGTCAGAGCGGCTGTAAGACAAAGATTCAGGGACAGAATTCACAGCAGTTGGATGTGGCATAAGGTAAGCAATGAGTAAGATGGTGGGCTCAAACGAATTCAGTCAGAGAACAGCGTGGAATAGAAATCGTGACCAATGCTGCGCCAAGACAGGGTCAAATAGTTGATTGGACCCTGCTCATTCAGCATCGAAGAAGATTTAGGATGTCTTGGCGATCGCTTCTTTGATTTGAGTCTCAGAGGTTTCATTCTCCGACGATGACTCAATCGGCTCAACATGGAGGTTCCCTGACGAGGGAACAACGGATATCGGAACGTCACCTAATGCTGTGGCTGCAACGGTTGAGGAATCCTCGCTCTGAGGAGATATATCAGTGGATGCCGACGATAGGGTTTCTAATACCTGCTGACTAGGTAGCAATCCTAGAAACGGTAGCGCCAGCAGCGTACTCGTGTTTGTAATCACGACCAACAGCCACAGGTTGTCAAAATTTGTCTCTGTGACTCCCAAGACATGAGTTAACAGCGCCCCTCCCTCGTGGGAAACCAACCCGGCTAAATTCAACACTGACATTAGCAGAGCGAATAGCGTGGCCTCTACACCTGGTGGACAAATTCGAGCTGCCAAAACCAATACCGGCATAAATGCAATTTCACCTAGCACGGTTAACACCAAGCTATCGCCCAGGCTAAACCACTCATCGCCAATGCCAATGGCCCGGTTTGCATGGGTTACAAGCAACAGCATTGTCATGCCAAGAAGAGCTGACAGGACTGTCGTCCAGGCAAAGATTTTTCGAAACGAAACCGTTTTGAAGAAAGTTTGAAACAGAAAAATTCCAATCAATGCGGCGAGACTCACCACAAGCCTCACCCGCCCTAGGAATTCAGGTTGAAATCCCAAATCATTCGTTGAGAAAAAGAAAAAAGCGGATTCAGATGAAGGAGTAGCTTGCCAAATGAAGATAAATAGCGTCGGCATCCAAATGCTTCGCTGGGTTACTGCTTTTTTGAGCTGCCGAATTTGTGTCCACACCGCTGTCCAGGTTGAGGCATGAGTTTCTTTCGATTCGTCAATTAAGCCTGCGACACAGGTCACGATGAGTGGAAAGCTGGCAGTAATAATAAAAACAGTGCGAATACCAATGTGTTCAAGCAGAAATCCGCTCAGATAAGCCGTCAACAGTCCACCAATAGCCGACGTTCCCCAACATAGTGATTGAATTGACCCAGCACTGCCAATGGATTCTTCCCGAGCACGCTCGACCACTAATGAATCGACAATGACATCGCTGAGCGCCACAGATAGGGACGATAAAGTGATAACCACCATCGCGGCCCATGCCGTATCAACCCAGTAGGCTAAGCCTAGCCAGGAGCCTGTGCCTAACAGTCCAGCCAAAATCAGATAGGGGCGGCGACGATACCCAAAAATGGGCAACCCATCTGAGATGAACCCAAACAACGGTTTGATCATCCACGGAAGCGAGACCACGCCCGTAATGGCAGCAACCTGAGCTGGAGAAAGCCCCAAATCATCTTTCAGGAAAAAACTTACGGCTAATCGAGCTAAGCCCAAAATGCCTTGCACGAAATACACCAGCAAGATGGCAGCCAGCTCAGGGCTGGGCCGGTTTCCCAGTAAAATCTTGGACAATAGTGAGTTCTTGGCTTCTGTCGAGGCCGATAATTCAGCAGTCATGCAAACGATGGTTTATTAAGAAATATCAATACCGTTCTCATCATAACGTGTGTTCTGTATAGCAACGAGACACGAAAGATAGACAGAGAGAAGGCAGGCATTGGCGATCGCCTTGCATCCACATCAAATCTCTTCACGGACACGAATTAGGACAGTATTCAGCTCAGGTATGTGCAAAAATCGTACCTACGTTCAAGATCAATCTAGACAGCACAGACTCCCCAGACAACTGTGTTGGAGCATTCAATCTTTCAAGCGCTTGATTGGGGCGATAAATCTCCACACGTTTATTCACTAGGTCAATTAACCATCCGAGTTGCAATCCGTTGTCTAGATATTCCTGCATCTTTCGGTGCAAGCCGAGTAGAACATCGCTTGTAGACCGAAGCTCAATTACAAAGTCTGGGCAGAGGGGCAGAAACTGATTGGGTTCAGGGTTCGCTGCCGTGCTGCGTTCCTTGTGAACCCAGGCCACATCAGACGATCGAGTCGCACCGTTAGGCAATCGAAATCCTGTTGATGAGTCAAAGCCTAAGCCGCTTGGGTCTTGATCAGCCCAGTTGCTTAATTGCTGAATGAGTCTGGCATTCTGTCGCCCGATTTCCCATCCTGTTGGCGGCATGATGATGAGTTTTCCCTCGGCTGACTGCTCTAGTCGTATATCACGATTGGCTTGACAGAGTCGGTAAAACTCTTCATCACTCAAGTGGATATTTGCAGACTGAAAGTCTAGGGCGAGAGCACCCATAGGCGTGTTAGCGATGTATTTCTTTCATCCTAACCTTGAGGCGTTTCTACAAAAACCGTGACAGCAGCCACAGCAATGATCATGTCATCATTTTTGTCACCCAATTCAGGAATGGCGCGTCCTTCGACAATCATGCCGCCAGTTTCGAGCCTGAGGGTTTTCTGCCCGAAGGGCAGCACTGCCAGCACCTCTTCTTCCCGGACAAGGTCTGGATTGGGCACGCCAATTTGCACGTCAACGATCATTTCGTTGGGGTGATTCAGACCTGCCACTTCCCATACACCTGGGAGTGCGTTGTGGGCGATCGCATTTCGTACGGCTCGTGCAGCGGCAACCGTCGGTTCTTGACCGTGTTGATCGATACCCATTCCCATTTCAATAATCAATCGTTTACGCGCCATTCGTTCTCCTGATGTTTGATGCTCAAGTCTGCGTCCCATTTGCGCGACGTCTGGCTTGTTCACTGCGAAATGAAAGAACCGCAAAGTGGCGTGTTGCTAACGCGCTCTGCCTCAAAGCATCACTCGCACGGGTGCAAATCTTTCCTGTGAATCATTGCCTGACTCAACAACTGTGCCGATCACGCATGTTTGAGCATACCCCTCTTGTTGCAGAACTGCCATGCAATCTTCGGTTTTCTCAGCAGGGACCGTCGCCAATAATCCGCCAGAGGTTTGTGGATCAACAAGCAACGGAGCAAGGGGATGATTCTCTAATGCCGATGCAGGTTGAATGTGGGTAAAAGCCTGAGCATTTTGAGGATGAAGAGAACTCAGTAGGCGCTGTCGAGTTGTGTTCTCAGCGCCTTCGAGTATGGGTAATGCTGAGAAGTCGATGTCAATGGTTAGCGTTGAATTGGGTTGAACCATCTCAAGCAAGTGTCCCAACAGCCCAAATCCAGTTACGTCGGTACAGGCCGTTGCCTGATGGGCTTGTAAAATTTTAGAGGCCGATTGGTTGGACTTGAGCATGGAGGTGATCGCCCCTTCAATCCAGCGGCCTTTAGCGTTGAGTTGCATACGGGCAGCAAACAGCGTTCCAGTTCCCAGCGCTTTGGTGAGGATGAGGCGGTCGCCAGCCTGCATTCCTCCTTTTTTCAACATGGTGCTAGCGTCTTGAAATCCATTGCAGGAAAATCCAAGGGCCAAATCAGCACCTTCAGTCGTATGTCCGCCAATCAACACCGCACCTGACTGACGGAGTACCTTCAGTGCTCCGGAAAGGAGGTGATAGAGCATTTCTTCATGAATGCGTTCGGTTGCGTAGGGGAGGCTGGCGATCGCCAACACGCTGTGGGGCATTGCGCCCATGGCAAACAAGTCACTTAAGCAATGGTTCGCTGCGATTTGTCCAAAGATGAACGGATCATCAATTAGAGCGCGAAAATAGTCCAAGGTTTGGATCAGGGTTGTGCGCTGATGGATGCTAATGGCTGATGCATCGTCCGGATCAGTGAGCCCGAGCACCACATCAGGATGCTGAAAAGCGTCAGGATGTTCGTGCTGGAGTCGATGAAGAACTCGATCCAATACTGAACGGCCTACTTTTGACGCACATCCTGCACAATGCATGGTCGGCATGGAGATCGACCGATCAGATGATGGAGGAGTGAGTGGTGAGAACGGGGTAGACGACGGAGTGCGGTCTTGATGATTGATGTTGGAATCAGAGCTCCGTTTTCCGCGTTTGTCTTCCATCGCGGTGTCTAGCTGTGTGAACTGATCCATAAAGGCGCGGTCAATACGGTCTTTCCATCGCCAGAGCCAGCCAAACGGACCCAGAGTTATCATGCCACGGGAGGCGATCGCCGCTTCATCTCCAGTACCGACTAAAATCAAAAACTCTTTTTGAGGCTGAAATGGCTGGAGAGGCTGCTTCAAAACGGCTCGGCGGAGGTTTTCATACAGAGGTGGTCCCTGTCGCACGGCAAACACTCCTGCCTTGGGACGCGGATGATTGATCATCGTCGCAATGTCTCCAGCCGCAAAAACATTGGGATGGGACGTGGACTGGAGATAGTCATTGACTTGGATGAAGCCCTGCTCATCTGTTAATAGCTCAGATGTCTGTAACCACGGTGTCGCTGAGGCTTGGGTTACCCAAAAGAGGCGATCGCACGAGATCGTCAACCCAGAGTCGCACTCTATCTGATACCCGCTTTCATCTAAATCCTTGCTTGCTTTGACGGCTGTGACCGTTTCGCCTAAGTGAAGATGAATGTTCTTGTTTCGAATTACCTGATCAACCGTGCGACGCATCCGAGGATGTCGTCGAGGTAGCAGCTCGGGGCCCCGTTGAAAAATGTGAACGTCAATCTTTTGGAGCGCTCGGGTCTGGTTTTTGGAAAGGGACTGTAATCGCCCCTGAATAGCCAGCGCTAGCTCCACGCCTCCTGCACCACCGCCAACGACTCCAACCTGGATATGCGAGATGTCTTGGCGATGAATCTGATCCAGCACAGCATCCCATTGCGAGAGAAACTTCGAAATGGGCTTGGCTGGAATGGCATATTGCTCGACGCCAGGAACTTGATGAATGGATGGGGTACTACCGATGTCGATTGACAGATAGTCAAATGCAATCGGAGGGTGGGTTTTACAGATAACAGTGTTGTGCTGTAAGTCCAGCCCAACTGCGCGATCGTGCACGAGTTGCACGTTCCCAAACTGACACAGTGGATGCAAATCGATATGACACTGATCGTAGGTGTAGAGTCCAGCCACATATCCCGGCAACATTCCAGAATAGGGAGTATGCACGACGTCGGTAATCAGAATCAGCCGTACCCCAGGCAGCGGATTCATACCCCATTTTTTGAGGGCGATCGCATGACTATGCCCTCCGCCAATCAAAACGAGGGTTTGGGTAATCGGAGTTGGAGAAACATTCATATTGTTCAGCCTACCGTCTCATCCTGAGTGCTACATAAGAACGGGATGGACGATAACAATTTCTCTGAGTGATAGTGGGTGCAAGCGTGCTGCTATCTGATGAACTGAAAATGATGCAAAAGATTTGCATCGGTTCCAACCGCTTTAACGGTTAGCTGAGGGCAAATAACGGTGGAACTCAACATTGCTGGAAAGTGCCTTTCAACAACAATGATCTTCACACACTACTTCCACTGCATTGGAGGGCGATCGCTTGCAGAATGTCTATGCATTCACTAAGCAGACTGTTTCTTCGTTGCTTCAAATCCGAGAATCATGAGCGCCTGAGCAATTTTTGCCTTTGAAGGAGAGTCACTAGGCGGAGTCATCCCTAATTCACGGGCTGTCTCTAGTAGTTCTCGAATGAGGCCATCTAAATTATCATTTGCGTCGTTTGGCAATTTCTCAACACGTCCTTGATAGGCCAACGTGTAAAGTTCCAAATGATGGACTCCAATGACTCGTGCCAGCTTTCTCAACGTTTCAGGCGTTGGGCAAGTTCCTTTAAAGCATGCGCCTCGGAGCCTTGGTTGCGGAACTCCAGACAACTCGGCAAGACGATTCATGCTCACGCCATTTTGCTCAAGGTACGTGAGAATGTGCTTTCCTAACGGTGAACAATCTTCGGGCTTAATCTGTAACCGTGCTGGCATTGCTCTAGAAATGAATAGCTGGAGTGGGCTACGACCAATAAAACCAAGTTAAAACCGACGAAATTAAAACCGATTGCCTAAAGAAAAAAAAGAATTAAAGGAAAGAAATTAGGCCGACGATAAACAAAAATTGAATGCTCTTACTGCTGAGATGCTTCTAAGCGATACACCTTACTTATGGGCAGTTCGGGAAAAAGAATTGAGAAAGATAATTAAGGATGATTGACGTTTTTTAATTAGTGCCTCCAATTATACATAAACGAATGGAGTAGCGACATATCCATCGGTTACTAAGCGCTTCACAAGCTGAAGGAGCTGTGGTGCTTGATGCGTATCATAAGTTAACCAAGAAGGCGAATAGGTAGCCAATGAAACGAATCCTGGTTCTCAAGGTTTCTTTCATTGTTTGTAGAACATGTGTTTTGATGGCGATCGACCAGTAAGCTAGTGATTGCGGCTGAGACTTACTGAAGTTTGCCGTATCCAATTCAGAGATGCGTGCCAGACCCTATGGTTACGGAGAAACCCCTTAAGCCTCCTACTCTACGACCCTACCAAGCAGAGTTAATCAACGACCTCTATAAAAAAATCAATGAAGGGTTTACGCGGATTGCCATTATTGCAGGAACTGGAGCTGGAAAAACAGTTATTGGTGGTCAAATCTGTGCCCAAGCCGAAGCTCAAGGCTGTTGGCTACTGTTCATCGTGCACTTAGATGTCTTAGTTGGGCAGACCTATGAAAAGATGAAATCCTTCGGATTACGTTGTGGTTTTATCAAAGCAGGTTGGAAAGAAGATCCAACGGCACCCATTCAGATTGCCAGCGTACAGACGATGGGAAAACGAGACTGGTGGCGTCGCTGGCCTGCCAGCATCGTGTTTTATGACGAAGCTCATACCACTGCTTTCAGTCAAGTTGGGCAAGAGGTGTTGTATTTCACCCATCCCAATGCCATTCATATCGGCATGACGGCCACCCCCTACCGACTTGGCAAGGGACAAATGGGCGATCATTTTCAGGCCTATGTGGCGTCGCCGGTTCCCTCTACGCTTCAGGCGATGGACTTCTTGGCATCCATGAAATATTACGGGGTGCCTACTGACGGGCAGATTGACCTGGGTGATGTTCGCATTGTGGCTGGAGACTATGATGAACGAGACCTCAGAAATGCCTGCGATCGCCCTGAACTTATTCATCGCATTGTAGAAGAATGGCTGCGGCTGACTCCTGATAAGCGAACCATTGCGTTCTGTGTGGATATTGGTCATGCCCGACACGTTGCAGAAATGTTTCGAGAGGCTGGTGTCCCGGCAGACACAGTCGAAGGCGGAACGCCTATCAAAGAGCGAAAGCGATTATATCGAGCGCTAAGAGATGGCGAATTGTTAGTGCTTACCTCATGCAATGTGATCAGTATCGGGTTTGATGAGCCGAGTGTCGAAGTGGGTCTATTATTGCGTCCGACTCAATCCCGAGCCTTACACTTTCAGCAGATTGGACGTGTGATGCGCATTTCACCTCATACAGGGAAAGAGTATGGAATTATTCTCGATCAGGCGAGCAATCTCCAGCGGTTGGGGTTTCCAGAAGACATTAAAGACTATCATCTGCCAACCAGCCGTGAGGCTAAACATAGTCGAATCGTGCCCACGAAGCAGTGTCCGATGTGTACTCGCATTGTGTTGACGTTTGTCACTGAATGCCCAGACTGTCGCTATGAATGGCCAACTGAACCCTATGTCTGTGCTGACGACATGGTTGAGCTTCTGAGCGACGAGCAACTCCACCATGTCCAAGAGGAAAAAATGCGTCGATTTTTCAAAATTCAGCGTCGTAAAACGTTTGAAGAGCAGCATACTCCGAGCTGGACGCGTAAGATTTTCTTTCAGACCTTTAGTAAATGGCCGAAAGAGGAATGGTATCGAAACGCTGTATTTGGTCCCGATCCAACAGAAGAGAATGCCATCGCGTATAAGGATTACTTAGTGGCGATCGCCCAGAAACATCAGCGATCGCTGTCATGGGTTTTCAACGAATTTCAAAAAGAATTCGGGCCGCATCATCCTTGGCGAGATATCTTCCGAGATTCATGACCTGTGTGGCGACAAGACGTGCTCAAGGCAGTCAATTTGTATCGATGATTGCCGAAGCAGACCTGTTAGTATTGAAATAATTTGTCATATTACCTGTGAAGACGCACTCGGCTAAGTTTATGAGTTCGCCTATTGCCATCGCGCCGATCGCCATTGGGACTGCTCCAACTGTTGCTCCAGACAAGAGAGGGCAAACGGTTCCTAAAAAGTATCCCAATTACAAAGTGATTGTTTTGAACGACGACTTCAACACGTTTGACCACGTGACGAAGTGCTTAATGAAATACATTCCAGGGATGTCTCGGGATCGGGCTCTTGAGCTGACGAATCAAGTTCATTTTGAAGGTCAAGCGATTGTCTGGGCAGGGCCTTTTGAGCAAGCCGAGCTCTATCACCTCCAGCTCAGTCGAGAAGGGTTGACCATGGCTCCTTTGGAACAGGATTAGAGTATCCTCATTGGACCTTGACCTTTTTTCTTGGGTCTTTTTTCCAGAAAGTGAGAGATTCTGTGGTGACTGGCCATAGCATTCCTCGTTTTATTGTTCACTTCAGCTTTAATGGCATTTCAATGGCATCTGACGGTCGTATTGTTTGGAATCACTCGACTCATCTCGATGGTTTGATTCCGATTTTAGAGAAATTGGTGACCGTCGATGGTGTCCGAACCATTACGCCTGCAGTGTTGAGTCGATCAAAATCTAATGCTCAGCAAATGCGCATCAAGGTGTCTGTCCCCATTCAGGGAGGTCATAAACTGATTGCGCGGAAGGGTAAAACGGCTCAGGAAGTATTTGTCATTACAAGCTTATCTAAGGAGCAGTTAGAAGGGGCGATCGCCAAACTCCTCAAATAGCGGTCATTGTCTAAATACCGTTCCATCACCAAACTACTTGGAAACCCCTAAATATTTTTTGGTGAAATTCCCGCAGCGCCGGAATTCCACCAAAAATTAAGCCTGGCTTTTACTCCTGGATTTGGTGTTCGGAAATAGCAT
>JBCBLF010000123.1:0-13507 GCA_038520475.1 Cyanobacteria bacterium J06627_8
ACCCCAGGCGATGATCTCGAAAGAAGGTCACCCAATCCTCAGTCCATGGATTTTTCTGAGGAATAAACCCAATGGTGTTGTCTTGGTCCCAGCCAAAGCCGTTTGGACTCGTGATGCGATGCATGGCAGCGAGCTGCTGCCCCATTGATTCCCACGCATCGTGAGTGCCATAGCCAAAATCCAGCCATTCCAGCGCAATGTAAGAAGAGCGGTCAACCGTACCCCAGCAAATTGGCGTCGGCACTCGAATCGTCTGAGTCATCCTCATCTCTCGAAGTCCCAGCGCTTCTACCTCAAACATGCCCATACGAGCTGCATCATTCAGTTTTACAAAATAGGCTTGATCATCGTTAGACACCACATAGGCTTGATTGACACTGCCGCCACCGACTGGACGCCGATGTTCGACGGTGAAAGGGTGGCCGATTGCCTCGCTGACATGGTCTGCAATTTGATTCCACATAGGGTGATGATGGTCGGCAAAGAGTACGACAGGATATGACGAGGGACTGCGATGATTTGGATGCCGAATCAATTGATCTAGATGCTGAACGAATATCCCATTGCGCGCTTGACTTTGTCGAGGGTCTGAGTGGCGATCGCCTCTGCTTTTTCCTTGCCATCGCGCAACACGCCCTGCACGTAGCCTTTATCTTCCGTAATTTCTGTGTAGGTGTCTTGAATTGGACGCAGGGCCTCAATCACTGTTTCCGTCAATAGAGGTTTAAATTGCCCCCATCCCATGTCTCGGCATTCTTCTGCGATAGCCTCTTTTGACTGATTTGATAACAGCATGTAGATGGTCAACAAGTTGTTGCATTCAGGCCGCTCAGGATTATCGAACTCTAGGCCACGAACCGGATCGGTTTTACACTTCTTAATTTTCTTCTTAATGACATCTGGCGAATCTAGCAGCTCAATCCGGCTGAGTTCTGACGGATCAGACTTTGACATCTTTTTCGTACCGTCAGTCAAGCTCATGATGCGTGCCCCTTCTTCGCGGATCATGGGTTTCGGCATTTTCAGCACAGGTTCGTCGGGTTGACCAAATTGGTGATTCACCCGAATCACAATGTCTCGCGTCAGTTCGATGTGCTGTTTTTGGTCTTCACCGATTGGAACCTGGTCAGGCTCGTAGAGCAAAATATCAGCTGCTTGCAAGGCTGGATAGCACAGCAGACCAGCACCCACGTTTTCACCCTGACGGACCGATTTCTCTTTGAACTGAATCATGTCTTCAAGCCAGTTGAGAGGCGTCATGCACGTCAGCAGCCATCCCAACTCACTGTGAGCAGGAATATGGGATTGTACAAAAATAGTTGTGCCATATTCTTTCGTCAGTCCCGAGGCGATGTAGAGTGCCGCAGTCTTGTAGGTATTGGCTTCCAGCACCGCTGGATCATGCGTCACCGTAATGGCGTGCAAGTCGGCCATAAATAGGAAGCTTTCATAATCCACCTGGAGGTCAACCCAATTGCGGAGCGCTCCTAGGTAGTTGCCGAGGTGGAGTTCTCCTGTTGTTTGAATACCGGACAGAATACGCTGCTTTCCCATAATCGCTATGTTCAACCTCCCGATGCCTTCACAAACTAAGGCTCTTTCATTGCTAAGCATAAACACAAGCTCTGTCAATTGACAGAACGCCTTGTTCCATTAATTCATCGATGTACGAATCTGGCTATTTCAATCGATGTGCTTTAATTGTATTAACAAAACGTAACATTTGATTTTGATTCTCGTTCATCGAATTAAAGATTCGAGTGAGCGGGGGTTAATGGATAAAAAGTTTGCAGCGTCTTGAATCTGTGCATTTGACACTGCACGAACCAGTCACAAGTTTGGACACCGATTGATTATGACGACTCATATGAATACCTCAATAGCTGAAGCATTGTTGGACGACATGCAAAATTGTCTATCTCTTGCAGAGGATGTAAAAAATCATGAGGCTGCTAAGGCTCGCTATTCGGAGCTACGCGATCGCCTTTCAGAGCGAGATGCTGATCTTGTCGCAGTGATGGACGTGATGTGGAAAGCGGTGCTATCTGGACGTCGCTCTGCCTTTTTCTGGGAAGGGATGTGTGATGCCGAACAGCAGCTAACCGAGCGTATTGCTGAGAGCCATGCGCAGCTGCGCCAAAATCACCTCCGGTTGATTCAAGAACAATAGGTCTAGGACTGCATTGAAGTTCATCGGGGTTGATCTGGGCTGGTCGTCTGGGGCAACGGGATTATGTTGTCTGGAGTATCAAGCAGCAGACGCATCATTGCGAATTGAGGCCATGGCCTGTCAGAGGGCGATCGCTGACATTCTGGCTTGGATTGACGACCATGCTCCAGGCCATTGTTCAGCGGTGGTTGCGGTTGATGCGCCGACTCTTATTCCCAATAAGACCGGGATGCGGGTACCCGATAAACTTGCGCACAAGTATTTTGGCAAATACCATGCGGGTTGCTATCCGGCGAATCTCGGTCGTCCGTTTGCAGAGCGAACAATCGGATTTGGGCAGAGCCTTGAAGATCGAGGATTTCTGCACGACCCGATTCTGGCGGCACCAAAGCCTGAGGGACGGTATCAGCTTGAGCTGTTTCCTCATACGGCTACGATTCATCTGTTTCAACTCGATCGCATTCTGAAATACAAGAAGGGCAACGTTCAGGAGCGTCGCACTGGGCTGACTCAGCTTCGAGATTTATTGCAATCGACGCTGCCAATGTTGGAACCATCTCTGGTGCTCAGTGGGGAGCATTCGTTGCCAATTGTCCCCGAACGGGGCCGAGCGATTAAAGCCGTGGAAGATCAGCTTGATAGCTTGGTCTGTGCCTACTCAGCGGCCCATTGGTGGTATTGGGGCATGGACAGAAATTGGGTGTTGGGCGATCGCTCCACAGGCTATATTGTCATTCCCACGCCATTTGGTCGGCGTCCCTAGTGGGGGCTCTTGATGGGACCGTCGCGTGCTGTGAGATAGTATGGTCAGCAGTTTTGCTTGTGCTGCCGGCTCTTTTGGCACAGAGGTGTGATGAAATTCAGCGACATTGTTGAGCAGTTAGCCACCACAAATCCAGCGATTCAACAATCGTCCAGCTTGGTCAGTGCGCCTCAATGTGACCCTGACATTCTTAATGTTTCAGCTATTGAAACTGCCGGACCACAGACTCTCAGCTACGTCGAGAGCCGTAAGTTTTTGCCTCAGCTTCGTGACACTCAGGCCAGTGCCCTCATTCTCTCTAAGGACGAAACCCTTCAGATTGAAGCAACTCTGCGCGGCATGGCTTGGATCGTGTCACCTCAGCCTCGGCTCACCTTTGCCCAGGCGATCGCCCTCTTCTATCAGCCCTTTCATCCAGAGCCTGGTATTCATCCATCGGCAATTATTCATCCCACGGCACAGATCGGGGAGAATGTGTCAATTGGTGAATATGTGGTGATTCGTGCTGGAGTGACGTTAGGTGATGGTGTTTGTATTCACCCCAGCGTCGTTGTGTATCCCGAAGCTTCTGTTGGCGATCGCACCATTCTTCATGCGAATTGCGTGATTCATGAACGAGCTCAAATTGGGTGCGACTGTGTGATTCACAGCGGGGCAGCCATCGGGTCTGAAGGATTTGGGTTCGTTCCAACGGCGGAAGGCTGGGTCAAAATGGAGCAATCCGGCGTCACGATTCTAGAAGATGGGGTCGAGGTGGGCTGCAACGCCGCCATCGATCGCCCAGCCGTGGGAGAAACTCGAGTCAAGCGCAACACCAAAATCGACAACCTGGTGCAAATCGGACACGACTGTCAGGTGGGTGAAGCCTGCATCATGGCGAGCCAAGGAGGCATGGCTGGAGGCGCAAGGTTAGGCAATCGCGTCATCTTAGCCGGACAGGTTGGCGTCGCCAATCGAGTTGTCGTGGGCGATCGCACGACTGCGACAGCACGAGCAGGCATCATCAGCAACATTCCTGCTGGCAGCGTAGTGTCTGGTCACCCAACCCTTCTCCATCGTCAGTGGCTCAAAACATCGGCCCATCAGGCTCGACTTCCAGAAATGATGCAGACGATGCGTCGTCTGCAGCGTCAAGTGGATGACCTCCAACAGCAGATTCAAGCTCTAACGATGGATGCTCAACCGATGGAACCCCGACCCGATGCTGATTGGGCCGTGGATGTGACGACTGATGATGGGATGACTGATGTAAAAACAGATGCTCCGGAGTCGAACCCGCATGAAATTTAGTGAATTGGTCCATCGGCTTCAGTCGGTGAATGGCAGCAGTCTATATGCTGCTCCTGATCATAATCCTGACATTACGGGCGTTGCTGCGGTGGATGCGGCTCCTGCCGGGACCATCAGCTATATTGAGGGCGATCGCTATGCTATGCAGGTGACGACAACCGCAGCTAGCGCACTGATTCTTCCAACTAGTGAAGCGCTTCAAGCGGAAGCCACGCAACGGGGCATTGCGTGGATCGAGTCCCCCTATCCACGACTGACGTTCACAGAGGCGATCGCCGTTTTCTATCAGCCGTTTTCACCTCAACCGGGTATACATCCAACCGCCGTCATCGATCCGTCGGCAAACGTCGGCAAAGCGGTGTCGATTGGAGCCCACGCGGTCATCCAGGCCAAGGCAGTGATTGGTGATAGTGTGTGCATTCATCCCAATGTGGTGGTGTATCCAGAGGCAACTGTTGGCGATCGCACGGTTCTTCATGCGAATTGCGTGATTCATGAACGAGCCAGCGTTGGAGCCGATTGTGTGATTCACTGCGGGGCTGTGATTGGGTCAGAAGGATTTGGTTTTGTGCCCGTGCCTGAGGGCTGGGTGAAGATGCAGCAATCGGGTGCTGTTGTATTAGAGGACGCGGTAGAAGTGGGCTGCAATGCCGCTATTGATCGCCCATCGGTGGGTGAAACTCGCATTCGACAGGGCACCAAAATCGATAACTTGGTTCACGTGGCCCACGGCTGCACCATTGACGAGCATTCTGTTCTAGCCGCACAGGTCGGCCTTGCGGGCAAGGTTAATCTGGGCAAACGTGTCGTTCTCGCGGGACAAGTCGGCATTTCTGATGGTGTCACGTTGGGGGATGGGGCGATCGCCACGGCACAAACCGGCATTCATCGCGATGTCCCCGCAGGCGAAGTGGTTTCTGGTTATCCCGCAATTCCCAATAAGCTCTGGCTAAAAATCTCTGCGGTGTATAACCGTCTCCCAGACATGTACAAAGCTTTTCGTAAGATCCAGCGCAGTTAATGCCAATGAAACGAAACAATCCAGCAAACAGAATTTTTTAGGGTGTTGACTGTGACTAAGCCTCGCCATCCTCTAACCCCTCTAGCTATTCTTCACGTCGCGTCAGAGCAACGCATCAGTAACCTCCAAGTCTTTGTTCGGGGTCATGTCGCGGTGATGCTGCCCGATGACACCGAAGGCGATCGCCATCAGCGGTTCATTCTAAAGCTACCGAACGACCAAACGATTTTAGTGGTTCACAACATTGACATGACTCCACGGGTCACTGACCTCAGCGTTGGAGATGAGGTGTATGTGTGTGGTGAATATGAATGGAATTATCGTGGCGGCCTCGTTCATTGGACTCACCATGACCCTGATACGGAACACATCGATGGTTGGATCGAGCACAACGGGAACGTGTTTGAGTAGGGAGCTCAATGTTGCTATGTTCTTTGAAAAAGTATTGGCTGTTTGGACTGAATTCAACGTAACGAGCCTGAACCTCAAGTAATTTGTTACCCGAAATATTAAAGACGTGGTGAGGACCTTCTAGAGATGGATTGAAAATCTGCACGTGATCATATATGACCCTGAATCAGTAACAAACTGTCGCCCATTTGGACTAAAGTGCTGGAATTTCCCTTCAACCTGGGTAAGCTTATTGCCTGATCGATCAAAAATTTGAGTGACGTATGAATTGAGGAGCGGGTTTTCAGGACCCGATACCATTGGCTGCGGTTGTTCACTAAGGCTTACCGCTTGGTACTTTTGGGTAATCCCCAACGCGAGATAGGCAGCTAAACCAAACAAAGGCACACTGCTCATTCTCAGAAGCTTCAAACATCGCATTGTCTTAATCCAACTCTTTCAATCCATTCGTATCGCTTTAGCCTTCCCAACCTCAGCAGACCGTAACAGCTTTGATCGAGCGAAAGGAACCAACACCCATACAATGAATGAGTAGTTTCTCATCTCATTTTTCTGGTTTTTCGCTTCGAATGACCCTTCTTCCTTGATTTACCCACTGTACAGATTGACTTCGGTGCTTAACTCTTGTGACAATACGTCAGCTAAGCTCTTTCTATCCTTTTCATCATCAACCGTGAGATAGCACGAACCGACTCAGGTGAATCCTCCAGCCCCATCGTCGTCACTTGTGTCTCTTTTTCCCTGTTTATTGCTCACCGGAGGAGAACTCTAAACTTTTGATTGCTGTCGCCTTCAACCATCATGCGCGAATTTTCTAACCTTGTTGACCTGTTACGTTTCAGAGCAGCATCTACCCCAAACAGTCAAGCTTTTGTGTTTTTGCGGGATGGTGAGGAAGAGGATAACGAGCTGACCTATCGAGACCTCGATCAGCGCGCCCGGGCGATCGCCGCTGCCCTGCAAGATCGAGGGGCCTCAGGCGAACGTGCCCTGTTGCTCTATTCACCTAATCTAGATTTCATTACGGCATTTTGGGGCTGTCTATATGCTGGGGTTTTAGCTGTACCCGCCTATCCACCCCGACCAAATCAAACGCTGACCCGGCTGCGCGCGATTTTAGAAGATTCAGCGGCTGCATTTGCCATGACCACTGGCCCACAGCTTGCCAACATGGGCCGGCTGCTAGAGCAAAACCCTGATTTTGCTACTCTTCAATGGGTGACAACGGATGACGTGTCCCAAGGCATTGAAGATACGTGGAGTCCAAGGGCGATCGCCACGGATACGTTGGCGTTTCTGCAATATACCTCTGGCTCTACAGGTACCCCCAAGGGCGTGATGGTCAGCCACAGTAATTTGATGCACAATGCTCGATTCATTCGAGAGAGCTTTGACGATTCATCAGAGAGCAAGAGCGTGTGCTGGTTGCCGCCGTATCACGACATGGGACTCATTGGCGGCGTTCTTCAACCGATTTACCTCGGTGCGCCTGCTGCGTTGATGTCTCCCGTTAGCTTCTTGCAACGACCATTTCGCTGGTTGAAGGCGATGTCTTACTATCGCGCACGAACAGCAGGTGCACCCAATTTTGCCTATGACCTGTGTGTGCGACAAGTTTCTCCAGAACAGCGGGAACAGCTTGACTTAAGTAATTGGACCTTAGCCTTTTCGGGAGCCGAACCCGTTCGGGCTGAAACCATTGAACGGTTTTCTGAAACGTTTGCACCCTGCGGATTCCGGAAAGAAGCGTTTTATCCGTGCTACGGCATGGCTGAAGCGACGCTCTTTGTGACTGGAGGCGATCGCCAGTCATCGCCGACTGTGGCAACCGTGCGCAGCCAGTCTCTGGAGCGCAGCCAGATCGAAATGGTTGCCCCTGACGAAACAGTGGATGATGAAGAGATACGACAGCTTGTGAGTTGTGGGCGCTGTCATCCAGAGCAAACCCTTCGGATTGTGAATCCCGAGACTCAAGAAATTTGTCCAGAGAACACCGTGGGCGAAATCTGGGTGTCTGGTGCGGGTATGGCCCAGGGCTACTGGAAGCGCCCTCAGCAAAGCATCGAGACCTTCTACGCAACAATCGCAGCCTCAGCGAATGATGCCGACACCTCCTCCGACAAGCAACACCCATTCCTTCGTACCGGGGACCTGGGATTTCTCAACAATGACGAACTGTTTGTCACGGGACGCATCAAAGACCTCATCGTCATTCGCGGCCTCAATCACTATCCCCAAGATATTGAGCTGACTGTCGATCAGTGCAACCCAGCGCTGCGGCAAGGCTGTAGCGCTGCTTTTTCCGTGGATGTCGAGGGAGAAGAGCGGTTGATTTTGGCTCAAGAAGTGGAGCGTCGAGCTCTACGCCAGTTACCTGTTGCCGACATTACTCAAGCGGTGCGACAGGCGATCGCCGAACATCACCAGCTTCAGATTCACGCCGTCGTGTTGCTCAAAACTGGGTCGATTCCGAAAACGTCAAGCGGCAAGATTCAGCGTCACGCTTGCAAAGCAGGGTTTCTCGAAGGGACGTTGGACGTTGTGGGGCAGTGGAATGAAGCGGATGCTGCCCATTCCATCTCCTCGACTCCTGACCTTCCTGATCTGAATGGTCAAGCTAGTCAAGCTCTGACTGTGCCTACGTCTGAGCAAGCTCTGTCTATTCAGCAATGGCTCGTCACACAACTGGCGGATAAGCTCAACGTTGCTGCTTCTCAAATCAGTGTCCATGAACCGTTTGCACGATATGGGCTTGACTCCATCACTGCGATTCGTCTGTCCGCTGAGTTAGAAGACTGGTTGGGGCGATCGCTGGCACCCACCATAGTGTATGACTATCCCACGATTGCCAGTTTGGCTGCTTATTTAGGGCAATCCGAAGAAGACGCGCTCAGCACTCAATCGCACTCATTCGTCACATCAGAATTGCGCAAACCGAGACAGGAGAATGAGGCGATCGCCATTGTTGGGATGGGATGCCGATTTCCAGGTGCGGAGAATCTTGATGCCTTTTGGCAATTGTTGAAGAGTGGGCAGGATGCGATCCATCACGTCACGGATCGATGGCATGGTCAGGCGAGCACCACCACTGGCGGTTTTCTAGACCATGTTGACCAATTTGACCCACAGTTTTTCGGCATTTCACCGCGGGAAGCCGTTCGCATGGACCCCCAGCAGCGATTGTTGCTTGAGGTGTGTTGGGAAACCCTGGAACAGGCTGGCATTGCACCGGAGTCTTTAGCAGGTAGCAACACCGGAGTCTTTGTTGGCATTAGCAACACAGACTATGCTCAGCTTCAAGTACGGTCGAGCAGTCGCTCGGATACGGCTCAAGACGCCTATTCTGGAACGGGGAATGCCCACAGCATCACCGCTAATCGCCTATCCTACACGTTTGATTTACACGGTCCCTCTCTTTCCATCGATACGGCATGTTCATCCTCGCTGGTGGCTGTTCATGTTGCGTGCCAGCACATCCGTCAGGGGGACTGCGACCAAGCGATTGTGGGCGGTGTGAACCTCATTCTTGCGCCGGATCTCACAACGACGTTTACGCAAGCTGGCATGATGGCATCTGACCATCGATGCAAAACGTTTGATGTTGATGCAGATGGATATGTTCGTGGGGAAGGCTGTGGTGTCATTCTCCTTAAGCCTCTCTCTCACGCCCAAGCAAATGGAGATACGGTGTTAGCCGTCATCCGAGGGTCTGCAGTCAACCAAGACGGACGCAGTAATGGACTGACGGCCCCCAACGGTCCTGCTCAGCAAGCAGTTGTTCGGCAAGCGATTCAGCAGGCGGGTCTTACCCCAGATCAACTCAGCTATGTGGATGCCCACGGAACCGGGACGCCATTGGGTGATCCGATTGAACTCAATTCACTCAAAACTGTCTTGATGGAAGGGCGATCGCCGGAGCAAGCGTGTTGGGTTGGGTCGGTGAAACCAAATATTGGACATTTAGAATCAGCCGCTGGTATCGCAGGGCTTATCAAAACTGCCTTGGCGCTTTACCACCAAGAAATTCCACCTCACCTGAATTTCCAGACGCTCAATCCTCACATTGATCTGGACCAGACGCCCATTCAGATTCCAACAGAACATCGACGATGGGAGAGTTCAGCGCCCGGCCGATTTGCAGGGGTCAGCTCCTTTGGATTTGGTGGAACGAATGCTCATGTGGTGTTGGCTGATGCTCCGATCGCTGAAAAGCAGAATGAGTCATCTACAGAAGTCCGTCAAAATGAGCCAAACGTACCAGTGGGAACAGCTCAGGAACTTACTAATGTCGAGCGGCCTCGCCATATCGTCACTCTGTCGGCTAAAAGCGAAGCAGCTTTGCACACCCTGGTTAAGCGGCACATCGCGTATCTTGACGACCATCCTGATGTAGCTATCGCAGATGTTGGATTTACCGTCAATGTAGGGCGATCGCATTTGACTCATCGCTTAGCTTTGGCTGCTGAAACTTCTGCTGATTTGAAGGACCAACTGACCGCTTTTTCTCAACAGGTTGACGGACAATCAGGGGCAAGTCAGGTTCAGACGTTACCCATTCAGACCGGAAAGCTACAGAACCAGGCTCAACCCAAAATCGTGTTTTTATTCACTGGCCAGGGTTCTCAATATGTGAACATGGGCCGTGAATTGTATGAAACCCAGCCGGTATTTCGTGAGGCTATTCATCAGTGCGATCGCCTGTTGCGATCGCAGCTTGAGGTATCACTGATTGAGGTTCTTTTCCCCAGTGTGGATTCACCCGAGACACTTGAGACTGCTGCAGCTCAACTCAATCAGACGGAATACACTCAACCGGCTCTATTTGCCGTGGAATATGCCCTAGCTCAGCTTTGGCTGTCATGGGGTATTCGGCCGGATGCGGTGATGGGGCACAGCGTCGGAGAGTACGTTGCAGCCTGTTTAGCAGGGGTCTTCAGTTTACAAGACGGCCTCAAGCTAATGGCCACTCGATCAAGGCTGATGCAGGCATTGCCCGCTGGGGGAGCCATGGTTGCTGTGTTTGCGTCTGAATCCCATGTACGAACCGTTATTGAGCGGGATGCGGGATGCGTCGATTTGGCCGCCATGAATGGCATTCGCAATAGCGTCATCTCAGGTGAACAGACGGCAGTCGATCGCATTGCTCAGCAGCTAGAAGCAGATGGCATTGAGGTTCGCCCGCTTCAGGTGTCTCATGCGTTTCACTCTGCACTGATGGAGCCGATGCTGGATGAATTTCGTACTGTTGCTGAATCCGTTCACTATTCCGTTCCTCAACTCCCGCTGGTGTCGAATCTTTCGGGACAGTTTGCCGATTCAGCGATCGCCGCTGGGGACTATTGGTGTCAGCACATTCGGCAACCCGTTCAGTTTGCAAAAGGCATTGAAACCTTGATCCAGAGCGACTACACCATGTTTCTGGAAGTTGGCCCTAAATCAACACTCTGTAGCATGAGTCGTCAGCATCTTGCAGAGGCCGTGAGCAGTGGCATGGATAAGCCATTTCCTAACCCTGTGTCGTTGGAGTGGTTGCCGAGCTTGCGATCGCGACGTTCAAACTGGGGGCAGGTGCTTCAAAGTCTGGGAAAGTTATACGTTTCCGGAGTTTCTGTTGATTGGAAGGACTTCGATTACCCCTACACACGACATCGAGTTCTCGATCTACCGACCTATCCGTGGCAGCGTCAGCGGTACTGGTTTACTGAAGGCTGGGAACCGGATGACCAAGATAGTGGAAGGAACGAGAGCGGTCGACTTTCTCCACAATGGGCGTCTTGGTTGTATGAACAGCAATGGATTGCGCATCCATACGACACGAGTCAGAGTCATGTTAATCGCGTGCATTCACCTGGTGTTTGGGTCGTACTCTCTGATCGCGATGGAGTCGGTGATGCGATCGCCACTCAACTCAGACGCTCAGGACATCAGGCCATTCAGGTGTATCCAGGTGAGGCACTGGTGCAGGAATCGCCGACGTGTTGGCAGATTAATCCAGCTCAGCCGACTGACATTGAGCACTGTCTTCATCAGCTCACCGCTGAAGCACACGCTTCTATCGATGGCGTTATTCATGCATGGGGGTTAGCCCACTCGATATCGGATGACGATGGTATCGACGTGCTGCAACAATCACAGCGCTTGGCCTGCCAGAGTGCCTTGGCGATCGCCCAAGCACTCGTTCAGCATTCCTCTTCGACTCGCCCCAAGTTGTGGATGGTGACGCGCCATGCGGTCGATGTTCAATCCTCTCTTATTCCTGAGCAATCCCAGAGTGTTAACCGTGATCAGCAAACAGCTCCTCTCGATTGGGACATTAATCCTGTCCATGCGACGCTGTGGGGATTTGCCAAAGTATTGGCATGGGAGCACCCAGAGCACTGGGGCGGAATTATTGATCTGGATTCAGATGACGCAGCCCATCTCAATGAAGCCATTGTTCCGTCAGTGGTGACGACAGATGGTGAACAGTGGCTCGCCATTCGACAAGGCCACCGCTATGCGATGCGGTTGAGCGCTAAGCGTGACCTGGTGAGTCATGGAGCTGAGCCTAGAGAAGAAGAGGCGAGTGCGTCTGAGGGGGGAATCCATCAATCATCTGAGCAAACCACGATTCTGATCACTGGAGGGTTGGGCGCCATCGGGCTGGCAGTGGCAGAACGCATGGCTCAACATGGGGTTCCTCACATTACGCTGCTTGGACGGCGATCGCCGTCTACCGATGTTCAAACACGCTTAGATGCCATTCGCCATCACGGTACCGAGGTGCAGGTTGTCCAAGCGGATGTGACGCAGGCCCATGAGTTATCTCAGGTGCTAGAGACGATGCAGTCGTCTGGCTATCGACTTCGAGGCGTGATTCATGCGGCTGGCATCCTACAAGACGGCATGTTAGTGCAGCAGACCTGGGAGCACTTTCAGCACGTTCTTGCACCTAAAATGCTAGGAGCATGGACGCTGCATCAGTTGACCCGCGAGATGCCCCTCGATTTTTTCGTGATGTTTTCATCGGTAGCATCCCTCATTGGTTCTCCTGGGCAAGGAAATTATGCCGCAGCAAATGCCTTTTTAGATGGACTCGCCGCGTATCGAAAAGCTCATCAATTGCCGGCGTTAAGCCTTAACTGGGGATTATGGGATACGGCTGGAATGGCAAATCAACTGGATGATCGCAGCCGCTCACGCATTGCTGTTCGGGGCATCGATGCGATCGCTCCAAATGTTGGACTAGATATCTTATCTCACTTTATCTTTTCAGATGGCGATGATTTTGATGGTCGTTTGCAAACACCGGCTCAACTTGGCGTTTTCCCTATTCGTTGGCATGATTTTCTAAAGAAGATTCCTGAGAATCTTCGTCCATCTTATCTGGTTGACATTGAGCAAACGGTCTTTATGTCTCCAGTATCTAACTTATCTCAGCTCCATTCGGTAGATGACAAATCAGCCATGGAGCAAGACTCGACAGACGTGTTCAATGCGCCCCATCCCATCTTTGAGCAACTCCGGACTGGCGATCGCCATCAGCTTAATACGCATATTTTGGACTACCTGACGCAACAATGCGCTCTGGTGCTTCAACTTGACAGCCAACAGATCCAAGCCAGTGATAATTTACTTGAGTTGGGCATGGACTCGCTGATGGTGATGGAAGCCATGACGCAGATCCGTCAGGATCTGCAGCTCATGTTGTATCCTCGTGAATTTTATGAACGCCCTCGCCTTGAGCAGCTAGCTGAATATCTTGCTGCTGAATTCGAGCGTATTCATCTCGCACCCTCTCAATCGTCCGACTACGAACAACCTGCATCAGCAAACCACAAACAGCCACTGACCCTTTTAGATGCTGACACTG
>JBCBLF010000124.1:0-13233 GCA_038520475.1 Cyanobacteria bacterium J06627_8
TGTGGAGCCATTTGACTTCACCAGAGATGCATGGCTTGCTGAAATTGACGATGGAACTGAATCAACGTGCTATTCAAGGCGACTCAGAAACCCAAGATTTCTTAGAGCAAGAGAGTCAAAAATGGATTGATTCTCTATTCAAGCTCACAAATAATAAAATGACTGCTTTGACGCTTTTTCACATATTTCAGGGCGCAGTCTTGGACTTCTTGACGACGGGAAACGCGCAACGCGGACAGCAAACCATCAAGGCGTTCACAGAAACTCTGCGATAGCTTCAATCTGAACATCTACAGACAAGCTACCGGGTACTGTCCCCACCGAAATCTCAAGCAGAACAATTATATGTTCAGTATCCGATCTGCTAGATCACGCACTGACGCTTCGTGATTATCCAGCAGCTATCTCTGTCCTATTCTCAGCACCCTCGTTTACTTAACTCAGGGCATGCCGTATTAGAACTCTGGTTACTCAAGGATTTTAAGATGGATAGAGGCGAGGTTAGGTTAATGTCGCTGTCACGCTTTTCCAGATGAAGAAGGTCACCATCCCGAGAACAATCGTTAGCAATAAATTTTTCGTTTTCCAGGCCACGAGGATGGCGGCGATCGCCCCAATGAGGCGTGCATTGAGATAGCTGACTTGAACAGTCCCACTGCTGAGCAACACTTCAGGGGCGACGATCGCTGTAAGTACGACTGGCGGCACATACCGTAACGCTTTCAATATCGTAGGCGCGAGGGTGATGCGGTCACTGGCACCAAACATCACATATCGGATGGCAAAAGTGGCGATCGCCATTCCGCTAATCATGAGAACTTCATTCATCGTTAGACCTCAGATACATTAAGTAAGTAAAGGGGTACGACCAACACCGACATACATGCTCAGCGATTCTTTTAATGAGTGGTTGAAGCCTGTTGGGTGCGTTCGCTGAGCATACCGGCTAAGATTCCGGCGATCGCTGCAAAAAGGAGTCCTAATTTATGGGGGAGAGGATACGCCAGAATTGCAGTCAATCCAGCCACGAGTACGGCGATGCCCATCGGCTTAGTTTTGACGTAAGGCACAACCATGCCAATAAACGTCACCGACATTGCAAAATCGAGTCCCCAATCAGCCGCGTTTGGAATGGTTTGACCGATGGTGACGCCAAGTAACGTCCAAAGCTGCCAGTTGATATACATAAACAATGCTGCGCCCAAGTAATACCAGTGCTTGTGAGGAGAGCGATCGCTAGCTTCATATCGTCGGATGGCTACTGCAAACGACTCATCCGTAAGCCAAAATGCCAACATTACTTTCCAGAAATGAGAAAGGGGTTTGATATGAGGTAAGAGACTGACAGAATACAGCAGGTGTCGGAGATTAACCACAAACGTTGTCAGCACCACTAATAGCCACCCCGTGCCTGCTGCGACGAGGCCAACTGCAATAAATTGAGCGGAGCCTGCAAAAACAAACGCCGACATCGCCAAGGTTGCGCCCACCGACAGTCCGTTGCTGGTGGCGAGGGTGCCAAAAATCACACCAAATGGAGCAGCCCCAACAACAAGGGGAAAAATATCTCTGACTCCGGCCCAAAACTCAGCGCGTGGGAATTTGAGGGGCGTTCGCCCCGACTCCTCCGAGGAGGTTAAGCGACTATCAACCATGAATCATCACCATGCTGCAAAAATCAATCTCTGCTCAGGTTAGCGAGAGATTCACGCAAAATCTTGTACGTTTTTGCACCCCCGAGCATATTGACCGGGCGTCACGCCGACCATCTTTTTGAAGTGACGATGGAGATGACTTTGATCGGTGAAGCCCGTGGCGAGTGCTGCTTCGATGAGGGGACACCCGTCTGCAATAAGGCGTTTGGCTTGATGAATGCGTATCTGATTGAGATATGCATGGGGAGGGAGTCCAACATGCTTGCGAAAAGTCCGCAACAACCGCAGTGGTCTCATATCAACTAAGGCCGCTAGCTCACTTAATGAAATGTTGACGGTATAGGTCGCCATCAGATACTCCCGGACCAATTGAACCGCTTGGTGTTCACGGCCAATTTTAGAAACGGATGGGCGATCGCCAGCATGGCGATGAATGAGCTGAGCCATCGCCCACAGAAACTGAGATTCTCGTTCTAGCGGCGACGGCATCATCTCTAGATTTTGATGCACATGCGTCAAGTATCGATTCAGCGACTGATCGAGAATCAGCGGAGAGGCGAAGTAAGGTAACCCTTTAGAGCGATCGGCCAGTTCAGTTGCCGCCTGCTGGAGCCAATCCACCGCAGGTAATAGCGTCCGGTAGGTCCACCCCGTCTCAAGAACGGCCTGTCCTGTGTGCATTTCGCCAGGCTGAGTCACCACCACGCTCCCAGCTGGAGCGATGTAAGTTTCTCCTCGATAATCAAATTCCATGGAACCAGATTCCACAATGGCGATGCCGAAACCTTCATGAGCATGACGGGCAAACGCATACGTCACATAGGTGGCATGCAGCATTTCTAGATCATGCAGAACTGGATCTCGCCAAAACTTGACGTACTCCTTCGGAGGAGATGAGCCTTTTGAAGACGATGAACGACCCATACGCTCTAAGTGAATGACGAATACTGCGTCCAGCTTAACGGGAACGGGCGATCGCCGTCAGAGACAGTTTTAAGATTATCGTTCGAGTAACTGTACTCCTGTCACATTACTCATGCCAGACTAGATAAGCGTTACGCCATTTCAAAAAGGGAAGCCGCTCTTCGGATTAGTTCGATTAAAACTAAATCATGCATCAATTCGAAGCCTTGAGATGAACACAGTGCCTCAGCGGCGCAGCTCGCAATGCTTCTCTGTCGTTGACGCTGTTGCATACCACCATCGGTGCTCAATAATCGTTATATCTGGATTCTTCGTATCTAGATGACTCGTATCTGGATGCGTCATAATCACGACGGATTTTCTCGCTCACTTCCTTAAATGCATCGCGCCGCAAGTAAGGATAATCGCTAACCCAAAGATTGGCATCTGAAACGTAGACATCAGTGATTTTTGTAATGCGAGATAAATCCGGTCGATTCGACACAACCAGCATCTCAGCCCAATCTCCAACGCGAATGCTGCGATGCTCTTTTTTGAATGGAGTCGTTACCGTTGCAACAAAATCAGTTTCATCGCCAACTTCAAGATTGAATTGCTTCTCTCGGTCTTCGATAACAACGAGTTCTCCTCGCTTGTTGACCGTCTCACGAGTCCCTTTCAACTCTTCGGTGATAAACGTATCAATCACCTCCCCCGCCCAGAATCCACTAAATTGAAACCGTCGATATTCTCGGTTGCGCTGGGTTGCAAAAAAGATAGGTGCCCACAGCCAGTAGAAGGCCATCACCGCGCCGACAATAAACACCACGACTTCAACTGACTCCCCAAGGAAAAAGCTGATAAGCAATGCTCCAAACACGCCAGCCAATGAAATCAAAATGCGACGTAATGCATCAGTAGGGCGTCCCCAGCAGTATCGATACTGAGTTGAAGTCGCCGCAAGTGGAATGAGTTCTTCAAATTTTTTGCGGCTAAGCGGAATGAGCATAGATTCGGGTTATCAGTTAAACAGTTGAATCCCATTGTATCGCCGTCACCAGTCCCGTTAGGACAAGAGGCGAGCCATTTGGCGATATGCGAAGGAACCGAATGATACTCGGTGTCTTAGCCTAACTGGCTAAAGCGATATACCTGCCGTCAGCTTGCGTTATGCAGGATTGTAAGTGCGCAGAGTACGGGCATAATCATGCCCCTGTTGAACGGGTTCGTTCGATAAAACCATTTTCCCTTCGATAAAGCCATTTATAGTGGTCGGCAAGTTATAGGGATCGGCAAGTTGCAAGTTATAGGGATCGGCAAGACCATAAAATATTACGCTTCATAAACTCCCGTTTCAAAATTGATACGTTTGAGACAGTTGGTCGTAGTCAGACGGTGCTCAGTCCTAAGATGACAAAGCACATGTGAACCATTTGAATTGGGAAAACTCGGTGCGCGGGTCGTTGAATGCCCCGTTAGTCCGATGCTGTGCCGCAACTGTGATCGAGTGCGATCGCCCACGGTGTCCTCCAGTCTTAGGAACACACCTGTATTCCACGTTGATGATTCGAACCCCCATCAGGTCTAAATCATCCAATTGATGAACCAACGGGAATACTGGCAAATGCACGTCGTCAGTCAGAATGCCAGTTCAAATGTTTTCACTCTATTTCTCGCGTCGCACGGGAAAGGAGTCACGTTAATGACCACTACCTCTTTTTCATCGCTCTCACGGTCGAATAAATCCGCACCCACATCCACTCATCTCAGTGCAGGAAACGCAAACCTCAATCACGTCAACCTGAGCGGCGATCGCCCACCCCTTCCGATGCAGCGCCCAGTCCTGCTTGTCGGCCATGGAAGCCGAGATACCGATGGCCGACAGCGTCTGCTCGATTTTTCGGAAGCTTACCAGGCCATCGATACCTCGCGCCCGGTGATTCCGTGTTTTCTTGAGCTGACCGAACCAACCATTCAACAAGGGGTCGATCGGTGCGTCGAGCAGGGCTATACAGACATTTCAGTCTTGCCCATTCTCCTCTTTGCAGCCCGCCACAACAAGTTCGACGTGACGAATGAACTGGATAGAGCCCGACAGCGTCATCCCAACGTCACGTTTCACTACGGTCGACACTTTGGCATCACACCTCACATCCTCGATTTGTGGCGATCGCGCCTAGCTGAATTAGATACGCCGACGCAGAATCCTCGAGGCATTTCTCGTGAAGACACAGTCCTGTTGTTTGTTGGGCGAGGATCTAGTGACCCCGATGCAAACAGTGATGTCTACAAACTAGCGCGTCTGATCTGGGAGGGCAGTCAATATCAAACCGTAGAAGTGTGCTTCATCGGCATCACCCATCCACGCTTAGAAGAAGGATTTCGCCGGGCGCAGCTCTACACGCCAAAGCGCATTATTGTATTGCCCTACTTTTTATTCACGGGAACGCTCGTTAAGAAAATTCAGCGGATCACTGGAGAGTACCAAGCGGAACATCCATCAACACGCATCGACTGTCTACCCGAAATGGGATTACACCCCAATTTGTTTGATGTGTTGCGCGATCGCGAAATCGAAACCCAGCTTGGAACGGTAAACATGAACTGTGAGCTATGCAAGTTTCGGCTGGCCGCAATGGGACACCCAGATACGGACCCTCATCAGCAGGCCCATGGGCATCACCATCATCATCCCCATCCCGACCACGGACATCACACGCATCACGGCCATGGGCACGATGATGCAACGTTGGTTGACAAAGACGCAAACGTGACCCATTACCACAATCGAGTCTGGCAAGCGCCATAGGCATAGCTCGACCTGGTTTCGGTATACAATCGTATCCAATCTTGAACTGCGGATTGGATATGACTTAGTACGGTGTAATTCTGATGGTAGACGACCATACTCCAGAGCATTCGGAATCTGTTGAGGAGTCTCTTGAAACGGCCTCTCCTGCCGAACAAATGGGCCTATCAGTTGGCGATCGCGTTCGGGTTGTTGAGCTGCCGCCCTTTGTAAAATCGGCTGACCCAATGCCAATGTTACGGCCCCCAGATGTCATTCGACTGAATGAAGAGGGTACGGTTCTTGAGCGGCGGTCTGGTGATAATTGGAGTGTTCGATTTGAGCGCGGCGTTTTTCTCATGGACGAGCGCTTTCTTGAAGCTGCTGAATAGGGACGGCATTAAACTTCCTTAGGAAGTTTGGTAGCAAACGCCCATTAGAATGGGCGCAAGTTCAGCATTGCAATGCAAAGGCAATTCAGTCGTGTGTCTGTTCCATCCACAAAATGGAACGTCGCGATTCAATGCTAAACCCCCGATGATAGATAGAGTTCGCCTCATCTGTCATTGGGGGTTTAGAGCATTGTGATTAGAGCGCTGGCGCTTCTAGATTAATCACGCTGCCGCCACAATAAGCGTTGATTTGATTCATCAATTCAAGTTCTCGGGCTGCGGATTGTTGAATCGTCAGGTTTTGTTGCTGAAGAGTCGACACGTCACCGGAGTTCACCGAATCCAGCAACGTACGAATCGCTGGAACGTAAGCTCGGTAAGAAGCAACAAGGTCACGTTGATACGATTGAAGTTGACTGTCGCTTAACTGAATCGCCTGTAAACTGGTTGCAGCTTGACTCGAAACCTCTGACAGCTGATTCAACATGCCGAAGATTGAGCTGGGATCAGAAAAGTTGGTCTGTGCTAACAGTGTCCTCGCCTGCCCAACAACCCAATTGACCGGAACCGCTAACTCCGTACATTGAGCACCAGTCGAGCGAGTGTTTTGCTGAACTTGCGATTGAGAGGCGATCGCCTGCTGTCGTGCTGCTTCTGCCGCTTGAAGTTCGTCTGCGCGGGCGTCTGCCTCCGCAATCGCGTCTGCCTCCGCAGCCGCGACAACGGACGTACACGATGACTGACTCGACAGATCGGCCTGTGTATCTTTCCAGGTCTGAATCTGCCGTCGATAACGAATCAGCTCCTCTCGATAATCCGCTGAAATCTCTGACGAACCAATCATTGGGCCAATAATCGACAAGGCTTCATCCCATTCACTGAGACAAACAGCTGTTTGTAAGTTGTCGCGGAGCGCATCGATCGCAGACGTATTGGCCTGTGCCTGTGCCCGTCCAATGGGCAGAATGCCCAAGAACATCACTGGCGCAACGAGTAACGTAGAGACAATCTTGTTCATAACACTGCTTTGTGTAACTACTTTCATGTTTCCCAAATCCAAAGCGATGCGGTCTTCGATGATTATCTTCAGTAATTCGAGTTCGGACGCAGGGATTCGTCTGACCTACAGAGCACCTTTAAAGACGTTTCTTCAAGCCAATGGCGATCGCGATATATCGAAGAAATGAGGGTTTTGAGCGCGCGAAGCGCACCCAAAACCCTCATTTTTCGGGGAGTGTTGCTCAGTCGTGCCACCATTATTTGCCGTCGCATTGGTATCGTCCGTGAATGTCACAAAACATAATCTTGTTCACTGAACGGCTGATTCATCGTCACATGTAACGTCGTTCAGTTCGGAAGAGGTGTTGTCGGATGCGACGCGTTCCGCAACGCCACTCTTTATTGCAACGGCAAACAACTCCATCGGTTCAAATCGACACGCGGCTACCCTGATTGGATTAGATATAACCTTTCGTTATCGAATGGCAATCACGTCGCGTCCACAATATGCATTCACCTGATTAATTAAGGAAAATTCTTGTTCGGCTAAATTCTGAAGTTGCGCATTTTGTTGCTCCATTGCACCCAATTCCTCTGAATGAACAGAATTCACAAAAGCATTGGTCACTTGATCAAATCGCTCATAAATTGAGATAAAGCCCCTCTGAAAACTCTGCAACCGACGATTCGATAATTGCAGCGTTTGTAAATCATCTGCGGCCTGTTCGGAGACGGTCGCTAATCCGCTCAAGACCTGAACAAGAGCGTCGAGATCACTGAAATTTGATTGACTCAGTAGGGTTTCAGACTGATTGCCAGCCCAGTTCATCACGTTTGCCAATTCCAAACACTGGGCAATATCGACACGGGTATCCGTTCGTGTATCTGATCCAGTCGTGAGTGGAACCCGTTGGGTTACCTCCGCTGATTGAACCACGTCTATTCGTCGGGGTTGCTGGGCAGTCACCTCTGAGTCTGCAAGGACGGAGCCACATCCTGGCTGATTCGAAAATTGGGCATCAGTTGATTGCCAATTTTCGACTCGCTGGCGAAATTGAATCAGCTCTGTTCGGTAACTTTCTGTAATCTCTGCCGACTCAATCATGGGATTTAGCACCGACATGGCATCATCCCAATCATTTAGGCATACGGCTATTCGAAGGTCATCGTACAACGCACTAACGCTGCGATCGCCCGTTTGAGCATGGGCCTGTTGAATGGATACAGCCGAACATACCAGTGGCGTGAGAATAAGCGTGTGAAGGAACTTCTTCATAGCAGACCGTGATTGGGTTAGATGATCTCCCCTCTCCTTTCACGGCGATCGCTCTACTTTCTGGAAAGTTTCACAGGATGTTGCTGAGACATCCTAGTATTTACTCGGAGTTCGCAAGAATAATGTTGGAATAGAAACGTTTAGTTTCGGCTGGCAACCCCATAGAGAAGGCCACACCCAACAGCAAGCAGCACAAGCGCAACATACACTGTGTTAGAAACACCAGGGATAAGACCCATTGCTTGCAGTAGCAATAGAATGGCGAAAATGACAAAAAGGATGCCAGCAGTGTAAAGGGTGATCGTTACCGCTAGATTCGGCTTGCCGTTGCTCATGACTTCCTTGCCAACCCTGGCTGAGTGTACAAAACTGGCGTCATGATACCACTGAGTGAACGAGAAATAGTATCACGCAAGTTCCTTAACATCGGGTGCATGTTTATGGGTGGCCTGAGGTAATGGCCCCAGCATGTCCCATAGAAGACGGGGGGTAAACAATACGGTCGGTGACTTAATCAAGTGAGCCACCTCAATAAAGGCACGATGCGCATTGGCATTTGTTTCTGACAATTTGAGGACTCGGTCAAAATAGCCCTGAAGCAGCGTTGTCGGCCATCCAGGACGCTGTCCTTGCGTTTGTTCCCAGCGAAAATCTTCACCCGTTGCCATGAACCACGGAGTTTCCAATGCCTTGGCTAGACGCTGCTGAAACGCCTGTTCCCAGCGACTGCGTTGGGGTGTGCCAGAGGTGTGCTGAAGGCATTCGTTCAGCGTCATCGCGCCGATCGCCGCAGCCGTCATTCCTTGTCCATAAACCGGGTTAAAGCAACAGACCGCATCCCCGAGCGCCACAATTCCCTGGGGCATAGCATTGAGTTGTTCATAATGTCGCCACTGATTTTCAGTCCGTCGATAGCTGCGAATAGGAGAGCAAGGCTCTGCTGACTGAATGGCGGTATGCAAGCTGGAGTCACGGAGACTCTTGGCAAACGCTAGAAACCCCGCTTCATCGTCTGGTGGGTGATCGCCAGAAATACCTGACAGCGTGACAATCCAGCGATCGCCCTCGACTGGATAACACACACCGCCTCGGGTAGTTTCACCGGGCTTTGACGAAATGATGATGCCTTGAGCGATCGCCTCTTTAGGCTGTCGGTACCATCGGCTGGCATAGCCCAAAAATGAATTAACCGTAGTCTCCGGCGGTTTCTCATAGCCGAGTGATGCCAACCATTGTGGAAGCTTCGAGTTTCGTCCGGTTGCATCAACCACAAGATCCGCGTCAAACCACTCAGGCTCAGCATCATCTGATGTTCCTCGAAGGCTTACCCCTGTGATGCGCGAATTGGGTTGCTCGTCGATCGTTAATCCTTGGACCACAGCGCCAGAGCGTAAATGTAACCGCTGATTCACCATCAGCCGCTGGCGTACTTGCCATTCCAACAATAAGCGTGTGCACGAAAGTCCGTTCAAGCCCGATTGATGTTGTTCTAACCAGCCGTCGATACCGAGAAATTTCCAATCCGCAATCCAGTCCATCGACATCGCTCCAGACTGAATCAGCTCTTGGATGATACCGGGGAATAGCTTCTCTAGGATCTGCTGGCCTTGCATGAGCAGCGCATGAACGTGGTACCCCTGAGGGACTCCAGCGCGGGGAATCGGCTGATCAGGAAACTGATCGCGCTCAAGCAACGTGACCCGTTCAAAATGATTGAGCAGCACCCGCGCTGCGAGTAACCCTGCAATGCTACCGCCCATGACAACCGCATGGGTCTGAGGCGACGTTGATCGAATAGCGGAACCAGTGAGTCTAGACATAGCTAATGCAGAGGTGAATCACTAGAATTAGATTCATCATTGTTCCAGCATTTTTCGAATTCGAATACACATAAAATAAACCATTATATTGAAAGCGTTTCACAGCAACGCTTTCAATATAATGGTTTAGCTAAAACACATCAGGCGTTAAGACCCGATGGATAACCTAAAAATTGGCTAACGCTTTTCAAATTGCTTAGAACCAAACATCGTTTCCCACGCCTTGTCGTCCATTTTTGTGGCACTGTTTTCCTTCTTGAGAAGGTTCAGCCCCTTCTTTACGGCAGGCCGGGCGTTAATAGCATCAAACCAGCGCTTGACATTCGGAAAATCATCTAGGTTGTAGCCTTGGGTTTCGTGCGAGATTGTCCAAGGGAAGATAGCGATGTCTGCAATCGAATAGTCGCCCGCAACATATTCAACCTGCGCTAATTGCTTGTCTAACACACCGTAGAGTCGTCCAGCCTCATTGGTGTAGCGATCGATGGCATAAGGGATCTTCTCTTTCGCATACTTTCGGAAGTGATGCGCTTGTCCAAACATCGGTCCGATGCCACCCATTTGAAACATGAGCCACTGAATGACCGTGTAGCGATCGCGCAGGTCTGTTGGATAGAATTGCCCCATCTTTTCTCCCAAGTACATCAAAATCGCCCCAGACTCAAACAGTGCGATCGGCTCTCCGTCGGGTCCATCGGGGTCAACGATAGCGGGCATTTTATTGTTGGGACTAATCTTTAAGAAGTCCGGCTGAAACTGATCACCGGTCAAAATATTGATGGGATGGGTGATGTAGGGAAGACCAACTTCTTCCAACATAATGCTAACTTTCCAGCCGTTCGGCGTTGTCCAGTAATACAAGTCAATGGGTTGTGTCATAGGGATGAATCCTTAATTTATAGCTTTAGCCATTTAGGCTAGGACACCAAGTATCATTCAGTTTCTCAGCGCATCGCCAAACGGCTTGCCGTCTTGTCCTCACGAAACTGGCGACGGCTATATGAGAACAAAGCACACGCGTTGGCAAAATTCTCACATCTATCGCGAAAGAATAAAGGTTTTAGCCCGCGTTGCGTGCCAAAACCTTTTGTAACCATTGCCACATCGTGCACGTCAACCACTGGAACTGCTCCAGCACTCCGCACCTGGATAAAAGCCTACCGAATCATGGTTAACGAATGATGATTGCAAGCTCTGGGCAGCATAGAATTTCCCTGCCATGTGCTAACACGCATAGGCTGGAACGTGCCGCGCAAAACCGTCGAATGCGTCTAACATGCGATCGCGCCACGCATAAATCGGGTCATCGGCCTCAAGTAAAACCACTGGAGACATGCAGCGAGCAACTTGAAATCGACCCAGAATAATGTAATCGGCAAAAGCAGGGCGATCGCCAGAAAGATAAGGCGTATCTTTGAGCGTATTTCGCAGCGGAGTCAGGGCCTTGCGAAACGCTTCAACAGCAACGGTCTGATCACGATCGGCAAATTCTTCTAATGACATTCCTAGCTTTGCCTCTCGACTAGAGCGAAAGTAATCTTTATCGTTGTCGTGAATGTTGCGATGCAAATCTAAGATGATGAGCGGAAAGAGCAAGGGTGGCAGCACGGCTTCGTCCCAGTGCTTCACAAATCGCGTGAGCGAACGAGCTGCCGCATCACCCAAAAGCGATGGCTTGTTCGGGTAGGTTTCGTCAAGGTAATTCGCAATCTGCCAGGAGTCATATACAGTGCGATCGCCATCCACCAACACCGGGACGCGCCCTTGACTTGAGAATGCAATTTTCTCTTTTTCACTGAATCGCATTGGAATGTGCTCAGCCTCCAGCCCTTTATGGGCCAGAGCCATACGAATACGCCAACAAAAGGGACTAAAGCGGCGCTCATCTTCAGCCGCTGCTAACTCATAAAGCTTAAGCGCCATGACCCTCTCCATAGTTGAATGACATCTACGATTAGCTCCGTCAATTCTCATATCATTTTTTTCGGATTAATGCATGGCTTGTTCGTTGTGGAGTCCGCCTGGTGGCCGAGCTTTACAACACTATTGCGTGCATCATCGCAATGAATCGTATCAGTCCACGCTTAGAGGACGCTGAATTTCTCTCAGATTCAGTAAATACCGCGTAAACCTGATTGAGTCGTCGAACTCTCGCCGTCTTGCCATTGGTGAACAGGGCGTTATTGATTTGGGAAATGAATGGTGATGTGAAGCTGAGTCCAACATCACCATTCATCCTGAATTTAAGCAAAGTCTTGGATATCAATCATGAAAATGCTTAGGCCGATCGCTTCAGATATCACCATAAACCGGTACCGCAGCCCCGCGCATATCTCTTGCCGCGTCAGACGCTAAAAAGCAGATGACTTCAGCGAGCGACTCGGGTTTCACCCAACTGCTGGCGGCGTCGGCACCCATGCTCTCTCGGTTTGAGGGCGTGTCAATCACGCTGGGCAAGACGATATTAGCGGTGATGTTCGTATTTTTGGTTTCTTCGGCGATCGCCTTCGTCAAAGCCACAACCCCTGCCTTCGCCGCAGAATAAGCGGCCAATTGAGCTCCAGGTTCCAACGCCCCACGAGACCCTACCGTTACGATGCGTCCATAGCCATGCTCCAACATACGTCGCAAGCTATGTTTGCAAACCAAAAAGGTCGTTTCCAGATTCAGTCGAAAATCGTTCCGCCACGTCTCTAGGGAATAGTCGTGAACCTTACCCATTGAAAAACCTCCCACTAGATGGATCGTCACATCAACCTGATCCATCTCATTAATCATGGCCTGAACAGCACCTTCATCCATTAAGTCTGAAGAGACAAACCGAATACGAGCTCGATCGGCGGGAGACAGCCTCCCTTTGATGCGCTCCACATCTTGCTCGTTTCGATAAGGGATCGTAACCGACTGCGGTCCACAGCTGAGCACCGTCGGCGTGACTCCGAGTCCCAATCCGCCCGTTCCCCCTGTTAGCAATACATGCTTGCCTTTCATACGTCTGTGTTCTGTAAGTGATCTGTTCCTTACCGTAGGTCAAAACCTTTATTCCTTCACGAACATTGCCAAATCGTTTACATGACATGGCTTGAAGTTTTTACAGCGTTATATGTTCTCCTAAAAATCAGCTGAAAAATTGATAGCAGATAGATTGTAAGGCGATCGCCTCATCACGACTCGCTACAATCAGGAAAGCTCTCTCCGCCATTGACCCCATGTATCGAATTCTCAGTCTTGCACTTGCACTCCCATTCGTCGGCTGCCAGGGTATCGGGGGCCAGTCTTTGGCAACGGCTGAGCCTGAAATGACGCAGGCCGAATGTGAAGCCAACCCTGGATTCCTTTTTGTGAATGGGGGAAACTTTATTGCAGGGAGCGATCGCGAGGAACGGGACTATGCCTATCG
>JBCBLF010000125.1:0-13204 GCA_038520475.1 Cyanobacteria bacterium J06627_8
ACTGGTGTTAGCACCCCGTCCGATTTAGATCTAGACCAGGCCGCTTCACTAACTGAGCCAGGTAGATCTAAATCGGACGGGGTGCTAACACCAGTGTCCGCAATCGCAGAACTTGCAAAAACGGGACGGACAATCCACTGTTCCTGTCCTTGCACATTGGATGGCGTAACATGCCGCAGCTCAACCTGAGAGGGAGACAATTCAGTCTGAGGGGATAGCTCAATCACAATTCGTGTTAGGCCAGGCGCAAACTGACTCACTCGAATATTGCGAACATCCCCAGAAAACGACTCTTCTTCTAACAAGCGGTCAACCACGGTATTCGGCAAATCAACAACAATCCGTGTGGGTTGAGCTAGCAGAAAATAGCTTGGGGTTGTGTCATCAGAAAGGGTCAGCTCTAGCTGTTGGGTATCCGGATCAAATTGCCATTCTGTAAGCTGTCCGGCACGTGCAGGAGCTACAATCACCATCGTTCCGACTGCTGTTGCAATGCTTAGCCCATGGACGAATCGGCCATAACGCCCTCTACCAAACGCAAACAATCGGCTCCAATAATGAGTGATGAAGACGCTGACATGTAGCAGTTTAAGAATCATTGGGATAAACCTGACTCGCGTGAGTTAGGACATCGGCGATCGCTCAAGCGATTTCAAACATGCTTCGATCGAACGTAATTTAGGAACACAATTGTAGCGACAACGCTGCTTCTAGACCGAAAGCATACAAGATCATCCAAAGAATCGCCATTTTCATATCAGAACGTTGAGAAAACCTCTATGCTAGGGCTTAGAGCCTGTCCCCAAGCCGTCATCATGGCGAGCAGTGGTTGAATGCAGAGGGTAAATCATTCAATGAATATCAGAAGAAATCGACTGTCTGTCATTTTGGGATTGATGATCAGCCTATGGATTGGCTGTATCGCTCCAAGCTTTGCTGCTCCCGTGCCAGACGCATCTGCACCAGAGGAAATCGTATCAGCAGAATCAACGAGTTCCCCAATCGTTGTAGACAATACAGGAGCAGAGACGGCGTTAGGGGCAGAGATTTTTGAGGTTCATTGCGCTGGCTGTCACGTGAATGGCGGCAACATCATTCGAAGAGGAAAGAATCTAAAAATGAAAGCGCTCCGGCGAAATCATATGGATTCAGTCGAGGCGATCGCCCATCTCGTCACTGTCGGTAAGCGTCCGATGTCAGCCTATGCCGATACCCTCTCTCCCCAAGAAATTGAAGCCGTTTCAAAATACGTTCTTGAGCGAGCACAACAGGGCTGGAAATAAGCATCGTCATGGTCATCAGCCCGAATTCTCTGAATGACGCCGAAAGCCTACGTCATGTCGCTACGCTGGCGATCGCCGCTCTGCTCGATAGGCTCATTGGAGATCCCTGGGGCTGGCCTCATCCGGTGCAAGCCATAGGGCGCTTCATTCAGCTCTATGTTCAGGCCATCAAAACGCTGACATCATCCCCCGTCGTGCTGCGCATTGCTGGCGTCGGATTGGGGGTATTGACGATAATCAGCAGCGGACTCATCGGCTGGGGAATTGTAGCGATCGCTCATTCTATTCATCCGTTGTTGGGCATCTTAACCTCAGGTGTGATGTTAGCGAGCTGTTTCGCCGAACGCAGCTTAAGTGATGCAGCCAATGATGTGCTCACCCCTCTACGGACGAACAATATAGAAACAGCCCGTTCAAAACTTCAGCTCTATGTGGGACGAGACACCGCGACACTACCGCCTAGCGAAATCTATCGTGCAGTGTTTGAAACCGTTACAGAGAATGCTACTGACGGAGTCATGGCTCCGTTGTTTTATGCGATCGTGGGTGCATTCACACCAATTGGAAGCGTGCCAGTAGCGTTAGCATACAAAGCCGCGAGCACCTTGGATTCAATGGTTGGATATCGTAGTCCGCCTTACAAAGACCTCGGCTACTTTAGTGCAAAGCTGGAAGACCGACTCACGTGGCTGCCCTGCCGACTCACCGTACTCACCATCGGCCTACTTTCTAAGAAACCCAGGGCCGTTTGGAGCATTTGTCGCCGCGATGCACCCCACGATCCCAGCCCAAATGCAGGTTGGAGCGAATGTGTCTATGCTGCGGCTCTTGATGTCCAAGTGGGTGGAACGAATAGCTATCACGGACGCGTGACAACCAAACCCAAACTCGGGGATCCGATTGCTCAGCTCACAGAAGACACCGTTAACCAAGCACTGAAATTAACACGATGGGCTGCAGTCATCTGGCTAGTCATCGGCTCCGCAATTCTCATAGCAACGTGGATGGTCCACTAACAAGCGGTTATTTGCCAACACAGCATGCAAGAACGAGATTCGCGGTGGATTTCCATTTTCAATGATTCGCTGAATCCGTTAAGACAGCCATTCCGGCTGAAATTGCATGAAGGATTCGTTCATTCTCGGCTTGCGTCCGCACCGCAATTCGAAAGTAGCGATCGCCCAATTCTGGGAAGCTGATACAGTCACGAATGAGAATGCGATGCTCTGTCAGTAGCCACCGTTGAAGCGCCGTGACAGAACACACCGTCTGAACCAACAAAAAATTAGCGGTTCCTTGTAGAACACGCAATCCTGGAATCCTGGAAAGACCTTGAATAAGCTGGGGGCGCGCTGTTTCAAGCCAACGCCAAGTGCGCTCTTGAAAATCATCATCGGCCAAACTCGCGATCGCGGCTGCCTCTGCCAACGTATTCACCGGCCATGGATCTCTCCACTCCTTCCACCGCTTGATATGGTCTGGATGGGCGATCGCATACCCAATTCGCAATCCTGGAAGGCTATAAAACTTTGTCAGCGATCGCACAATGATGAGGTTAGGCCATGTTTCAAGTTGAGCGATCAGACTAGATTGATGGGGAGGGCGCAAAAAATCCATAAACGCTTCATCAATCACAACCTGCCGCATAGATTGACAAAAAGGCTCAATACTCTCTGCTGAGAACAGAATTCCTGAAGGATTATGAGGATTATTCAATAGAAGAGCATCATTTGAACCAGAGACCAAAGCTGATCGTAAACGCTGTGCTGTTCGTTCACCAGCGATGTGAGATGACCTGTTCTCAGATGCTTCTCGACAGTCATCACTCGCCAGCACCGACAACAGGTTCGTGCCTCTTCTAGCCGCTATCCCGTGGGCATCGTCTCCGTTGCTTGAGACAGTGAACAGTGAGTCAAACTGTAGCGGATGCTCAACAATGGCAGCATGACACGCTTGGAGCGATCGCCGATAGTCTCCAAATGCTGGAGTAACCAGGTGGATACGCGAATTAAATTGAGCACTCTGCTCAGCCAGCTCTCGTCCAATCCATGTCAGACTCTCGGCTGCTCCATTTCCCGGAAAAATCCAATCTGGGTCGATACCGTGAAAGATGCTAAGAGCCTCCCGCAAAGCCCGGTAATCAGGGTCTGGGTAATAACGAAGAGAACTCATGCTGTCCTCAATCGCGGCGATCGCTGACGCTGGAGGACCGAGTGGATTAATGCTTGCTGAAACGTCCAAAATGCTCGAAGGGGAACAATTGGCAAGCTTTGCAGCCCATGCCTTGTTCCCCCCATGCTTTGGTCGATTTTGAGACGGATCTGAAACCAAGAGATCTGGAATCAAAAATTTACTTTGCAGCCACTTTTTCCTTAAACAGCTTCCCTGCAGAAAACGCCGGAACAACAGTTGCAGGAATCGTCATCGCTTCGCCTGTCTTAGGATTACGACCCTCTCGCGCCTTACGCTCGCGAGGCTCAAACGAACCAAACCCAACCAACGTCACTTTATTATCAGAGGAAACTGCTTCCATAATTGCATCTAAAGCAGCCGACAAAACAAGGTCAGCTTCCTTTTTTGTGACGCTTGCCTTTTCTGCAATTTTATCAACCAATTCACCTTTGTTCATTAGAATCTCCTACTCTAGATACAAAGAATTCGCAACACCTAATCACAAGCAAAACACGGATTTTTCAAATGCGTATTTAACTCCAAAGAGATCACGCAACCTTCAAAAAGAGCGATCTCTTCAAGACCAAGACAACTTTCAAAAAGCGTCACCAATCACTTAACTCAACATCAATATGTAGAAAATCAAGCAAGTCTACTATTTGAATTTTGATGCCTTATTCTAAGGCCCAACATGGAATTTTGTACGTCTAAAATCGATTTTTTTCAGCGATTTCCAGAGTTTCTAAATATTTCTTCACTTGTATGCTTAGCAGAATCTACCACGCATAATAAATCTGTCAATTCATACAAGTATATTCTAATAATCTGAACATCAAAAATAAAATTAGCTTATGCATAAAGATGAGAGGAAGAGCAATTGTCCATCCGCAAACATTAAGAAAATAGTTCTAGCTATTATGGCGATCGCCATCAATATGCGAACAATTTATAAACGAAAAACTAGTAATAAGCAATGCTCGTCACCATCTCTGAAAATTCGTCAACTATAGCAAGCTTGTCTCGGTTTTGTCATGGTTATTTCACATTATCAAGGCGCAGAGTGTTAAGGATCTTTAGGAGCATCTCAATTCCATCTATCACCTCACAACTGAGAAATCTGATTAACTGACAAAACTCAAGAAAATCCATTAATACTTTCATGGCATCGAAACCCACCTCCGTATCTCGCCAGCTGAACTGTGTCATTCCAGCAAGATTGACTAGCCGTTAGAGTAGTCCACAGTAAACGGTTTTCTCGACAATCAATTTACATTGATGCTGTTATCAGTTCGGCTAAGACATTGAGTTGTCGACAGCCAGACAAGGTCACAGATCACATTACAAACACGATGAACGTACCCACAACATTGAAGATATAGATATTAGCCTCTTCAATTGGGCTCATATCCATTTCCCGAAGAAGATACATTTAAATACTATTGTGGAGCCTGCCCAGTGAGCAGACTCCACAAATATAAAAACGCACATCTAACAAAATTTGGCTTAGCGAATTTAGTGTTCGATCGCCATAGCCTCAATTCGCATACCAATCTATTCTCGAAGTAGTTGTTGAGAATCTGGCGATAGCCCGTTGTAACTGTAACCAAACGTAGACAATTCAGAATCATCGAGGATATCAGTTGTCATTAGAATAATGACTTCTCGACGCTCATTTGTACGAGAGGTTCGTCTAAACAGAGCACCAATAATCGGCAAATCACCTAAAATTGGGAACTTCGTAACACTGACTAAATCAGTATCTTGAATAATACCCGAGAGAATGAGAGTTTGTCCGTCTCTAACTCGAATATTTCCAGATGAAAGCTGGCGCGTGGATAGAAGCGTTAACTCAGTACTAAAGCCCTCAACAGTAATGTCAGAGGTACCTGAAGGAGCAGAAACAGTCGGGTTCACCGCAAGTGTCACAAAGCCGTTATCATCAATTCGCTGAACCTGAACGGAAACGGTAACCCCTGCATTCGATCGTTCAACCGTTACAGTTTGAGTTCGGTCGTCTCCGGTACCCTCTGTCTCAATTTCAACGTTCGTGATGACTTCATCTGCCAAAATCAGCTCAGCCGTCTGGCCTTCCTGAACCACAAGCGTTGGGTCGGTCAATATCTTAGCGCTACCGCTGGTGACTGCAAACTGGAGCTGGGCTAAGAAATCAGACGTAAAAGCAAACGCATCGTTGTCAGGGAAATCAACATCTTCTCTGACAATGTCGATGGCTCCATCGATAACATCGCTCTCCTCTAACGTAAAGTCTCCAGCAACGCTGGTACCAATTGTCTGTGTCGTAATTGATGTTTCCGCTGGGCTATCCTCATCGAAGTTGATCAAACCTACGCCATTACTGTTGATGATTCGGGTATCGTCGATGCCGAATGAAAAACTAGATGAAAACTGCTCAATCGCATCCAGATCAACGTCAAGAATGCGCAAGTTAACGGCAACCTGACGCAAGCGAGCATCCAGCTGAGTCAGCAACTCAATCGCAAGCTGCACTGAATTTGGAGGTCCAACCAACGTCACGGTGTTAAGCCGTGGATCAGATGTAGCAGATAATCCATTAATTAATACAGGACTTGTCCCTGGATCCACTTCAACTGTGACGACTTGAGGTTCACGGAATGTTTCGACCGTGTTCAGCAAACCCGTACCTGGGTCTCGTTCAGTAACTCTTGAGAATTGTCCTTCGATGAATTGTCGAGTCTCTGCCCCAAGCGTTGCCAAATAGGTCGCAGCATTAGTCGCGTCAGCTTGATTGAGACGAATCGTGACGGCAACCGTATTACGCGCTGAATCAGGCAGACGAGGACTAACAAATATAGTTCGCCCAATTCGATTTGCTTCCAATCCTGTAATACGCAACACGTAGTTGAAAACATCTTCAATCGGCTCGTTTTCGATATCCAGGGAGACTCGAACCTCAGTATCGTCATCAACGTTGCCGCTGCTTCGATCAAATACGTCTGTTTGTTGGAGAGGGTCAACGTAAGCCAAGTTAAGACCTGCTGCACGAGCCAACAACGACAGGACCTCTCGGGCAGGTGCATCTCGAAGAACCAGCCTTGGAACGACTTCTCTAGTTCCAATGTCTAAACTCGGAGGCGTCGCATTCAAAATCGAGGTTGCAATATCACCGACAGGAGGCGCAACGGCTCGAGGCTGAGTTGGAGGAACCGAAGGACGAATCAACTGACGACTGACTTGGTTCCCGTCAATGCGAACAGTCGGGTCAGGAACGAGGATATCGGTATCGTCAGGTAACGGAGGAACAGTGGGTGCCTGCGAAATTTCGGCTTCAGGTTCAGGTACAACAATTGGTTCAGGGGCCTGGATGGGTTCAGTAGCTTCAAGTTGAGGTGGTGGCTCGGCTACATCTGCTGATGATCCTCCAGCACTAAAGTTGAAAACAATGAGACCATCATCTTGTTGAACCTGACCGACTGGAGCCCCTTCAGCTCCACTGACCGTGATGCGCACACTGTTTTCATCTAGCTGAGTCACAGAAATAGCATCAATCCCCGGAGCAGGGTTTTCTTGTAGAAACGCATCGCCATCAGGCAAGCTCAACGATGTATTCACCATGTCAGCAACGAGCGTATTCCCTCGGCTAACCGTAAAGATTTGCGGGCGTTCTTCTCCGTTCGCTGATTCTAAGGTCACAACGATACCGGTTCCAGATTCACTGACTTGAACCGATCGAATCTCAGTGCCTGCAGCCAATGCGACTTGGCTAACGAGGACGCTTGCTGCACAGCTCCCTATAATCCCAGCTAATCCTAGATGCGATTTCACGATTCTCTCCTCTCCTCAACACGGTAAGATTGACGCTTTAGTAAATACTGTTTGAATGTACGGCCTGAATGATTGAACACAATGATGACCACGTATAAAGATGTGGGGCGATCGCCCAAATGTTCGGTCTCTATCAGCGACGACACATCACATTAAGTTGACTCAGCTTCCGCTGGCTGTCCTTCAGCACCCTCTTCACCTGGCAGCGGTGGAGGTGGAGCATCAGACGGCAACAGCGCATCTAGCCGAAAAGAAGTAACCAGTCTTGAAAATGCATCACCTTCAATAAAGCTGCCATCTTCGCTAATCAACCACGTCCGACTGGCCTCTTCAAGGGACGTATTGAAATCATGCATGGTCAACAACGGTTGTAGACGTTCCATGCTTCTTAAGATGGACTGCACTTGTGCAAAGCTTCCCTTGATTTCAACGTTATAAACTCTCCGTTCGAGGCGACCATTGACCGCTTCTCCCAGAGACCCATCAGTAATCACACCTGAAGCTCCTTCATCCAATTCAAATCGAGATAGCACCGCACGACGGTCTTCATCTCCAACACCTGCATTGGCTGACTGCACACGAGCATTGACATCAAGAAGCAGCGTTTCTAGGCTCTCTTCATCTGCAAAAAGCTCTAAAACATCAGCTTGCAACTGCTCAGCTGCTTCTCGCTCAGCCCTTGTCTCTTCAATTAGACGCCTTAATTCTTCCGTGTCGCTCAGCTGGGCTTCGCGCTCACTGATTTGCTGTCTGAGACTAGCCCGCTCCTGTAGCCTGGGTTGAACAAGATTCAAAAACGCCAAAACAGCTGCCCCAATTAGTAGAAGGGCTGCCAAAACGCCGAGCACAACTGGACTTAGCTGAAGCCCAAAAACCGTTGGAAACTGCGCTTCTTCTTCAAATCCCTGATCTCCATCGGGTATAAAATCACCAGAAACAGTCATGGTTGTAAGGCTCCTCTATCCTGCAAAGCTCGAATGCGTGATGATAATCCGACAGCTAATGTATTTTCCAGTTCTGAAATCAGCTCAGATGCGGGCAAATCAGTCATTGTTGCCCGAATGTTGTACTGAACAACTTGAGGAACACGAATTTCTCGACCGGTCGCCGTTCCCTCTGGAAGTTCAAAGTTATCCGGGAAATCAACCAGCGTTGCACTTTCTAATCGAGTCGTCTCTGCATCTAAGAAAGGCGATCGCGCCAGAACGAGAACGAAATCATTCACATCATCGAATGAATTTGCAAAACCACTAACGACCACATTCCGACTCTCCTCTTCAAGCCCTGCCCCTTGCTGAATCGAGCGAATTTGAACACCGCTCGGCACAGTAAGGCTGAAATTACGCATCATCGCTGACCATGGACGAATTTCGTCAAACACGGTTGCAAGGGCTAGCGCATCATCCTGGGCTTGTTGAGCTAGCGCTCTTTCTTCAGCTAGTTGCTGCTGGGCAGCTCCCACAGCCTGAAGCTCAGTATCAAGCTCAGCCACGCGACGTTGAAGTCTCGCATTTTGATTCTGCAGAAACAACCAGCCGCCTAAGACAAAGACGAGAGGAACAGCCCCAACAATGGTTCCCACGATCGCTGGAGTCCAATTAATTGGCCCTCCTCCTGTTGCAACAGGAGCGGCATCTAATCCAGAAGGGCGCTCTTCTCGGTCATTTAGAAAATTGATGTCAAGACTATACATTTCGTCTTACCATGCCTCCCTTAACCCCAACCCAATCACAACACCAAGCCCCGAGCGTTGAACATCTGAGATACCATCATCATCAATTTCCAGTGACAACGCGGATACTGGATCAACCCGACTCGCAGGTAAGCTAAGTCGCTGAGCAAAAAACTCATCTAACTGACCAATCGATGCACCAGGACCCGCCAACAACAGCTGGGCCACTTCTAGGTCTTCGCCTTGATTGAGATAAAAATCAATTGACCGCCTGAGCTCATCCGCAAGTTCACCTAAAATTCTCAACATTGCGGCCGTCCCTGGGTTCGTACCCCCGGGCATTTGCGGAGCACCAACACTATCCATTGGAGCAACGGGAACGGTCATACCTTGGAGCAGGTCTGTATTTCGCGAAGGTGGCAAATTCATTGCACGGCTCAATGCCGCTTGAACTTGAAATGTACCAATTGGAACTGTTCGGGAGAACTGAGGCACTCCGTCAATAACAATGGAGATCTCTGTACTCTCAAATTCGGTATCAACAATTGCGACCGCTTCTTGAGGTGTAAATTGGCGAAGCTGTTCTCGAATGGTCCGAATCAGAGAAAAACTGCTGATTTCAATAATATTGACGCCAAGCCCAGCCTGTTGAAATGTATCGAGATATGAGTTGGTGACTTCTTTACGAGTCGCAACCAAGAGGACCTGCACTTTCTCAATGCCATCCTCATCAACAAAGAAGCCCAGTTTTTGATAATCAACATCAGCCTCTTCTCGTGGAAATGGGAGATACAATCCTGCTTCTTGATTAAGAACCATCTCCCTAAGTTCTCTATCATCTAACTCAGCAGGCACTGGAATAATCCGCGTAACGGTATCTCTTCCTCCAGGGATCGCAGTTGCCGCAGCTTTGCACTTGATCTTATTGTCAGTAAGGATGGATTGAATAATCTCAGCCATGGCTGGAGAGTCCAATATCTGTCCTTCTTGAAAGATTCCTTCTGGAACCTCCGTTGTCGCAAATTCTGTCAGCTGAAACCCTTGCCCCTTCCGCTTCAACTGAGCAACGTTAACGCGATCGGGGGAAAGCTCAATGCCAATCCCTTTAGGTTTTCCTGATAAAAGACTTGTTAGAGCACTAACCACAACTCACACTATCCACTTCAAATTTATAGAGAGAAGGCTGAGGACTATTTTTGAAAGGAGATGAATCCACCCACACTTGCAAAAACTAATTTCTAAGACTCGAAACGACTTAAATACTAAATCAGACTTGGCCTAAAAAGCTAATTTAATGTAACCCAAAAAGTTGAAAACCGGTAATCTATGCCATTCATCGTACCCAACTTAGTTGAAAATCGTAACGCTGAACAAAAATAAACAATCCTTAACTCAGGCAACACATGATCTCGTCGATTCGAACCCCACAAAGATACGACTCGTTTACTGACCAGTAAGTTGACTGACGGCATACACGGCCTGCGCTGACAATCAAGTGGTATCAATTTTATAGATGGAAGAAAAGGCCAACTTTTCTTCCATAAAATCTACATTGCCCGAGGCAATTTTTCACGTTCTGACATCTGAGTGATGCATCATCATGTCATCAACATATGATTGTAGAGTCGCTGAGGAAGTAGTTTGAATCTTGCAAATCAGTACGCTGCTCAAGACCAAATATTGATCCAAAAATGGACTTGATAAACTATCAACTCATTTTTTATGGATAAATTACTTCTGCTGAACGCTGGGCCGTTGTTATTGCTATTGCCTCGGCCTTGAAATAGTTTTGTGAGCGCGCAGAATGGACCGCGACACTATAGCTTTAGCCATTTAGGCTAAGACATCAAATATTATCTGAGTCCTTGACGCACAGCCGATTGGCTTGCCGTCTTGTCCTAACAAACTGGCGACGGCCACATCTGTTAAGGCTCAGCAAATACAGCGTGACACGGCCCATTAGCGGCGTACTATCTATCCAAACAGCCTATCCAAATAGCGCTAAAGCACATCAGGGTGAAATGATTTGGGAGTGTCGTCGGGTCTTTTCGCGCTCAGATAACGATCGTCTCTCTGATGTACATCTTATAGCGATCGCCTCTCGTATCGATATCGTAGAGCTCTCACCACCATCAGCGAAATGGGTACAATGAGCGCGGCGTCAGTATGAACCCGTCGTGAAGGGAATCAACCGACGCAGGCAAGCACTATTTTAGAGTGTTACGCTTTTTACAAATCTGGCCGTCTACTTTCGAGAAGCCTCCGCCCTGTCGATGTCGTTTCAACTCTGAACACATTCATGTCATCATCAACCCCTCAGTCGGTTTGGCAGCAGCTTCGTTTGTGTGAAATCTCTTGTGAGCAAGCGATTAGTCAGCTGATTGGCTCAACAGGGAAAGTCAATCTTCTCTCGCTCGATCGAGACCTCAGTCTCCGCTTCTTACGAAATTTTCCAGATCCGAAAGCATTGCCGCCAGTCGTGCCACTTTTGCTCTGGCAAAATTGCTACTACTTGGGCAGTCCACACCCATTGTCTGATGAACAAATTAAGGGCTTGAGCGATCGCACGCTCACCGACATCAAAATCCTCACGATTACTGAAAAATGCTACCGCTCTTGGGTTCACCTCCACTTTTCTAATCTCCAAGAGCTACAAGCGACTCAGCTGATCAATCCACTCACCGGAGAAGTGGAGAATGAAGATATCAGCGAAGTCACAGAACTCTATCTTTCTAAAGCCGCTGATCAGATTAGCCGCATCAAAACGATCATCTCGGGCGCATTGCGAAATCGAGCCAGCGATATTCACCTTGAACCAACCAGCGATGGACTGCTGGTTCGATACCGAATTGATGGCATTCTTCGAGATATCACAACGCTCCCGCTTGATATTAGTCGACGTGCGGTGGTCGCACTCAAGGTGATGTCTGATATGGACATTGCAGAAAGCCGTCGCCCCCAAGATGCCCGTATCGGCGATCGCTATTCAGCGGGTCAAGGGTTAGATGTCGGATTAGATATGCGGGTCAGTACGCTGCCATGTGTCGGAGGCGAAAAAGTTGTCATCCGGTTACTTCCACAAGAAAACCCTTTTTCAACTATTGAGGAACTTGGATTTACACCCAAAGCCCTCAAGATCTACAACAATTGGCTCGCTCAGCCCCAGGGCATGATCATTTTTACAGGACCAACCGGATCAGGAAAAACCAGCACCCTATATACAAGCTTGCAGCGGGTAGCCACTGAATTCGTTAACGTCGTCACCGTTGAAGATCCGGTAGAGTACGTGCTGCCGCGAATTACCCAAACCCAGGTCCATGAACCAGCCGGAATGACCTTTGCCGCAGGACTGCGCGCCATCTTACGGCAAGATCCTGACATTATTATGGTGGGAGAAGTTCGTGACGGAGAGACAGCAGAAACAGCGGTTCGAGCTGCCTTGACCGGGCATCTTGTCTTAACAACCCTGCATACCAATGATGCGGTTAGCGCCATCCCCCGCCTCAAAGATATTGGGCCTGATCCAAGCCTCATCAGCGATGCACTACTCGGTATTGTTGCCCAGCGACTCGTCCGACGGGTTTGCCCTCACTGTGCAGAAGCCTATACACCCACAGACAACGACCTCAAACTCCTGCGGCTTCCCCGTGAGCGAAAGTACACGTCTAAATGGCGAAAAGGGAAGGGATGTCCGTGGTGTTTTCATTCGGGATACATGGGGCGGGAAGCTATCATCGAGTTGCTCAACGTAGACGACTCGGTTCGTCAAATCATTTATGAAGGTACGCTGACTCAGCTGCATCACTACTTGCGGGAGACGGGCTTTGAATCGTTCCGGAAAGCGGCGATCGCCAAAGTGACAGCAGGCATCACGACCATCAGCGAAATCCAGCGGGTGTTACCTTACAGTGCGCTTCATCGCCGAACTCGGACTCCAAGCTCGGCAAGTCCAGCCAATCAGCATCTTAAAGCTGTCGAATAATACGAATACTTGAAAAACCCAGTGACATGTGGGGCGAACTCTAGCTTTGCTAGACTTCGCCCCACATGTCACAGGGTTTTTCAAGACGTAGATTCTGACGATTATTCGTTAGTCGTATCTGACATCTCACAGCACGACACCACAGGAAACTGGTTGAATTCATCCAACTGCACCGAGGGTAGCGTCAACAGTTCTTCCCAAGTCGAGCGAATCATCGGATCGTTCGCATTCGCTTGGAGGGCCTGGCCCAGTGGCGTAAGAGCGTCATACCAGAGCAGGTTGTCAGCAAAT
>JBCBLF010000126.1:0-7647 GCA_038520475.1 Cyanobacteria bacterium J06627_8
CGCAACTACCTGATCCGGTTTGGGCGGCTTGGCGACCTGTGGTTCTAGCGGTGTTAAATCAAATGAATAGACCTGTTCATAGATAGCGTCAGTATCGGCTTCAATCGCTTCCAATGCCTGGGATTCGGATAACGCTGGTGAATCCGTTGCTAGTCGATCGCCCACATACTGCCGAGTCACCTCATCTACGGGCATGAGTCCGCAGACGGCACCGCATTCAACCACCATGTTGGCTAAGGTCATGCGCTCATCCATGGGGAGTTGATGAATGACGTCGCCACAAAATTCAATCATCTTCCCTGTTGCTCCATTGCATCCCAATTGCCCCAAAATGAACAAGATGATGTCTTTGGCACTCAGATGTGGGGCCAGGGTTCCTGTCAGCTCAATCTTAAGCGTCGCAGGCACTCGAAGCCATAAATCGCCCATGGCGAAAATGTTGGCCATATCCGTTGTGCCAACCCCTGTTGCAAAACACCCAAACGCGCCGTAGGTGCAGCTATGGGAGTCGGTTCCAGCAATCACCATTCCTGGACGAATAAATCCCTTTTCGGGAAGCAGCACATGGCAAATACCGGCAGCTTCACCCGGAGACACCATATCGAACAAATGACAGCCCTGGTGATGAGCAAATTCAACCATCTGCTGGTGCATCTGAGTTGCTCCCACATCAGGGCGAATGTCGTTAATTTGAATGAAGTGATCGGCCACGAAGACGATGTTGTTTGGATTCCAAACCGACGCATCAGAGCCAAAGCTGTCATAGAACAGCTGACCCACGGGCCCGGCGATCGCATCGTGAGACATTGCCAGGTCAACCTGAGCAAAGACAACTTCTCCAGGCTGCACATAATCGTTACCTGAAGCCCGAGCCAGTAGCTTTTCAGCAACGGTCATCGGACGAGCAGGAGTCGTAGACGGTGGTAAGGCGATCGCCCCTCGACGGCGCTGTTGATTAAATGCAATCAGTCCACCGGCCTGAGTAATGGCGTCTATGGTTGAGCGGTGTAGCGAAGTCCCAGACTCTGCTACTGCTTCAGAATCGACAATGCTCAAGTTCAATCCAATGTTGATGCTGTTTCGATAAAAGATTTCCGCAAACGACTTTGCCTGAACCATCTGAATTCCCGCGGCTTTAATCGCAAGGGGAGCAAATTCTCGACTTGAGCCGCAGCCAAAATTGTGTCCAGCTTCAATGCGATCGTAGTGACAAAGGTTACCTGGACCGATGACATGCTCAAGCGCATAGTGAGCTAAATGGCTCAAATCACCATTCGTTCCTCGCTTCGCTGGAATAATGTCATCCGTATTAATGTCATCGCCGAGATAAAGAACACGTTCAGTCATCGAGTCTTCCATGGCACCTGAATGAACATTTATAGTGTTGCGCGTTGTTTAAGTACAACTGTGCGTGGCGCGCCGCGCCCCACACAACTGGTTTTGTGCTTGACCACCTTGAGCACCGCTATGACTAACTAGATTACCGTCAGTTGATTAATAGCGTAGCGGAATCCTATCGAAGCCATTGCCGATGATGGAATGCTTCGGCGACTGTAAGGATGTTGGCCTTTCAATTTCATCCAGAGTTCTTCCTGCGTAGCCGGATTTTTTCCAATCAAACTGACTCTAGAGGCTTAACCCTCAACAGCCCCATAGCAAGGGTGCCTGCCACTAAACCCCAGAAGGCTGAGCCAATGCCCCACATCGTCAGTCCTGAGGCGGTGACAAGAAACGTGATGAGGGCGGGTTCGCGCTCGGTATCTTGGCCTAGGGCTGCTGCTAATCCTTTTCCAATGGTGCTGAGTAATGCCAGTCCAGCGATCGCCAATACCAGTTCTTCTGGCAGAGCCGTAAAGAGTGCACCGACGGTTGCGCCAAAGATGCCCACCAGCAAATAAAAAACACCCGCTGCTACTGCCGCCACGTAGCGCTTATCCGGGTCTTTATGAGCTTCTGGCCCCATGCAAATAGCGGCTGTGATTGCGGCCAGGTTCATCGCAAAGGCTCCCAGCGGTGCAAGAAGCAGGGTGGCAATGCCCGTCCAGCTGATGAGCGGCGAAATAGGTACCCGTTCGTATCCTGAAGCTCGCAGCACCGCGACACCGGGTACATTTTGAGAAGCCATGGTGACGGCAAACAGCGGCAGCGCCACCCCAACGATCGCCGGTAGAGAAAACTGAGGTTGAGTCAGGATGGGGGTTGCCAATTCTAATCTAAAGCCATCGACCTGAAGCGTTCCCTGAAATGCTGCAATAACGACCCCGAGGGTCAATGCGATGAGTACCGCGTAGCGAGACACCCAGCGATAGGCAATCAGGTATCCGCAAAACATAACGAAGACCATCCAAAACTGGGTTTCCATGGCCACGAAGACATTTAACCCGAAGCGCAAGAGCACTCCAGCCAGTAACCCCGATGCCATCGATAGAGGAATGCGGTTCATCACTCGCTCAAACCAACCGCTGAGTCCACATATCGTGATCAGCGCTGCCGAAATTAAAAACGCGCCGATGCCTTCTGCCATGGATATATTGGCTGCTGAGGTAATTAGCATCGCGGCTCCTGGGGTGGACCAAGCAGTGACCACTGGAACCCGATATCGTAGTGACAACGCAATGGTCGTTAGCCCCAGCCCAATGCCTAAAGCCCACATCCACGAAGCAATTTCCGCTTCGGTTGCACCTAGTGCCTGTGCAGCCTGGAATACAATCACCGCAGCGCTTGAGAACCCCACCAAAACGCTGACAAAACCAGAGACAATCGCTGAAATCGAGGCATCTCTCAATAGGGCTGAGGCGTGTTTGAGTGCAGTCATGGTCGTCCTCTTCATATGACCGCATTAGGCTACTCGTTCTGGCGTGAGGGGTCTTGTACGGAATTGCGCTGGCGATATTGCCCAGGCGTTAACCCAAAAACGCGCTTAAAACTTCGGGTGAAATGACTTTGGTCGAAAAATCCAGCGTCAGTGGCGATCGCCGCTAAGGACTGGCATGTGTTCAAGGATTGTTTTGCTTTCAGAAGCCGCACTTGCCGCTGATAGAGATGGGGAGGCAGTCCAATTTGCTGGTGAAAACTGCGAATGAGGTAATACGGACTCAGATTGCCGAGTTGGCTGAGTGTGTCAATCGACACATTTTCCGTGTAGTGCTCTTCCAGGTAGGTTTGCACCAGCCTCACGGCCTGTGATTCGCTCTTGGCTGACATTCGTATATTCGTCTCACCGTGGTGCCGCAACAATTGCGATATCAGCTCTATTAGCAACGATTGCTGCGTCAACAAAGGAGTTGGCTGCTCAAGGGTCTGAAACACTTGTCGAAAGAGGGGGCGCAACGCTGGATTCTGAACATTTGGCCCGCGAAAAGCGGGTAGGCGATGGGTGGGGTGCCCTAGCTGTGTGAGTAGCGATCGCATCAGTGGCGCACTGATATAAATATTGCGAAATGTCCACCCCCGTTCATCAGCCGCTTGGCCCGTATGCACCTCGCCAGGATTCAGCAAATTAAAGCTACCCGGCGGGGTGTTCATCAGCGTTCCCTGAAATAGGCTTTGGCCCAATCCACGCTCATTGAGCCCAATCGTGTAAGCATCGTGAAAATGCTTGTCGAAAGTGTGGCGGCGGAGTTGGGCCCGGTAAAGCTCAAGTCCTGAAAACTTGGGCGTCCAGAGGTGGGCGAATTCAGCAGAGTGACCCATGAATCGTAAAAGAGGGGAACCGTAAAAAGAAGTAAATCGGAATGCATCGAGAATGCCATAATCCGGGCATACTTTCATGGGTTTGCCGTGTAACTGGGTATTGCGATTTTTTACGTCTTAAGGTTCGGTGCATTGGCGAGCCAGTTGCGTTGGAGGCGAGTGCGTGAAATCCCTGATCTGTTCCTCAACTGGAACAGGCAGCAGCATGTCATCGTCAAACAAGTTAATTAATCGTCACTAAAAAAATCGTAATGAATCGGAACATGAAATGGTGGTGCGCTTGAGGCGATCGCCAGTACAGTGAACCGAGAACCAAGATGTGTGAGGGGTTGGGTTGCTTGAAGATAACGGTATTGGTTTCTATCCAGGAACTGATACTCAAGCACCATTGGGATGACGAACGTATTGATGTCGCTTTACGCTTTGGCACTAGGGACAATTGACAGGTGTGGACCTCCCGCAGACAATCATCGGTGTGAGACGTCCATCCACAAGCCTAAATCCGTAGACAATAACAATCAGACAACATCACGATATTGTCCTGATTTACGGTGACAGTGCTGTCGATCAATACAAAGGCTGATCCATGGTGCGCTATCTCTGAAGACATTCTTCTGAAGGAATCGAAGAGAGACGTAGGCAGTTTATAGAACAGACGATGGATACTGTACCCAACGACACACATGAGGTTTTCCGTCGCCCCGTTGCCCGAGTCGGCGTGACATTTGCAGGCTTGGCGTTGGTGACTGGCGGGGCTGGGGGCATCTGGGTTTCCGATTATGTTGAAACAAATCTAGCTCCGGCGATCGCCCAAGACTTGAGTGAGTCACTCCGTCGTCCGGTTGAGTTGGGAGATGCAACAAGTTTTTCGCCCACCCATATCCGGTTTGGTCCATCAAACATTCCAGCGACAGAGACCGATGCCGACACTCTAGATGTCGATGCGATTATCGTCCGTTTTTCACTGTTGGATCTATGGCGTGATGGGGATGTGCCGCTATCTGTCACGTTGGTTCGCCCAGATATTCAGATAGACCAGAATCACGTCGGTCATTGGCTAGAGACTGAGGTGGACTTCGCTGGTGAATCTCGGTTCCCGGTGCAAACCGTCCGACTTCGAGATGCGGACATTTGGCTTGAGCCCATCCATGAGGAATTTGACATTCACCCAAGGGCGATTGATTACTTATCCAGACGACAAGAAAATCAACCGTCTCATCATGGGATTAATTTGGTATCCAGCGATGGCGATTTAGATCCACAAGCGCTTCTGGATAGCGAATTTTCATCTAATTCGACCATCCATCTTCAGGGCGTTCGCGCAACTGTTCAGCGCAACCGAGCCGATGATGAAGTATCCTTTAGCCTCTGGAGTCGCACGAAAGACTATGGCAGCGTTCGCATCAATGGACACAGTGATTTAGCTGAAAAACACCTGGAGGCCGTCGTTCAAGCTCAGCAGATGGCGATCGCCCCATTTCAGCCCCTGCTGCCCTCTGCTCTTTTTGTGAAAGATGGTCACCTGACTGGACAGATTTCGATTACGAAAGAAGCAGATGATTCAACTCAGCTCGATGGAGCGGCACGGCTCAACAACCTTTACGCTTGGGCTAAGGGCGAACCCAACCCTGTGACCGATGCTGAGGCCCAATTGACCTTTGACGATCAGACTGTTCAGGTTGACGAAGGCACGGCGACCTACGGTTGGGTTTCGTTTAACGTCGCAGGTCATATCCATTCAACTGACGGTGTTCAGCTGCAAGCCCAGGCAAAAGGTGTCGATGCCAATGACTTCATGGCAACCTTTAACTTGGCGGTTCCAGTTCCAGTTGAAGGGACATTTCAGACCGACAACTTGACGGCGACAGGTAAGTTAGGAGAGACCGTATTTGCAGGCACCGTTACCCACGATCAGCCGCTGATGCTCGATCAGGTGGCCTTTGATGCAGTGCGCACAGATTTTATCCTAGATAAGCGAACCGATATCTTAACCCTAATCAACACAACCGCTACCCCCAGCGTCGGCGGTCAGATTGTTGGAAATGCTCGGATTCGGCTAGGGGATGTTGATGATGGCGTCATTACAGCTCGGGCAGAAGGAATCTCCGCTGATGCGATCGCCCAAATCTATGGCATGTCTCTGGACGACGCTCAATTCGGCCAGCTTTCAGCCAGTACCCAGATTAGTCTTACCGATACTGGCGCGCAGACCCAGCTCTCATGGGAACTAGACGGCGACTATCCGGCATCAGGGGTGTTGGCGACCGTTGATGACCAACTGACCCTACAGGACACAGCGATTCAGGTTGGGGAAGCGCGTATCGCGGCAACCGGAGCATTGACCAAAGATCAGTGGCACACGACCCTCCACACCGATGGCATGGCCGTGGCGTCGGTGTTGCCTGATTTAGATGGAGTCTTATCTGGGCAGGTCACGGTTTCAGGGCAGACGAATGATATACGTCTCGCTGCTATTCATGCAGATGGAGCCCTATCCGTTGCTGAGATTCACCCTGTGCTAGCCGAACCGCTCGATATTGCGTTCAACTGGCAGGGCGATCGCCTCCAAATTCAACAAGCTACGTCTTCTGGGGTCGTGGCCGATGGATGGATTCAACCCAGCTTCACGGGACAGGCGCTTGACATCGCCGATATGGCGCTCAACCTAAAGGCGCAAGATATTGACCTGAGCGACTTTGCAGCCAGCTTACCAATTGCATTGCCAGTGCCTGTGGAAGGGCAGAGTCAGTTTGCAGGACAGCTCACGGGTACCCTGGATGAACCCCAACTCAACGGACAGCTCCAGTTCACAGACTTCGCCATCGGGGCGATCGCCTTTGACTCGGTTCTCAGCGGCCCCGTCAGTCTGGAACCCGAACAGGCGCTGAACGTTGCACTGGCGGGCGAACAGGACTCCATTCAAATCACTGGAAATCTCTCAGCACTTGAGGTGGAGCTTCAGCGAAATGAGGCGATCGCTCACGGACAGCTGGTTGACCGTCGATTTATAGCAACTCTTCAGGACATTCCGTTAGCGCTCTTCCATGATGTGCCAGCGCTGAATCATGAGTCCACGGTGCTGCTGTCAACCCTCAATGGTGATCTGTCTGGAGAGGTGATGGCCGACTGGCATGATACCCAGAATCCCACTCTGCTAGCAGAATTGGCGATCGCCAATCCCATGGTGGGGACGCTCCCTCGACGACTGCGCCGCCGCCACCGGGGCGATCGCCTGACTGGCACGCTGCACTATCGCGATGGACTGGCCCGCATCACAGACGGACAGCTCCAGTTTGGTCAAAGCCGCCTACAGCTGAGCGGCCAAGCCGATACGAACGACCGTCGTGGACCGGTGATGCAGGGCCATATCGATATCGAGCGGGGTGCAATGGAAGACATCCTGACGCTTGTTCGAGCGGCAGCCATGGATGCAGGACTGTCGTCCACATTCATGGCCTTTGCCGACCGAGCAACGCCCTCGTCAACTCCGATAGAGTCGTTTGAGGATTCGCTTGATATCTCGGCATTTATGGAAGCGCCCCAGGCGGTAGAAGGACATCTGAGCGGGGCGATTGGCATCAAGTTCAGTTCCCAAGACGATGCTATTCAGGTCGAAGCAGGTTTAGAGGGTCATCAGCTGCAAGTTGGTCCCTTCGGCGTGGATCACTTCCGCTTAGACAACGGACAGCTCAGCCCAACCTCAATGGCCGTCGCAGATGTTCAACTGATGGGACTGTCCTATGGCGAAATGCAGGCTCCGGAGATGACCCTACGGGCATCCATTGACTCTGCTCAGCAAACCGGACAAGTTCAAATTACCCAGGTGCCGCTCGCAACCATTGGTCGTTGGGTGAACAGTCCAGTGTCGATCGATGGCGAGTTTGGGGCGATCGCCCACTGGCAACAAACAGGAACCTTGCCGAACATGAGCGGTAGCCTCTCATTCAACAATCC
>JBCBLF010000126.1:7747-13181 GCA_038520475.1 Cyanobacteria bacterium J06627_8
AGAATGGGAACCTTTGTCACCGAAGCGATTCAAGTCGGCTTCAATTTTGAGAATGATGTGCTGAAACTTGGGCAGTGGCGCATTCCGGGGAGTCCGACTGAGTTGATTGCTACCGGGCGCATTCCATTCCGACTCCCCTACATGGCGCATCTCCCGAATTCACCCGTTCGCTTTGTCTCTCAAACTGAAGCCGCCAACATGCCTCGGGTTAGCCGTCCCTTACCGGAATCGTTTGGCGTGAATGGAGCCGATCAAGTGGTTGTGTCATTAGGACTCATTCAGCAGTCGTTTGGCGTTGCTGATTTAGAGAACTTGGTTGAGACGGGCGACGTTCCAAACGGATGGGGAATTTACTTCGACCTCGCCAATTTAGAGGTTGCCGACCTTCAATCCGCACTGACGCAAGAAGTGGCCCTTGACCTCGTCATGACCGACCATTTGCTGAACTCACCGATGGGAGAGCAGTTGCTTGCTCTGGTTGGACGAGTGGTACATGCGCGCTCAGGCACTGCGAATGTGCAGGCTCTGCGGTCGGCCCTCGTTTTCTCAGCCTATGATGACGGGCGAGTATCGCTGCTAGAGTTTTTCAATAACTATCCCCATGACGAGATTCACATCAACTTAGATGAATTGTCTGAGGTCATGTCTGTGTTCAGGCAGGCTCAAGTTGAGCCATCGTCGGAATCTTAACGTTAGGCGGCGGCTTTAGCGATGAGGCTCACCCCCATAACGGAGGATACATAGAGTTTGTATGACTATCGACAGATGAACAAAGGCAGCCATATCCCTTATATCCGTCGCCAGTTCCCTTAGGAAAAGACGGCGGGCTAGGTAACCGAATGATATTGGGTGTCCTAGCCTAAATGGCTAAAGCGATAGTTGGCGATCGCTAATAGGGATGCAAGACCTGATTATTCTTCGCTTCTTCCAGACAGTCATCCAACGGAACATTCTTGCGAATCTGCCACCATTGACCCGTATGACGCAGATAGGCAATGTTAAAGCGATCGCCTCCTGCATATTCAAATCGTGAATATTTGACGTCTAAGGAAGAGGAGTCAGCGTCTAGCTCAGGGTAATGATGCGTACCACAGATGTAGAAATAACTTCGATACCACTGACTGAAGACGTCGACAAGGTATCCTAAGCTGGATTTTTCTGAGGGTGGTTTAATGTACTTGGGTCTGTACTCGGTTTCGATTAAATGATCAAATTTTCTTTGGACTTCTGCCTTTAATTCATCTGGAATCTTGGGTTTTGATCCACGAGCTTTACTGGGCAAATAGATCCGACGGTTTTTAGATGCCATGTTTATCAACGCTCCAGTAGTCTAAAGATCAGGGCTCGCGTCTCTAGTTGTTTAACATCATACGAGGACTCAGACATATGGCACGACTCGCAAAGATTTTCGGAGTTTTGGTTGGACTGATTGTCGTTGTCGTGGGTGCAGGATTTGTCTTACCCAGCGCGGTCCATGTGGAACGAGATATTGTTATCAACGCGCAACCAGCTGAGATCTTTGCCCTCATCGACGATTTTCACAACTGGGAGAACTGGTCACCCTGGGCCAATATCGACCCCGACGCAACGATGACCATTGAGGGCTCAGGCGTCGGTCAGATCATGCACTGGTCGAGTGAAGACCCGAAGGTGGGCAACGGCTCCCAAGAGATAATTGCGATGGATGCGCCCAACACCCTCACAACCCATCTCGACTTCGGAGACATGGGTGTGGCAGACGCCACCTTTGCACTGACCTCAGAAGATGACGGTACCCATGTGGTGTGGTCATTGGACTCCGACTCACGGGAGCAAGTGCCTCTGTTGCAGCAACCCATCAGCACCTACTTTGGCTTCTTTATGGATTCGATGATGGGCGGAGACTATGAAACGGGTCTCCAGAATATTAAGTCATTGGCCGAGAGCTAAGGGCGATCGCCCAATGGGTTATTGGTAAAACGGTAGGATTGAACTAACACACCTGACAGCTACAGCATTGAGAAGATATAGATGCGCATCAACCTTGAACTAAACGAAGAATATGAATCAAAGCTGGTTTATGTTCAACAAAAAACAAACCAGCAAGACGTTGATGCTGTTATCAAAGCTGCCATTGATGCGTATTATCAGCAGCTAGAGCCACGACCCAAAAAAGCGTTTCAGCTCTTTAAAGACTCTGGGTTTATTGGCTGTGTCCAGTCAGAAGAAGATCGCTCAGAAAACTATAAATCGGTCGTCACATCGGCAATTCAGAAAAGATTTGAGCGATCGCATCATGCTTCTGACGGACAGCTCTAGAACCCATGATTATTGCCGATGCCGGATTCTTCTTCGCTCTGGCGAACCGAGGCGATCGCTATCATTCAGCCGCAGTACGGGCACTTGAAGCGATTGATGAGTCGTTAATTACAACGTTTCCGGTCATTACGGAAACATGTTATCTGCTGCTAGCCACAGATGGGAATAGGGCTCAATGTAGCTTTTTGAGGAACATCACGGCTGGTGCCGCTGAGGATCTTCCATTTGCAGAATCATCACCTCGCTCGAATGGTGAAATTGTTAGAAATCTACGCCGATTTACCTATGGATAATGGCGGATGCTTCGCTTATTTCAGCAACGCCTTAAGTGTTGCTTAGTGCGGTTCGCTTAAGCGTCGTCATCATCAACCCAATCCACCAGAAATTAGACATTTCTGACTTTAGGGATATGTTGTGTGGGAGGCTCCCACACAACATATCCCAAGACTAAACAGCACCAGAAATTAAGTCCATCTGTTGAGTTGAACAGACTAGCCCGCACCAAAATAGCTGGGCTCATTGCCGGGTTTCCACTTGATGTTGCAGCCGATGCTGGGTTTCTGCTCATAGACCAGCATGGTAGTACCGGAGATCAGGGTGTCGATGGCATTTCGTAGGTCTCCACCCGTGACGGGAATGTCATTGCCCGGACGACTGTCGTCGAGCTGACCCCGATAGACTAAACAGCGATCTCTGTCAAACAAGAAAAAGTCTGGAGTACAGGCTGCTGTGTAGATCTTTGCAACTTCTTGAGTTTCGTCAAAGCAAAAAGGAAAGTTGAATCCCATTTCGCTCACCATTTCTTTAAGGCTATCAGGAGCATCATCAGGATAGTTCTCAGCGTCATTAGCGCTGATAGCGACAATACCCAGTTCAGAGTTGGCATAATCGGTGCCAATTTTTGCGAGTTCGGCCTGAACGTGCTTCACAAACGGACAGTGCCGACAGATAAACATGATTAACAGTGCCGATTTGTCTTTGAAGGTCTCCAGAGAAATCGGGCTTCCAGTGACAACGTCAGGCAATTCGAACGCTGGGGCAGATGTGCCAAGTTCCAGCATGGTTGAAGCAGTCAGTACCATGGTTCCTCCTCGTTGGAGTCTACGTGGGATGAATGTGTATGTGGTTCGTAGGGGTCTCTGGCTTCAATTTAATCATCAAGTCATTAAATTTTGGGTTGTTGGGTAAAACTAGAGTGTTTCCTTTGAGGACGCGTGCACGCTAAGTGCCCGTGTCGCCCGAATCTCAGCTGCGAAGATGACCTGCTTCTTTCAGCTCTGCTCCGAAGGTGCAACGAACTCCGCATCATGCCGGGTCGCGGACTATTCAACGTGATGGGTGAGAGCGATTCTTAATTTAGCTGTTCAGTTTAGCCGTTCAGAATGTCGCATTGCCCATGTTGACGGAGCAAGTGGTCGCAAAGGACGAGAGCGACCATCGATTCCACCATGGGAACCGCACGGGGCAACACGCAAGGGTCGTGGCGACCTTTGGCTGCAAGAACCGTTTCTGCCCCTTCCTTGGTGACGGTTTTTTGTTCCTTACGAATGGTGGCTGTCGGCTTGAAGGCAACACGAATCACTACGTTTTCGCCATTGCTAATGCCACCCTGAATGCCGCCAGAGCGGTTGGTGGTGGTGCGGGTGTTGCCCTGCTCGTCAATGTAAAATTCGTCGTTATGTTCACTCCCCGTAAGCAAGGTTCCGGCAAAGCCAGAGCCAATTTCAAAGCCTTTACTGGCAGGGAGAGACATCACGCCTTTGGCTAAGTCGCCCTCAAGTTTGTCGAAGACGGGCATTCCTAATCCCCTCGGAAGGTTGCGGGCCACACACTCAACGACACCGCCAATGGAGTCTCCAGCGCGTCCGGTTTCTTCAATCAAGTCAATCATGCGCTCGGCGCATTCCAAATCAGGACATCGGACGATAGTCTGTTCTACCTGTTCAAGGGTGACGGTGTTAGCATCAACGGTGCCTTCTAGATTCTTAATGCGCTTGACGTAGCCGACAATATCAATGTTTGCCACTTGCTTGAGAATTTTTTTGGCGATCGCCCCCGCGGCAACACGGCCAATGGTTTCCCGAGCCGAAGAGCGTCCCCCGCCCTGATAGTTGCGAATGCCGTACTTGGCGTCATAGGTCGCATCAGCATGGGAGGGACGATACTTTTGTGCCATCTCGTCATAGTCTTGGGGGCGGGTGTCCTTGTTCCGCACCATGATGGCGATGGGAGTGCCTAAAGTCTTACCTTGAAAGACCCCTGAAATAATCTCGCAGGTATCGGTCTCTTTCCGTGGCGTCGTAATCTTGCTCTGTCCAGGGCGACGACGATCCAACTCAAACTGGATTTCTTCTTGAGAAATGTCCAGTCGGGGCGGACATCCGTCAATCACAACTCCGACCCCTCCGCCGTGGGACTCTCCAAAGGTGGTGATGCGAAACAGATGACCGAATGTGTTGCCCATGGTGAGTAGAAAGAATAGTGATTACGTGACTGCCAGTACACTATAGTACCGCGATCGCCCATCGACAGTCTTCAGCTTCTGCCCATTCAACAGCGAACCTAGATAGCCCCCGGATCAACACCCAATTCTCTTAATTTTGCAGCCAGACGTTGAGCCTGTTCCTGCGCTTGCTCAGCCTGCTGTTGAACTTGCATCACTTTTTCCTGCGCCTGTTCAGCCTGTTTCTGGGCTTCTTCCGCAGCCTCTGCGGGAATAGGCACCATCGTTCCATCCGGCATAAAGAATCGGAGTTGTGAATTGTGAACTCCTAGATACATGTTGAGCTGACGACTCCACAGATGTCCGGATGTGTTCGCTTCAATGGGTTCATAACTGCCACCCATCAATAGAAATCCCGCAAACTCTAAAGTGTCTGGGTCAAACCAAAAATATTCGGGTGTGCGAAAGGTGTTTTGGTAAATCTCCTTCTTGGTTTCGCGGTCGGATTTAGCGGTGCTATCTGACAGAATTTCAACAATCACGTTGGGATATTTACCATCTTCTTCCCACACGACCCAGCTCTTGCGCGATCGCCGTTCCGTGTCCAACACCACAAAAAAATCTGGCCCTCTAAAATCCTGCGACTTGATTTGCATCGGGCAACCTAACCATTTACTTCAGCCCGAAGCAAAT
>JBCBLF010000127.1:0-7983 GCA_038520475.1 Cyanobacteria bacterium J06627_8
CATTCCGTCCAATGACAATGCGATCGCGGCCTGAGTTCGTGATGATGACATCATCACCACGGCCACCGATCAGGCGATCATCTCCGTTTCCACCAATCAAGCGATCGTCGCCTGAGCCACCACGAAGCAGATCATCACCTCTATTGCCCCTGAGTCGGTCATTGCCTAAACCACCCAAAAGAGTATCGTCACCGGCATTACCGAAAAGGCGATCGTCACCGCTATTTCCAACGAGGCGATCGCGACCTGCGCCCCCTCGAAGGATGTCATTGCCCCCTCTGCCAAACACCACATCATCACCAGCACCTGCATTGATGCGATCGCGGCCATTTCCTCCGATCAGGACATCATTCTCATCATCGAGAACAAAGTTGTCGGCTGAGAAATTTGACAGTGCATCAATGGCATCCTGCCCAACCAAATCTGTTTGACGAGACAAGATTTTGAGGTCAGCGGAAGCATCGCTGAGATTTGTGGAATACACCAATCGATTGAGCTGGAGGTTGGAATTGAAATAGACAAAGAACCCTGCTCGATCGTCAGTCGTGAGTTCAGCAATTTGAGCTGCTGCGGTACCTGCCAGAAATGGAGTATCGGGATTATTGTCGTTGTCGCTGTTCAGCAACACAATCACATTCGCATCATCAGGAATCGATGCCCCTGGAGCCGTGCCATCTAGAGCGAAGAAATTGAGTGAGTCAACACCAAAGTCATCCGCATTGAAACGATATTGGTCATTAGCAAAGTCAAAGTCTGTGATGAAGTCTTCGTTGCCAACGATTTGACGGCCAGGTGCTGAAACATCTGCTCCATCAAAGGGATCGCCCGAGAAAGCAAAGGTATCTGCACCGTCGCCCCCAGTCAGAGTATCGGAGCTACCCAAACCATCGATGATGTCGTTGCCGCCCAATCCATCAATAACATCCCGGCCAGCCGTACCGATGAGCGTATTGTTGCCATCGTCTCCAACCACATCAAGAGCGAAGTTGTTAGCGGAGAAATTTGCCAACGCGTCAATCGCATCCTGTCCAACCAAATCCGTTTGACGAGACAGGATCTCCAAATCAGCAGAAGCATCATTGAGATTTGCAGAATAGACTAATCGATTGAGCTGGAGATTGGAGTTGAAATAGACGAAAAAGCCCGCTCGATCTCCATTAGTGAGTTCGGCAATTTGATTTGCAGCCGTACCTGCCAGAAATGGAGTATCCGGGTTATTGTCGTTGTCGCTGTTGAGCAACACAATTACATTCGCATCATCAGGAATCGATGCTCCTGGAGCCGTGCCGTCTAGAGCCGTAAAACTTAGCTGAGTAATACCAAAATCGGCTGCACTAAAGAGGAATTGGTCATCCTCAAAATTGAAGCCTGTGATGAATTCTTCATTTCCAACAATCTGACGGTCAGGAGCTGAGACATCCACACCATCAAAGGGGGCTCCGCTCACAACGAAACTATCGCTATCTGGAGTGCCAACTAAAGGAGTAATTTGAGCCATGATACCGTCCTAAACTACGTTATAAGGTCATGCGAAGAAGTACCACCAGTCAGAACTGATAGCTAAGTCTGAGTTAGATGGTTGTTTCCCACCACGAGCCACAAATGCTCTATTAGTGGAAAACAACCTGGCAAAACTCGTGAGAGCAATTTAATCGAGACTGTGCGATCGCTAAATCTCAGTTGATATGCTCTGTTATTCGGTACAGGCGTGAGGAGAGATTGGATTTAAATTCGGAAAATTTCTTTAAAACGATTCTGCTCAAATGGACTGAAATGATTCTGCTCAAAGGGTTTCAATTAATCACAAAACATTGCTTGACGGGGCGATAGGGCTGCGCCTAGTCAAGCCAATGCCTTCCAGTGACCTCAGGATGATGAGTTAGGCTGCTTTGTTGTTCAGTGATGCGATTAGCCGAAAAATTATTGAGAACCCTAGCTCAAACCTCAGTGAGTTCTTCGATAGAGCAAGCTCTTTAAGCGTTGAGAGGCAATTTATACTCAGGGAACAACACACTGAGATTGGTACAGCGTCACGCGCTTAATTAAAACCCAGTGTTTTTTGGACAGCCGTGCGCCGCGCGGCTGTCCAAAAAATACTGGTTCTCGCCTATATACGTCTTGCTATATGACAATTACGGCTGTTCTGGCATACCTGTTAATCATCTGCTACTTCATCATTGAACGGTTGTTGAGGAAAGGAGAAAAAGCTCTCAGCCTTCAAACAGGCGACTCTGATCACGGTAGTTCAATCGTCATTTGGATTAGTGGTTTATTCAGCATTACCCTAGCGCTACTTGCTCCAGTCCTAAACGCTTATCAAATTGGATATTGGAACAGCGCACATATCCCTTGGATAGGCGTGTCAATAATGCTGGGTGGACTTAGCCTTCGATATTCGGCTGCTAAGGCGTTAGGCGAGTTTTATACACGAACATTGCAAACGATTGAAGGTCAATCAATTATTGATCGCGCTCCATATAGCTTTATTCGCCACCCTGGCTACTTAGGAACATTTTTCATGGAAATTGGTGCAGGGTTAGCGATCGCCAATTGGATTGTGCTGGCGATCCTTGTAATCGTCGGAATGTGCTCACGCGCATATCGCATCCAAGTAGAAGAAGCCATGCTGAAAGCTGAATTTGGCAACCAGTATCACATCTATTCAGATAAAACATGGAAGCTCATTCCATTCATATATTGACGTTGTCTCCCAAAAACCAAAACCTCGCGGCAGCGGATGATTGAAATTCGCTGGTATTCAGTCAAGGGCATCTGCCGCTGTTGCAGTTTGCCATTTTCAGCATTCCATCTTAAACGCCAGGAGTGATGTCAATGGACGGTTCAATGGGAAATGGGAGCGGCCCTAACTCTGTCACGTCTCCGATGTAGGTAATGTATTGGGCTCCAAGATCCACTTGGCGGCCCGGATGTCCAGGGAACTGAACGATCGCAACTAAATCATCAGGAACAGCATTGTCAGCAGAGCTGACGTAGATGGCACTGCCCCGAATTCCAGAAATTGGAGATTGCCCAATTGTGTAAGAACGATTTGTGGCATCGATTTTAGACTCTGATAACGCATTTGGTTCTAAGAGCTGGAGGCGATCGCCCTGGCCGGGTTGAAAGTCTCTGATCACTACATAGCCATCATTTCCGGCATCAAAATCTGCATCTAAGTAATAGATCGTTTGATCAGCAGATTGCCCGGTTAACTCGTCTTTTCGTGCGTCATCCCGGTTGAGTAATGCCCTGGTTTCGGTCAAAACAAAGGTGTCTGCACCTTGGCCTCCCCTCAAATGATCAACTTCGCCCACTCCTGCGGCAACAAAGTCTGTTCCAACCAGGTAGTCATCACCATCACCGCCAGTGAGGCGATCATTCCCCGCTCCACCAACTAGAACATCATCTCCACGCTGTCCCTTAATCTCATCATCGCCAGTTCCACCAAGGACAATGTCGTTGCCGCGCCCTGCTTCAATAACATCACTATCAGCTTGGGCATCCACTTGATCATCGCCATAGCCCGCGCGAATCACATCAACGCCAGTACTACCAATCACGCGATCGCTGAGCGATGTACCATCAATACGACCATCGCCCTGAATCAAATTCAGACTCGAACTACTCATCTACGCCTTTCTCCTAGGATGAACATGATACGGAGTCGTTGCCAGCTCGTTCGTCGCAAGGAAAAAGAAAATATGCGCGACTATCCTAGTTTAGGTCATGATTTCGTAAAACAAGCCTAACTATAGCTTTCTCAAATGGTTTGGAGCATGAGTCTTAGGCAGGAAGGGTTTAGGGGTGCAGGCGTTATCAATCTGAGGGACACAATTTTGCAACATTCATAACGAATTGAGGGATGAGGTCCATCATGCGGACTTCAATCCCTCAATTCTATCGCCGTAGTAAGGAACTATAGCCTTAGCCATTTAGGCTAGAACACCGAGTATCATTTGGTTCCTTGGCCTAATCGCCAAATGGCAAGCCGTCTAGTCCTAACGGAACTGGCAACGGCTTGCCCATTACCTTAAAACCGTTAACTTGCAGCTGTCGCTGGTGTCGCTTTGAGCGCTTCTAGCGCCTTGTCATGAATGCTGCCGTTGCTGACAATGACGCCCTGGTTATCAACCAACTTGGCGTTCTTCGCAAAGCCAAGAGGCTGACCATGCATATCGGTCACTCGACCGCCTGCTTCTTCAACCACAATGGAGCCTGCGGCGTGATCCCAGATTTTCTCGCGATAGTTCGGAGATTTTGGAGATGGCAATCGAAGGTAGAGCGCAGCTTCTCCTGCGGCAACGGCAGCATACTTCGCTTGGCTATCCATGCGAAGAGACTCCGTTGTAATGCCAGCAGCCTTGGCGACAGCCTCTTGGCGAGAGTGGTCACCGTGACCAGACTCCACACTTTCTACAAATCGGAACTTGTCAGACTGATCTGGGCTGACCACCGTTGTGGTAGCTCCCTCACCACCAGATAACGGCATCATGGTCGTGCCTTCACCGCGAACGGCTACAAACATCAGTCCGGGTTCTTGACTATCGTTGAACTTTAGAGCCGGGCATGCCAACACGCCCATTTTGACTTCGCCCTTGTCAATTAGCGCAACGGCGATCGCATACTGATCTTTTCGTAGAAATCCCTTAGTGCCATCGATAGGATCAAGAGTCCAGAAGCGCTCGGCCACATCTCCATTGCCTCGGTCAATCCAGTCAGGAACGTTCTCAGTTGTCGCACCTGGCACCACCGCCTGAACAAAGGAGGTCACTTGGCTGAGGCGATCGCTCATCTCTGGAGTCCGCAATTCAGCAGCATCTTCCTCTCCAACAATGGGATCATTGGGAAACGCGTCGGAAATCGCGCGACAAATAATCGCCTGTGCACCATAGTCAGCAATTGTAACGGGGCTTTTGTCCTTTTTCTCAATGGCTTCAGGAGAAATCGTGTGGCGAACACTCTCGCAAAGTTTTGCAGCAGCTCGTGCCGCCTCAATGGCAACAGCTTTCTCAGTTTGATAGGCCATAAATGTATAAGTTCCTATAATTCGACGTTGATTGGGAGCTGAGTTTAGGGATGAACTCCATAGTCCATTGGACACCGTATTGATAATACCCATTCGCAATCTCTTATAGATTGTTCGAGAATTCACAAACTAAAAGTTCTGAACAAGAAGTTCTAAATCACATTACATGCGGAACTGCATCCACTGACGGGTTCCAAAGAACTGGCAGGAATGGGTCGCGATCGCCGCTGCTTGTTCCAAAGCCGTGACGAAGTGGCGAACCGTTAGCGGCGATCGCCCCTCATATTCTCGACTAGCATTCCGCTGCATTGCTGATAGCGCATAGTGACACCACGCCCCATGAAAAATATCACCAGCCCCCAAAGTGTCTACTGCTTGAACGGGAGGTACTGGCAACGTTTCGTGCTCACCATCAGCACAGTAGAGAATGGGGCGATCGCCCCGAGTAATGGCAATGTACGGAATACTGAAATTCGCTAGGGCAGTGATCACCTGTTCGTGATGTGTGCAGCCTGGTGGAAAAAAGTTGGCCGAGCAAATCGCCACATCCGCATATTTGAGAACCGACTCAAATCCTGACTTCCAACTGCCGCCATCCACAACCACCAGAATCCCGTGCTGTTTTGCAATCGCAGCGATCGCGGCTCCAACTGCCATCTGATGACCATCAATCAGCACGATGTCAATGTGGTGATGGTTGAGAACCTGAAGAATGTTGGGTGGAATTTGCTCAGCTTTAGCCTGACATTTTGTTGCGTTCATCGAGACCACTGCGCGATCGCCCGTTTTCTGGGTCACAAAAATGGACGACACTGGAGGCGGGTCGGGATGCGTCGGAACGAGGTCAGCGATCGCTACGCCCTGCTGATGCACGTCATTTGTGACCAGGTGATGAACCGGATGTTGACCCACCACACTTAAAATTGTGGCTTGATTGCCTAAATGCTGAAATGCTACCGCTGCGTTGGTTGCGGGACCTCCAGCCGCCATCGTTGAGGCGATCGCCACCACCTTTTGATTCGATTGTGGAATGGACTCCACCTGATAAATGCAGTCCAACGTCGTTAGTCCAACAAATAACCCTCGGAATGACATATAGATCCTTGTTATCCATTAAACGCGTACAGTCTCTATTAGAGTGAGAAGCGCCCATGAGTGGTGCTCCACCATCCGCAAAATTACCAGCACAAAACAGTATATTTGACCTATAGTTAATAAGAACTATAGTGCTGCGCAAATTGATTAAGCACGGTAGTTTGGGGCGCAGTTGCGTACTACCGTATGTCGAGACGTAAAGGCACCAAACTCTTCATGGGCAACAACTACATGGGCCTCAACACAGTAACAGCCTGACGATGCTTGACTTAACCAAACTTGCTCAACAGATGACCGACATCGGTTCTCATCTCATTCAAGAAGCAGAAATTTCTCGTCAACGAATGGGGCGGGCACAAGCGTTACTTGAACAGGCTGAGACCAACCAAGAACAGTTCGTTGAGACACTTCACGAATGGCGCGATCGCATTGGTTTCTCAGCAGCCGAACCGTTAGAACCCCTACAGATTCGTCCGGCGATCGCTGCTGCCCCTGCGGCTCACACAGTTATTGCAACCGATGGCTCCCAAATTGCGCCCAGCCATCATGAAATTGCCTACTGCTACCTCATCAACGTGGGGCGAATTGTGTTGCATTACGGGCAAAATCGCTATCCATTATTGGATGGATTGCCCGAAGTTTTTTATCGCTCTGAAGATTTATATCAGTCTCGACAGTGGGGCATTCGCACAGAAGAGTGGATGGGGCTCCAGCGCACGGTCTCTGAGGTCGTCGAATTAGCAGACCTAGCAATAGAAGCAACAGGTCCTGCACAGCGTTCACCCAACGACCCATCTCCAGACTATTCGACGGTTCCGAGTTTGGCGATGGTAGATGGCTCACTCATCTATTGGTTTCTAGAACCGCTCCCCAGCGACGCGCGCGATCGCCTATTGCCGCCCATTTTGGATGCCTGGGAAAAATTACGTCAGGCACGCATTCCTGTCGTGGGATACCTGAGTGCGTCGCGGAGCCGAGAGGTTCTAAACTTTTTACGGCTACAGCTTTGCGGCTATGCCGCTCCAGACTGCATGACCCATTGTGCAGGACAAACGGATACGGCTCCCTGTCAGCAATTGACCTCACTGCGAGATACGGTGTTGTGGATGACTCAGCTCCAACCAGGCGAACGGAGCCCGCTTTTTCGTAGTTCTGCTCGCATCCTCGATCTCTATGGCGAAGATCATCACATTCACTTTTGTTACGTGCATGTCGGCACCGAAATCGCTCGACTCGAATTTCCGGCCTGGGTCTCTCGCGATCCCCAATTGCTCGATGCGGTGTTGACACTAACAATCGCTCAAGTACAAAAAGGCTATGGCTATCCTGTCGCACTAGCAGAGGCTCACAATCAAGCCGTGGTCAGAGGCGGCGATCGCGTCCGGTTTTTCGCATTACTCGAACGCCAGATGATTCAAGCCGGATTAACCAATATCGGTACGTCCTACAAAGAGACGCGGAAACGTGGAAGCATTGCTTAATGCCGCAAAACACCACTATCAATGGATGGAATAAAGGGTTCATTCCGCTTGTGATAACGACAGACCAGGAATTGAACGTACCATTCTACACACACGCTTCAATCCAAAATCTGAAATCGCAAACTGCCATTAGTCCGCCAACGTTTCAATCAGCAAATCGACCTGCTGGCGATGGTGATCAAGAAACGACTCACACTGACGCAGATGGTCAACCGCGATCGCAAACTGATCGAAAATATCCGCTAGTTCCATTTCGCCAGTTTCAATTCGAAGAATCACCTCTTCTATCTGTTCAACAGTTGTTTCATAGTTCCAGCCTTCAGGTAAGGTCAGCGCTGGTCCAGTTGTCGAATGGGATGAAACGTCGGTCGGGAGGTTAGC
>JBCBLF010000127.1:8083-12755 GCA_038520475.1 Cyanobacteria bacterium J06627_8
GATGAATCGTGAGAGTCTGATGAGATGTTTGACATAGTGGCAGCTTAAATAAAGATAAAAAAGTAAAGAACAAAACCAATGACTCAGTCGAAGCATTACGTATCCGGTGCTGAAGTCTCTAACGAGGAGTGGATCGCGTTAACCGTTACCTGAGCCTCGCCATCAGCCAGCTGTACCGTCGCCTCCTGGTTCAATGAGAGATCATGGACCGAACGCACCACTTGATGATCAGCATCTTGCATCAGCGCATATCCCCGTTTAAGGACAGCTTTGGGATCGAGCGTATTAAGCTTTTGCTGAAGTAAAACCTGGTGCTGAGTCGCAGACCTCAGCCGCTGTTTAACTATCTGCGTTAGACGCTGACGGAGCCAATTTACCGTCTGACGCTCATGGTCAATGTGCTGATCAACTTGAAGTCGATGAAGCTGTGCGTTGAGTCGGTGAAGCTGGTCTTCCTTGGCTCGAATGTGGTTCGAGAGTGCGAATTGCAGATGAACGTAACGTTCAATGTGCTTTTCATATAGCTTTGACAAGAGCGGAATCGTCTGCTCGGCTGCGGCGGTGGGGGTATGAACGCACAAATCAGCCGCCAGATCCGCCAGTGATTCATCCCGCTGATGTCCGATCCCAGACACAACAGGTATTGAACAGTCGGCGATCGCCCGCACCACTGACTCTGCGTTAAAGCAGTCCATATCTTCCGTTGCTCCGCCACCTCGCGACAACACCAATACCTCAGCCCTTCCATCGGTTTCTACCCGTTGAATGGCACGAACAATTGATTCTGGGGCCTGATCCCCTTGTACAAGAGCGGGTGAAAACAGCACATGCAGTCCTGGATATCGACGCTTCAGGGTTCGTTGAATGTCGCCCCATGCCGCTGCTTGAGGGGAGGTGACAACGGCAATGGTTTGCGGATGAGGGGGCAGCGATCGCTTACGTTCATCATCAAATAGGCCTTCCTGTTCAAGCAGGTGACGCAGTTGGCGATAGCGAAGCGCCCGTAAGCCTTCTCCTGCGGGGAGCGCCTGCCAAACATTGAGTTGATAGGACCCCCGCTTCCGATGAAGTCGAATGCGTCCCAAGATAATGAATCGTTCACCCGGAACCGGCAGATGGGCAAGCTGATTAATTTGACTATTCCACACCACACAGCTAATTGAGGCGTCTGCATCTGGGTCTTGAAGCGTGAAGAAAATACCGCTTCGATAGCGGCTTGAACTGGAAACTTCCCCCATGACCCAAACCTGACGCAGCCCGGGATCATGCTCCAGCAAGGTTTGAATGTGTAGCGTCAACCCCTCAACAGTGAGCGGAACGTCCGGAGCAAATAGATTTGAAACATTAACGTTCATGAGAATAGATAAGATGTTGAATTGCTTCGGAACCGAGTCGCTCAGCTTAAACTCGCAGCTAAACGCAAATCTGGTGGGTGCGCAAGGTCATGAACCTTGAAACACGAGCATCTGCACAAACGCGCGCTAGATGAATAGAACTGGATGAATGAACCGTTGATGCGCGGCTGATTCATTCAAGTTCGATGCTTAACCCTGTCCTTACAAGGATGACCCGTTAGGACAACCCTCATGGGAATGCACTGTCAGTTGCTCATTCGACGGAGAACCGTGTTGAGTCAGTCATTATCAATGAACTGATTATCAGCAAACAGGTTGCGATCGCAAGCTCTGTCCGCTTCTGTCTACCCATCTCTCGTCAGCTCATCTCGTCTTCAATCGATGATCATTATTAGAAATCCTAAAGGATCTCTTCGCCTAAGACGAAAGAACCATTGCTTTATTTAATCCTTGTTGCATAGTGGACAATTCATTAGGAGTCGGCATACTGTAAATAGTGACAAGAAATCTAGTACAATTGTATGGCAGCGATCGCCGATTAATACCTTTAATCTTTATCGGTGTTTTTAGCAGCAGCATTCAGTAATTAGCCTATGCATAGGCTAACTGGTTATCTCGCAACATAAGCGTAAGGTTGGATGCATTCTGACTCTTTTTGATCCATTTTTTGTCACTTAATTTTGTCAATCAATTTTCATGCGATCGCAACTTGAGGTGCTCATGGCTAAGGCGACCAACGTCAGTTCTGAAAAACAAAAAGCATTAGATATGGTGCTCGGTCAAATCGACCGAAATTTTGGTAAAGGCACTATTATGCGGCTAGGAGATGCAAACCGCATGCGTGTCGAAACCATTCCAACCGGGGCATTAACGCTTGACTTAGCCCTGGGTGGAGGACTACCTAAAGGCCGCATCATTGAAATTTACGGTCCTGAAAGCTCAGGTAAGACAACGGTTGCCCTTCACGCCCTTGCAGAAGTTCAAAAGCGGGGTGGCATCGCTGCGTTTGTTGACGCAGAACATGCTCTCGATCCATTCTATGCGGAGCGCCTCGGCGTAGACGTCGACAATCTGCTTGTCTCTCAGCCTGACACTGGAGAAGCCGCTTTAGAGATTGTGGACCAGCTTGTGCGCTCAAATGCGATTGACCTGGTGGTCATCGACTCTGTGGCAGCACTGGTTCCCCGAGCAGAAATCGAAGGCGAAATGGGAGATACTCATGTTGGCTTGCAAGCTCGATTGATGAGTCAGGCCCTGCGAAAAATTACCGGTAACATTGGGAAGACCGGATGTAGTGTCATCTTCCTCAACCAGTTACGCCTCAAGATTGGCGTCACCTACGGTAATCCTGAAACGACAACAGGTGGAAATGCGCTGAAGTTCTACGCCTCTGTTCGTCTCGATATCCGCCGCATTCAAACCCTTAAGAAAGGAACTGAAGAAATCGGCATTCGAGCAAAGGTGAAAGTGGCCAAAAATAAAGTCGCGCCTCCATTTCGAATCGCTGAGTTTGACATCATGTTCGGACAGGGAATTTCGTCCTTGGGCTGTCTTCTCGACTTGGCAGAAGAACACGACATCATTACCCGTCGAGGTGCGTGGTATAGCTACAACGGCGATAATTTGGCCCAGGGACGCGACAACACCGTCATTTACATGAAGGAAAATCTTGACTTTGCGGAAGACATCAACCGCCAAGTTCGAGAGAAGCTTGAGCTTCCTCCACAATCCCTTGGAGAAGCAACAACAGCCTTCGATGCTGAAGTGAATGGTGCTGCTGCACCTGAAACTCCGTCCAATGAAACTGCTGCGGAGAAAGCATCCAAAGAAGAGCCGAGTGCAGACGCTGGAGACGCAGAGCCAACCACCACCAAGACTCGCTCAACTCGCTCAAGAAAGAAAACTTAAGTCTGATGAGATGTGAATCCTCTGCCATGTGAGGAATATGCATCGCTCCCAGAGTCCTCACATAAGGGCATAAATAGGCTTCTAGATCTGACAAACGAATGAAGAGCTTGGATACAGCACTGGCCGTTCCAAGCTCCCATTCGCGTTTTTTCCAGTTCGTGTACAAGGTTTCAACAGAAATTGAAGGTCAATTCAATCATTGATGCAACAGCTGCGTCACTGTCAAAGCCTCTTTTTGTCCCCACTCTTTCAATAGCCTAGAGGTGATTTCAGTCTCTTTCTCAAATATGGCTCCATCATAGAGTCCTTCAACCAAACTCAACACGATGAGGCACTGTCTCATTGGGTCAACAATCCAATATTCTTCAATGCCCCGCGCCTGATATTGCGATCGCTTATAGCGATAATCTCGATCTTCGTTAGCTTTTCCTGGGCTCACCACCTCGACCACCAACTCTGGTGGCGGCATATCGAGGATCACCGTTGAACGACTCGCTTCCTTCAGCGCTCCTGCTAGTTCTTCGGACAGCACCATCAAATCGGGGAGCCGTACGGTTGCTCGGGTACCACTCACGGCAATCTCAGTCCCAATTCGCACTCGATCAAACGGAATTCCCAGCTGTAAAAAGTAGGCAAATAGAAAAGATGCAATCCGCTGATTGCGATCGCTCTCCGGTGGGATAATCCGCAGTTCTCCATCCTCAAGCTCACGGCGAGTATCCGTCTCGTCAGTATCGTTGAGGTAATCTTCAAGGGTCATGAGCTGAGTAGCGATGTTCATCTCGATTGCCCATCCCAAAACGTTGATTGGGTAATGTTCATCATCCCAACAGGCTATCCCATTTGTCTTTGGACACCACTCGAATCTATTAAAAATGGATTTCCATCGACAGAAAAATCGAGGGCGATCGCACGGCCTGTGGGTTGGGTTAGCCTATGAGCATACAGAACCTGTAAAAAATCACCAGTGAACCAGCCATGGTGACGCTTCAAGACTTATCGACCCGACTCAATGCTGACGATCCGGAAGAGCGTCAGATAATTAGCGGGGTGAGTTGGGATGGATATGACATTGTGCTGCAAGAAAAGGGCGATCGCTTATCAATAGACTTCTTGGGTATTAGCAGCTTGATATCACCCTTAAGTGTATATCGATGATGATGGTAATCAGATTAAAATTCTTTAGAGCCTTTATCAAAGCAACGAGAAAATTGTGACTTTGATTACGATAGCTATATGTTTTTTTAGGCAGCCTAGAATCTTGACGATGAAGGGCATAAATCTTCATGTGTTTAAGTCAATTCAAAGCTTCTATTCTCATATCTAGTCTCAGAAGGGCAGTAAGCGAATTGCGCAGCACGCTAAGACGACAACTTCATTTTCCCTTAGGTTATAAGAAAAATGAAGTT
>JBCBLF010000127.1:12765-13059 GCA_038520475.1 Cyanobacteria bacterium J06627_8
CCCAACATTATGTTAGCCCCAACATCTACCATGAAAAAATTAACTCAGGAAGCTATTGTGCCTCCAAAAAAATTATCTTTGTTTATCTCTTACACACAAAAAGATGAGACTTACCTCGATGAATTGGAAACGCATTTAAAGACTTTAGTTAGGCAAAACTTAATTGCACCCTGGAGCCGAAAGAATCTTTTGCCTGGTACAGAATCAAAGGCAGAAACTGCTCAGAAATTAGGATACTCTGATATTGTCTTATTGATGATTAGTCCACATTTGATTGCCTCAGATGATTTTTGG
>JBCBLF010000128.1:0-13034 GCA_038520475.1 Cyanobacteria bacterium J06627_8
CTCAACACGTTGATGGGCGATCGCCTGCCAGTCGGCTAAAATCTCAGTTTCGTCTCTACCCAGCAAGAGCGATCGCAACAGCAACGGCATTTCCCAGCCCGTTTCAATCACAGGCCGTAAGGGATAAAACCGTTCTGCTAAGCCATCAGGTGGAGTTGATGGTGTTGGGTTCCAAATCTTGCAGTAGGCTTTCCAAGCCGTCTGAAAATACTCAACTAAGCCATCACAAATAACGCCGTCAAAATCAAACGCAAGAATATCAGGCCGAGTCATGTAATGTATCACCTCACACCAACATGCCAATAGCAACAAATTTGTCCTTTTGTGACCATGAGAACTCAAGACTCACACCGATTTTTTGAATCGTGATAAGCATTGCCTACCACGATTCAAAAAACATCAGACATAGTGGATTGGCATAAGTCTCGAGGATTGAGATCGAATCCGGCTTTGACCACCCTGGACATATTTTCATGACATCCGTGTGAAACGAGAATGCCACAAAAATGTGTGGTGTGGCCTAAACCCTAAATGCAAAATCAGTGAAGCCTAGCTCTGAGGTTGAAAACCACTGATTTGACTCTTCCCGAAACTTCTTCCATTCGGTATAGATTTTGTTGTACGAAGAGTCACCTGAAGCAAGTTCTTCGTACAGATCAAAAGAAGCCTCACGGGCAACTGCCATGATTTCATCTGAAAAGCGCTTGAGCTCTACACCTTCGTTGAGCAATTTAGCAAGTGCTCCAGGATTACGCGAGTCATAGCGAGACATGATATCAGCATGGGTCTCTGCTGATGCAGTTTTGAGCACCTCCTTATAGGTATCTGGAAGCTTGTTCCATTCATCAATGTTGAAATAGAAGGAATATTGTGAACCGGGCTCCCACCATCCTGGGTAGTAGTAAATGCTAGCAGCCTTGTAGAGGCCAAGTTTTTCATCATCATAGGGACCGACCCATTCGGCGGCGTCAATCGTTCCAAGCTGTAGCGCCTGGAAGATTTCTCCCCCAGCCAAATTCTGAACATTAACCCCGAGTCGCTCGAGCACAGCGCCCCCTAACCCAGGGATTCGCATATTAATGCCTTCTAAATCCGACGCAGAGTTGATCTCTTGCTTCCACCAACCGCCCATTTGAGCACCTGAACTGCCGGCTGGGAAACTAATGATGTTGAAATCTGATAGAAGCTCATGGACCAGCTCGAGTCCCCCACCTTGATATAGCCATGCCGTTTGTTGGCGATAGTTCATCCCAAAAGGAACAGCTGTGTCGAATGCAAGGGCCTCATTTTTGCCACGATAGTAATAAGAGTTTGTATGTCCGGCTTGGACGGTTCCTTGTTGAACGGCATCCAATACCTCTAACCCTGGAACGAGTTCTCCCGCAGCAAAGATCGTAATCTGGAACTTGCCGTCAGTCATTTTGCTGACCCGCTCGACGAACGCCTCGCTGCCGCCATAGACCGTATCGAGACTTGGGGTATAGCTTGAGGCCATTCGCCATTCAATGGCAGGAGCACTATCCGTTTGAACCGTTGGGCTAGATGCCGTTGAAGAGGCTGTGTTGGATTGATTACAGGAGGCAAGAGTAGCGGCTGTTGCGGTGCCGACTGCTGCCCCAGTTAAAAATTTCCGACGTTTCATAAAAGTCACTCTCAACAAGGAATTTTGTTCTTACGGTTCTTCATCGTTTCATAGGCATTCTGCTTTAGCAAGACAAAGTTAAGGTCTGCTCAAAAAAATACCAAGCGCTATCGGTCGCGATTAGTGATTTGTGTCTCTTATACAGGAAGCATGCCATGTGATTGATAGGCTTCAAGACTTACTCATTTCATACAAGGTCTTGGGTTTTGGGAACGATTTTTTCGCGGACGGCACCCGTGAAAAACCATTCAACTGCTTAAGTCCTGTGAGTATTGAACTCATAGGATTCAAATTGGTGGGTTAAAGTTCTCCTATTCAAATGGTCCCAATGATTGTGGAGGATAATGTATCGGGACATTAAGTGTTCTTAAGTCTGTCACATCCCCATTCCTTATCCCTAGATCAGCTTGTTAGCCTAACGTCACTGGCACACAGGTCGCAAGGTTGCACGTACCGCTTTCAAGGCATGATCCAGACATGTCTTGAGTTAAGTTGCGCAGATAGACATGCAATCATTCTTTAGCGCCTATTGCATATGGAGCTAGAATCTTTTCTGTTGTGGTGCATCGCATCATTAACCTTGTGGGCTTAACCGCTTGAAACCGATTGGAGCTGGCGTATGCTAATTCAGACACCCGATTGGGTTAAACACGCGGTGTTCTACCAGATTTTTCCTGATCGCTTTGCTCGAACCAAGCGCGATACGACAGCCATCTCAATGCACGTACCGCTTGAATCATGGACATCTCCACCGACACCCCAGGGTTATAAAGGCGGAGATTTGTGGGGCATTGTAGAACATCTTGATTACCTTCAATCACTGGGTATCACCGCCATTTATTTGACGCCAATTTTTCAATCAGCCTGCAATCATCGATATCATACCCACGACTACTATCAGGTTGACCCGTTGCTTGGTGGTAATAAGGCACTGATGGAGCTGCTTGATGAAGCACACCTGCGCAATATTCGAGTCGTTTTAGACGGTGTGTTCAACCATGCGAGCCGAGGGTTCTTTCACTTCAATGACATTCTTGAGAATGGACCCTATTCTCCTTGGTTAGACTGGTTTCTAGTCGAAAAGTGGCCATTGTCTGCCTACGATGGTTCACTACCAGCCAATTATGTTGCATGGATTGGCAATCGCGCGTTGCCAAAATTCAACTACTTCAATGCTGAGGCTCGCGAATACATTATGCAGGTCGGTGAACATTGGATTCGCCAAGGTATCGATGGATGGCGCTTAGATGTCCCATCTGAGGTGAAGGTTCCTGGATTCTGGGAAGAGTTTCGTCATCGGATTAAGGCCATTAATCCTGATGCTTACATTGTCGGTGAAATCTGGGATGATGCGCGTCAATGGCTGGATGGAAAACAGTTTGATGGAGTGATGAACTACCTGTTTACCGGGCCAACGATCGCCTTTACTGCTGGCGATCGCGTCATCGAGAAACATGCGAAAGAACCTGCCTATGATCCCTATCCGGCCCTTGATGCTGCGGCATACGCGAATAAGATTAAGGCGCTACTTGAGCTCTACGATTGGAATATCCAGTTGACACAGCTCAATCTTCTATCCAGTCATGATGTAGCTCGCATTCTAACCGTTGTTGGTGGAGAAGAAGCGTCACTGGCAGCTCAACATGAAGCGTATACCAGCGCGAAACTGGCAGCTTTACTGTTAATGACATTTCCGGGTGCTCCTTGTATTTACTATGGAGACGAAGTTGGCTTGGCTGGTGGCATGGACCCAGATAATCGTCGTGTTTTCCCTGAAAAAGATGATTGGAATCACGATATTTCTAAGTGCTACAGCCAACTTATTCAGCTCCGACATCAGCATCCTGCGTTACGCATTGGTCGATATCGACTCGTTTATGCCCAAGGGATGACCTATCTATTTGCTCGATGTCTGGATGATGCTGTGATGTTGGTCGGGCTCAATGTAGGTGATGACGATGACAGCGTACAACTTGATGTTCGAGCATTACCTTTCTCCGGCCAACCTACCACTGTCTATTACGGAGAGGGGGCTATCCAATGGCGTGGCGATCGCCTAGAATTCTCACTTCCAAAGCGATCGGGAATCATTGTTGGCTAAAGCGATCGTCGAATGAATGAATGTTGTTGCTGGTTTTTACAGCAACAAATGGGCTATGTCTGCTCCTAGACTGTTCAATTTCTACAGCTGACATTGAACTATTAGCCGTGTTTATCGTGCGTCATTGACTTTGGGTTGTGGTTTATCTGCATCTGCATTGTCAATGGTGTAGAAAATTGCTTTTGGGTCATCCACTCGCGTCGATGCCTTTCGGATTTCTAGACCTATCACACGACCGTCTTCGTCATAATCCAAAACAAGCCCAGGAGCAATTTGAGTGGTTTCCTCAACACTGCACGGAATAAATTGGATTTGTAGGATGTCTGCACGTTCGTCATAAACAATTTTCATGGGGGATCAATACATTTATCGTTATCGTCGTGAGCTGCCCTAGAGCATAGCGATAAATGAGCCACCATGAAATCGCATGGTACAGAAAAACGGGAGGCTAGCGCTCCTAAAGGAGCGCTAGCCTCCCGTTTTGTCTCAATTGTCCACAAACTAACCTATTTCCAAAATGCGCGGCGAGGTTTCTCAAAGGGAATTCCCATCGTCTTATGGAAATCTTCTTGTACCTTGTGGGTCAACCGCTTGGATACCTGACGGACAATCTGATGTAAGAGGCGATCGCCCGTTGCTTGAATCAGTGCATGGGGCAACGCGTGGATAAATCGAGGAAAGTGAATCATGACTTTCAAGTCAAGTTCCCATTCAACATGAGTCATTGGCTGGCAGGCATCATTAGGACGACTATCCTCGGGTACATATTCAGCGAGTTGTAAAGAAGCGCTGAAATCAACCTCATAGCCCGGAGGCGTATAGTCCGGAATTGATATTGTCTGGATTCGATAAACACCATGATCTTGAGGAAGCAGGTCGAGCCCTATCTTGGGTTCGATTTCATACCCAAACGATTTGAAGGTCCCAATCGTTAACGCATATCCATTGGCTCCCAATGACTCAGCTGACATTGGTTTCGCACAGCGACGGAACCAATCATGATGGTTATCAAGGTATGCCGCAACAACATCGGCACCGGCATACATTTCCATGTGGTTCTCGAAGCACCCATGAAAAACGGATGGCTCCGCATCTACATTTGGAAAACTCTCATCACATCCAGAACACTTTTCAGGTGAAGCGGTATCAACCCCGATATCAAGGATGGGATCTGCTTGTCTGTAAAACGACTGGTTAATCGAATTGGCCTGCATAAATACCCACTGAATATCTAACGATTAAACATTTTTGACAATGGAATCAATGAGCCTTGTCATCAACCCAGGAACTTATAAAAAGATGCATTTCAGCGAGTTGAGCTAAAATAACATCCGTCTAACACGATAATGATATGTATCATTTAAGACGTGACTGGCTCTAGGATACTGGAAAAGCAGTGGCCAATCACTACGTCTGATATACGGAAAACAGCTGGCATTTACGAATCTATTGGGTATTTTATCCATTGATTCACTGAGCTGCCGTGATGTTCCCAGAGATAACCCAAATATTGATGCATTGAAGGTGAGGACGCTTAGTCTACTTCACGTGGAATGCGAATGATTCCATATATGCAACCTAATCCAAGATTATCAATATCTTTGGCCAATCGGGCTAACTACCCATCAGGGTCTTTAATCATTGCAAAAACTTTAGAAACATACCGAATATGATTTATTTTTTCAGGACGTTTCACGGCTAATACGTTCTTTTTCCTCAGATCAATCGCATATCTATAACGATTGACAGTTCACCAGCCTCCATATTTTCGATAGGATAAGTGCTGAAGTAAGAAATTACCGCAAATTATGAAAGCATTTGTAGCCGGGGCTACAGGTCGAACAGGTCAGTGCATCGTACGTGCCTTAGTTGATCGCCAAATTTCAACACGGGCATTGGTTCGAGATATGACGAAAGGGCAGGAATTACTCCCTTCATCGGTTGAATTGGTTCAAGGTGACGTATTATCGCCCGATAGTCTAAGGGAGGCGATCGCCGACTGTGACGTTTTACTCTGTGCCACCGGTGCAATGCCTGACTTCGACATCACAGGACCCTACAAAGTGGACTACGAAGGTACAACCAATCTGGTCGATGTGGCCCGCGAGAAAAATATTCAACAGTTTGTTCTCGTTTCATCCCTTTGTGTGTCTAAGTTCTTTCATCCGCTCAACCTATTTTGGCTGGTGCTGTTTTGGAAAAAGAAAGCTGAAGGATATCTCCAGCGCAGCAACGTTCCCTACACAATTGTTCGACCGGGGGGGCTTAAAAGTGAAGATAACGACAACGCTATCAAAATGGCAGGTGCAGATACTCTGTTTGAGGGCAGTATTCCCCGCACAAAAGTTGCCCAAGTCTCTGTAGAAGCTCTGTTTCAGCCGTCTGCTAAGAATAAGATTGTTGAAATTATCGCGCCAGAAGAGGCAGAGGCTATTCCGATTCCTGATCTCTTTGTGAGCGTATCGTAAATAACTGTGTTGTAAACTCGTTTTTGCACAACGCTTGCGCCTATCGGTATTGTGCTATAAGGATATTCAAGATTTATAATCTATCCTCTAACGGAGTACGTGTGTCTCTAGCGCATAACAGCACTCACCGATCATCGTCCAATCAATCTAGGTCTCGTCTGTCGCATCGATTGAGCTGGATTGCAATCGGGTTGAGCCTGTGCGGCATTGTAGCTCTGCTGCGGTTTGCGTTGATCTCGCAACGGCGATACGCAAATGTTCTTCCGTCATGGGCTTATGATCCACCACCGCTTGTAATGAAGGGTGGCGATCCCTATGTGCGTGCTTTGATGCGGACAATTTCTGCTAGTGAAGCGAATTATGCCCGTCCTTATTCGGTGCTGTATGGAGGACGACGCATCGATGATCTTAGCCAGCATCCCAACCAGTGCTTACTGATCATGACTGGGCCTAATAAAGGAGACTGTACAACTGCTGCAGGGCGATATCAGTTTTTGACTCAGACGTGGCTGGAGAAGGCCGAAAAATACCATCCTGAGCGATCGCTCCTGTGGATTCATCACGACTACCCATTTGATCCAGAATTTCAAGATGAGGTGGTCTATCACTGGCTGATGGATACCAGTGCGTGGAATATGGATGTATCCACACACCTTCGTGCAGGAGAGCTTGATGTGGTGTTAAAACGTCTATCAGGAACCTGGACAAGCTTGGGGTACGGGCTAGAAACGAACAGTGTCAGTCCTAAGTTGCCTCGAATTTACGAGAAAATGTTAGATGCCGAATTAGCGATCGCCAATTTCTAACAGCCACATCGACTAAGTCCTCTTATTACGACTTGGCAAAACTTCTGAAGAAATAGGAGGGGTGAGCAGCAATGCATTCACCCCTCCTATTTCTTCGTTATGGAATTGAGAGGATTGTCAAGTGTGTCTTATTACAGCTGAGCCATTCCCCAGTAACTGACCACCACCTATAAAATTGCGCTAGATACAAGACTTGTATCAGTCGTGAGATCACTCTTGATTTGCTTGAGTAGCGAGTTGCTCAACATCGTGAATGATGATCCCCGTTGGTAATCCGTCAATACTCGTTCGATTTTTCTTGTAACGATATTGGTTGAGTCCCTTAGTGCCCTTCTTGTCGGCCCACTCAATGAGTGTTTCGCGCTGTCCTTGAAAGTCGAATAACGGAACTCCGAATCCACATGAGGTTTGTATGGAATCCAGCACTAGCCGAATGACTTGTCGCTGACCCGGTTGATCATTAAATAGAGCCAGCAGTGTTTCCCATTCAGGATGTTGGCTGTTGATCACCTCCCCTTGGCCATACAGTCGAAGAATGAGTGGTCGATCAGAGAAGCTACAAAACATGATGGTCATGCGACCATTTTCGCGGAGATGAGCAGCGGATTCATTCCCACTACCCGTGAGATCAAGATATGCGATGGTTTGCTCATCCAAGCATCGAAAGGTATCAATTCCTTTAGGAGACAAATTAATTCGACCCTGAGCAGGCGCCGTTGCTGTAAAAAAGAGCTGTTGCTCAGCAATAAACGAGCGAATATCATCGTCCAGCTTGTCATAGAATTTCGCCATTCTTATCTCCTTCAACCACTAGGGCAAGAATCGATCGAGTGCCGCTTTTAACGCCTCAATTTCCTCGTTAATGTTTCCTTCGGCGGCCGCTCGGCCTACGCAGTCCGTTAAATGTTCATCCAGAATAACCCGAGCCACGCGATTGAGCGCTCCCCGCACCGCTGCAATTTGCACTAATACATCTGGGCAGGGGCGTCCGTCTTGAACCATCGACTTTACGCCTCGAATATGGCCTTCGATACGTGAGAGTCGATTGACAATCAATCGCAATGATTCTGCTGAATGAACATGATTGTGCTGATAAGGTTGTGACTCTGTTGTGAGATCGCTGTTGATTGGTTGTGAATGAGGGTGTGTATGTTGCTCAGTGAAGGGCAGAGCACGAGAAGTCGGAGAGATATCTGATGTCGTCATGAATTGTTCTTGAGCAACCCAGGTGTTTGAATACTTTTCATCGTAACGTAGGGCTTTGTGACTTAAATGAAGTAGGTATTGCATCTCAACGCATTGATCAGCACCTGTGAAAAGGGTTATTCGTCAATGCTTTGAGATTGATCGCCTATTGCATGTAGATGGAGCAGTGATAACGGCGAGATCAGCCGATCAAAAGGATTGAAACCATACAAGCTGGTTCGCGGTGTCTTTACTCGAATCAAGTTTTGGGGCCTTGGTGTTCAGGATTTTTACGAGACTGTAATAGGCGATCGCCTAGTTTCAGCGTGTAATTCGTCCGTTGCGATCGCTTATTAAGCTTTATCTTCTTTTCAGAGTTGCGGGACAATGCACAGTAATAGACACGCCTTCTATCCTTTTGCCATGAAACCCGGCTATTAGTGAGGGGGAGTCACGTTAGCGTGACTCCCCCTCACTAATAGCCGGGTTTGAAAGAATTGATCTTGCGATGTCAGACGCGGATCTTACGTTTCACGAATGAAATCATAGATTTTCACATACTCTTCGCCGGGATTATTCCATGAATAGTTATACTCCATGCCCTGAATCGCAAGCTGCTTAAATAGTTCAGGTCGTTCATACCATAGATCAAATGCTCGACCCAGTGCTGATTCAAGTGCATAGTTATCGCGCTCATAGAAGACAAACCCATTGCGCTTCTCTGGCGGATGCTCTTGGTCATAATCCCAGTCAAAGACGGTATCAACCAACCCTCCAATACCCCGCACAACCGGAACGGTGCCATACTTCAAGCCGATCATTTGTGTTAGGCCGCAGGGCTCAAAATTACTCGGCACGACGATCATATCTGCACCCGCATAGATGAGGTGGGACAGTTCTTCGTTGAAACCAAGCTCAAGATGACAGTCTGGGTTGCTTTCGAGGTGACGTTTTTCGTTCCAGAAATGGTCATTAATGGCCTGTCCAGTTGCAGAACCGAGCAACACAAATTGAGCGCTGCGGCTCAACGAATAGTAAATTGCATGATGGACTAAATGGACTCCCTTTTGGTCATCTAGGCGCCCAATAAATGCAACTAGTGGCCTATTGGGTGCGTGTTGTAACCCGAGGCGATCGCGCAGAGCCTTCTTATTGAGTTCCTTATCCTTAAAGTTGAGCTTAGAGTAGTTGGCTGGAATTTGAGAATCAACTTCAGGATTCCAGAAGTTATAGTCAATGCCATTCAATACTCCTTGAAACTTATGCTGATTCAAGTGCAGGGTATGCCCCAATCCATATCCTTCTAATCCTTGCCGGGCTTCCCACGCATGATTGGGGGATACGGTTGTGACTGCATTTGAGTACGTGATCCCAGCTTTCATAAAATTGAGCGCGAAGGGATTGAAGTTATCTTGAATGCGATCGTAGTGAAAATAATAGGCTTCACGGTTCAATCCTGTGGCCCAGAGCTGTTCAACACCGCCAATGCCCTGATGCTTGAAATTGTGAATGGTGTAGCATACTCGCTCATGCCCCATTCCGTTGTACTTATAAATCTCATATAGCATGACTGGGAGGAGCCCTGTTTGCCAGTCATGACAGTGGATGACATCTGGATGCTTATTGCTTTGCTGCAAAAACTCTAATGCAGCCTTGCAGAAGAAGCTAAACCGCATGTTGTCATCATTGAACCCGTAATAGCGCCCTCTATGGAAAAAATTATCCTGAGAATGAGGCTCAATGAAGAAACAAAGCCGTCCGTGAACCCAACCACAGTAGACTGAGCAATGGATTGTACCTCCATACCAGGGCACTGATAAGTTTTTATAGGCATCGTGCAAACCCCAAATATGGTCGTATCGCATACAGTCGTACATAGGGAGAATGAGCTCGACTGTGTGCCCCCGATTCTCAATTTCGCGGCTCAACCCATATACAACATCGCCTAAGCCTCCAGCTTTGATGACAGGAGCGCATTCTGAGGCAATTTGCACGATGTACATTGCTTATCCTCGCTTCATAAAACTTCATGTGTATGCTTTCACGATTAACGGAAAGTGTTCGTTTTTGCAAGCGAATTTGGAAAGAGAGACGGGTTCACTGACCTCCCGCTCATAACTCATTTCGTCAATCATTGAGAAACATCACTTGGCAATCTTCTCAAACTCCCTATTTATTCGTAAACGTTGCCAAGTCGTGGAGAAAAGCAATAACCAATTAGCTAGGCCAGTACATCTGACCGTATGCCAATTAAGCCGCTAGATTAAAAACAGGATTGGTTCAACGTTGGCTTAACCCTGCAATTGTCATGGTTGTAACGTTTGATCCCAAGGATTGCTTACCCTCTTTTGCTGAGTTGCCAGATTCAGACGATACGCCGGTGGGTAATGAGTTGCAGAACCTGATTCCCAATTTGCTAGATGCAATTTTGGCGATTGCCTGGGCATTTCGACAAGATTGGCTCTTTGGTGTGGACATGAGCATTTACGATGACCCGAGTCGTTCTGCTGCGGTGCCTGATGGATTTTTGAGTCTCGGAGTCGAACGATTTATTGGCGAAGAGGGTCGCCTAAGCTACGTGTTCTGGAAAGAAGATAACATTCCGCCCATATTGGCCCTAGAGGTTGTCTCCAAACCAATACGAACGAAAAAAAGGAATTTATGCGGATTTAGGGATTCGTTATTATGCCGTGTATCTCCCGAATCGAAATACGCGCCGCAAGCGTTAACCCCTTGAAATTTACCGATTAACTGAAAACGGTTATGAACTGCTAAAGGGTAATCCAATTTGGTTACCAGAGATCAGCTTAAGCCTGGGGCGCGAGCGGGGAGTGTATTTAGGCAGAGAACGCGAATGGCTCTATTGGTATGACGAAGCTGGCAATCGGCTGGTCACGCCAGAAGAAAAAGCAGATCAGGCAGAATCACGGGCAGAAGAACAACAGGCACGAGCAGAACGATTAGCTAATAAATTGAGAGAGCTTGGGATCAATCCAGACTCTATCTAGGTGAGTGTTGCTAGCGTCATTGATTGGTATGCGTTCTAATCACAGAAAACCTAACCGTTTCTGGAAAGACTGGAGCGCTTGGTCAAAATTCTCATCACTTCATCTGGATTAGATGAGGGTAGCGGACGAGACCACTCTGATACTTCTGCAAATCCAAGTCGATGCTGAGTAACAACATAATCATTCACGACGTTCAATGGCCCAAATGCAACGATTCGAAGAATAGAGGCGTCATCATTGGTCGAAAGGGATAGTGATGGATATTCAGTGGACACGATTCATCTCCTGTGAGTCAACATGCATTCAACATCACAATCAATTGGCCAAAAGATTGTTGAAATTATTTTGAACGCTGACCGGTCAAAAGTCAATATCTCAACTCTCGGTATTACTCACTCGTGAATTGTGCTTGCATTGCAATAAGTTCGAGAAATTTGCTCGTTTTTCGATCCGGGTCATACACACCGTTTTCCCACTCACTGACGGTTTGCCGCCGAACCCCTAACTCTTTGGCAAATTGGGCTTGAGTCAAGTGCATGTGCTTTCGCAGTGCTTTGATAGCGCCTTTTTGCCAGATAATTGCTCCATCCTGATGGTGGATGTCGTAGTGGGTTTGAAAGGTGTGGAACTGAACCGTCTGATTTTGTAGGTCAACGAATTCAACATGATATCCAGCACTGATCCATGCGCTTGCTTGGAGGGCGCTGGGGGTGTCTCGATTGCTCCACCAATTTTTGCGATCGCGCGCTGACGTCGGCAGTGAGGAGTTCATGATGGCTTCTATCTCAGCAAACGTGAGGTGAATCGAGTCCTCCGTTGAGCTATTTAGATGCTGAAACAGAGGGTAATATTTGCTGCCAGGTTTCATGTCATTGAATTGAGCCCGATCTCACCCTAGGGTATTCTGACTGCCGAAAATGTACCCGCATCAATTGCAATTTGTGACCACCACACTGGATTTTGTATTACATGTTGATTCGGTGTTTTTGAAGCAAAGGTGGATATGCAGAGGAGTATGGTTGAGAATGTGCCGCTATCACAAGGACGCAATCATGGCTGGTGAATCAGATTTGAATCAACTTCTTGCATCCATGACGCCGGTTTTAGCAGAGGATGAATTCGTTTTCTGCACCGTGTCGCCAGATCAAGCCAATCCAGTTGGGATATCTCCAGTGGGGTTGTTCTGCGAAGCAGAAGGTACAACGTTGATCTTAAAGAGACGTGATGCGGATACCTGTGGCTTACCTTATTCCTATGTGGCGAAAATGATTACGTTGTCCGTACATTCCAGCCTCGATGCTGTTGGATTCATCGCAGCGATCGCCACCCGCTTATCCCAATCTGGCATTAGTGTGAATCCAGTTGCTGGCTACTACCACGACCACTTATTTGTACCGAACGATCGTGCAATGGATGCAATGACTATTCTTAAGGAACTATCACATCAGACAAGCTAAGCCTCTTCATTTGAGACAAAGAAATGGAAACCAGTATGGTGAAGATTGCGATCGCCCAGACAGATGCAGAGATTCAGCGATGTTTTTCAGTCATGCGCCAGCTTCGCCCCCACCTCGTCGAAACAGAATTTGTTGCCCGTATTCGACGACAAGAACAGCAACAGTATCGGCTTGTTTATTTGGATGATCACCAAGCGATTAAAGCAGTCAGTGGGTTTCGTCTCGGCGAGAATCTGTCATGGGGACGATTTCTCTATGTGGACGATCTGGTGACCGATGCAGGCGATCGCTCACAAGGATATGGGAAAACGTTGTTCAACTGGCTCATTGACTATGCTAAAGCTCATCACTGCCAGCAACTTCACCT
>JBCBLF010000129.1:0-12954 GCA_038520475.1 Cyanobacteria bacterium J06627_8
GGAATCACGGATTCAGTCGTTGGATCAGCGCTGGTTGACGGACAAAGCCTTTGAACCCCTATTTCTGCCTAAGGTCATATGTGATGTGCAGCGGGCCTCAAGAGCACTATTGAGTGCATCTTTTTGGGAAATTGTCTCACTGCCCCGATCGCCAATAGATCGGGTGAGACTCTTCGCTCAGATATTGCATTCCTCGGGCCTGGAGAAACGGGCGATAGGCGTCATGACCGGCCAGATGAACCTGAAAGAAGGTCAGGCTCAGCATTTGATGGTAGGTTTCAGCGATGGGTTTAATGGTCTCCCAGGCGATCGCCTCATTGTTTAATCGATTGAGCACATCCAGAGTCAGGCGAGCGTGGGGCAGACCACTGGCTACAGCCAGATAGCGATCGCCATTGCTCTCGGATGCGTCATTGGGTGGACCAGCCTCGGTGTCGGTGTTGGCCTCAGTCTCTTTTTCAGTATCAGTCTCAGGATGGGCCAGCCAGGAGAACACCGGCAGTTGTTCGATAGTGAGGGGAGTCAAAATATCGTGTTCTGTCGCTTCCCAAAATACCGGTGTGCGTACTTGAGCCATGCCCTCAGGACCATAAAGGCTACGGCTAAACGGGACAAAGACATACACGGCCTGAATGCGCTCGTCACGCACATTGGGCCAGGGGCGAGACACTTCTAATGCTCGACATTGATACAGCAAGGAAATGTTCAGTAGCCCAGATTGGGTAGCACAGTCCTCAGCTAGGTGCTCAAAGTCTGGTTCAGCGCCAGCCAGAGCCAGAGCTGTTGTTCCCCCAAAGGAATAGCCGAATATGCCGACCCTACTCATATCTAGGCGATCGCCAAACGTGTCTCGATTCAATCGCATCAGTTCATCGAGCAAAAAGCTGACATCCAGCGGACGATCGACAAATTCGGTCGCATCAAAGTTCTCACTGTGGAGTCCCTGATTGAATTCCAGCAGGCGTTGGCGATCGCTTCCTGGATGATCCAGCATGGCGACAGCAAACCCATGAGAGGTCAGGTGTATTGCCAGCTCATCAAATCGAGTGCGTCGGGCTCCCAATCCATTTGAAATGACGATAATGGGCAATTGTTGAGGATTCTGAACGTCTGGCTCAAGTTCTGGGAGATAGAAATCAACAGCGATGGTGCGATCGCGCGCTTCATCCTGTAGCAACAGGGTTTGCACGGTTGGAGTCGCTGCACCAGGCTGTCGAGGGTCTGTTAGCGATTGCCCCTCGAATGCAGGTTCTTGAGCGGCGATCGCCTGAGTTTCTTCTGCTAGCTGATTGATGGCCTGCTGGGTTTCTGAGAATAAGTCTTCCAAATCATCGGCGATCGCCAGCGCCTGACCCACATCAATTCGAATATCCGTAGGAAACTGTTCGATAAAATTCAGAATCGTTAACCCGTTCGGATCAGACGCAGCAAGAGTAAGCGCGGCTCGTAGTCCATAAAAGCCATTTTGCCCAGAGTCGGTCTGAATGAGTTCGCCAATTTCAGTCAGCAGCTGATATCCAGGACGGGTGTAGGAAAATCGGTTGACCATCACCGGGTCAACGTCATAGCGCGCCTGCAACACGGCCCGAAGCTGCTCCCGTGCATCTGGACTGAGTCGAGAGAGGATGCTCCTAACCGAGCATTCAAGGGACCCTGTTTCAGCAAAGGTTTCTAGATTTTCGCGGGTGATGGACAGCCCCAGAAGGCCATACTGAAAACGGATGCGCTCAGCGGCTTGAGTCGGTGATACGAACAGAACTGCCATGAGGAGTGGCAAGGCGATCGCTCCTACAGCGCAAGCGCACTGACTCAGTCGTTGAACAGGCCGGAATGTATGACGGGGATTGAGATACTGATTTAGCCACATACTCAAAACCAGCAGAAAATGAATAGTTCAAATCCATGTTATATACAACGTTCAACGACGTAAGTCCTGAATTCTTCAAAAACCAGCTACCGATGAAGGGCATTCATCAGTAGCTGGTTTTTAGAAAAGCCGTACGTATACAGATCTGGATATGTATTTTTGAGGAAAGTCGCGCTCCACGCGACTTTCCTCAAAAATACTGGCTTGGATTGAGCGCGTAGCGCTATACAACGTGGTAAGAGCAGAGAGGAATAAAGGTTTTGGACGCGTATGGCGTGTCCAAAACCTTTATTTCTTCGATGTTTTCGTTGTGGATTGGAGCAATTTGCTCAGTCGTTTCACGTCTGGTTGCTATCGACAGACGGACGTGCCAAACTCAGTAGCTTGGTATTGCTTTTGGCCGGTTTGGGCAGCCGTGAGCAACGCAGGTAGGGTAAACAGATAATCGCGATCGCGCACCATCTGGTGACAGCCAATGCAGGAACTCTGGCGATTAGAAACCATTGCTCCTTGCGGACTATACCAAGCTGATCGCCACTCTCCACTGTCTTCATTCACGCTCCACCCTGTTCGTTTTTCACGAATGAAGACATTGTTGAGTCTGGTTGGTCGTAGCTGTCCGTCGCTGCTCTGCTGAGCAGAATGCGTTTCCATGACGATGACAGTGCCGCTGGGCACCGTTTCGTCAGCTTGCAAGCTCTCCAGCGCCGTCGGATTGATATACATCTTTCGAACGATACGGCTATTGGGACAATCAACCCTGACATATTGAATGAACTGGTCTCGATAGTTCGCAGGAAAGTCAACTCGCCGTGACGGTTGAGCGTTTGCAGAACGTCCGTCATCCGTCTCTTCACCATAAGGATTTTGATGAGGATTTAGGGTGTCGTTGGTCGATAGCGCGGGCTGTTCATAACGGGTGCTCTGTAGGAACTGAGATGAGGTGAGACCTGTGAGTGCGATCGCCAACACAACTGAGATGCACAGCAATAGCAGCCAGGATAACCATTTAGATCTGTTCATTCGTCGTCGCCCCTTAGGGAACTAACACCATTGAATGGGCCCCTCGTGTGACCGGCACAGAATAGCGGGTTTGGACAAGCATGGGTTGCGGATCGAGCGGATCGGCCGCAATTCGCCAAAAATCCACGGAGCCACCCTGAATCCGATCGTCGAAATGGTCGTAGTTCACGACGGCTACGAATTGGCTAGAGGCATCAAATACTGCTGCTTCCGGCAAAATTCCGTCATAAGGATAATCGCCAATATGTCTGAGTTGACCGCTCTCAGGGTCAAGGCTAATCAGACTAAGGGACGAAAACCAGGTGATGCGAGTGTCATTGTAGGGCAAATAGCTGCGCTCTAGGTTGGTGGTGACGATATAGCGACCATTGGGACTGATGGCAAAGCCTTCTGGACTCACCCCCGTCATCGATCGCGACACCAGTGCATGGCGCGGTGATCCATCGGATTGAATGCCTGCTTCTAATCGAATGCTGTTGACGCTACCCAAGGGGGCTTCGCTCCACGTGCCTTCAACATCCGGTCCCCAAAACAGATTATTGACAATGAGATGCCGTCCATCAGGTGTAAACCGAGCCATGTATGGAGCTTTTTCTATTTTCACCACGTTGCCCCATAGTTGCAGACTCGGGGTCCCTCCTTGCCCAGCCACTTGAGCAAAGGAGATCTCAGCAGCCGTTTCGTTCACCAGGGCCAGTACATCTTCTGTGGGATGCCACTCAGCATGAATCAACCGTTGCCCAGTTGGAAAATCGGGAACGGCAGGGTATGCGGGTTCTCCCAAACGACCGTTACTGAAGGGAATCAACGCAAGGGGGGTTGCTGCACCTGCTCCAGATGGGTGAAAGGTGACTGCAATCAAAGAACCGTCTTGATTGATGCTCACTGCATCGGGTCGCTCGGCAACGGTGATTTCCTGCACCAGGGTCGGCTGTGTCGGATCAGCTAGGTCAAATACTTGGAGGCGATTGCCATGACTCAAATCCTCAAACGTCTGCTCATCTTCAGCCCCATCAGGACGCGGAGCCCAGGTTTCAATCACAATCGCATAGCGACCATCAGGAGTGACGACAACGGCAACGGGTGGTCCAGCGACTGAATTACTCGCTTCGACCTCATAGGCTTGCAGATCTCTAACATGTGCGCCTAGGGGAATAACGCTGAGTGCATCGCGCCCTTCACGGGGGCCTAGAAAGCCATCTACATAAGCCGATGCGACCATATCCGCATCTGAAATCGAAACCAGATAGCGTCCCTCAAAGTTCATGGGGGCTGCGCGCTCTTGGGGTAAGGCAGAGGTTGCAATAATGGGCAGAGAGATGAAGCTAGCAACCAGCGAACGGGCGAAGATTTTCAACATAGTGGCCAGATATCTTAAAGACTAAAACCACCTTAGGAAGAGCGAGTATAATTTGTCCAATAGATTTGTGGCTGATTTTTAATAGGGTAAAGCTATTAATACGTTGTCAACAACCTCATTGATTGAACTGCGGCATTTACGCTATTTCGCCGCAGTGGCACAAACATTGCATTTTGGGCGAGCGGCTGAGCAGCTCGGTATTACTCAGCCCGTGTTGAGTGATCAAATTCGTCGACTCGAAACGTTGCTCGGTGTGCAGCTGCTCTATCGGACCAAGCGAGTTGTCCTGTTAACGGAACCAGGGCGCATGTTTTTAACAGACGCTATGCGAGTGCTGAGTCAAACAGAAACGGCGATTACTACCGTGCAACGAGCGGCCCAGGGAACGTTGGGTCAACTGTCAATTGGCTATACGGGGCCAGCTCTGTATACGGTTCTGCCTGAGATTTTGCGGTTATTTCGCGATCGCTATCCAGACGTCGAGCTATCGTTGCGCGAGTGTTGTACCCCTGAGCAAGAGTCAGCGTTACTCGCGGATGATCTCCAGGTCGGTTTCCTGCATCCGCCCATTGATGCTCCATTACAACAGCTTGAAGTGCTATGTGAGCCCATGGTTGTTGCGCTGCCAGACGATCATCCCCTAGCCAACCAATCCACGCTATCCATGCAACAGTTAGCAAACGAATCATTTATTCTCTTTCCCCAAGCGGTTGGCCCAAATCTCTACAGCCAAATTATGATGTTGTGTGCTCAAGCTGGCTTTAGCCCCCACATTGCCCAAGAAGTTACACCTCAGCCAACGATGATTGGCTTAGTCGCAGCCGGAATTGGGATTGCGCTTGTCTCAGCATCCATGCAAAGTATCAGCCGTCCTGGGGTCGTCTATCGACCACTTCAAGAAGAAACGCCGCTGCTCAAGCTAGCCGTCACCTGGAAAGGAGCTTCGTCCCACGGCAGCAGCACTAAGCCTGGTCAACAGTCCAAAGCAATGCCAGAATCGCCCTCTTTAAGGAATTTTTTGCAGGTGGTCGATGAATGGATTCAGTTGCGTTGCAGCTAGTGGGAGGTTGTTCAGTTCTTCATTGAGCACACCTTCATTGTCTGGACGTCTGGACTAGATGTGGGTGGTGGAGCTGCTCGCGTACCGATTGGAGAAGCGATGACGAAAGCAATTCGAGATGTTGTGCGGCGAGCTGTCGGCATTGGAGGAGCGATCGCCCTCTTGTATGTCCTCCTGTGTGGTTTCCTATGGCAGTTTCAGACCCGACTCATGTTTTTTCCTTCTGCTCACCTTGAGGCAACCCCTGCTGAGATTGGCTTAGCGTACCGTGACGTGTGGTTGGATAGTGGCAGCGGAAAAGATGCAGGAACAGTGCATAGCTGGTGGATTCCGGCTGGAGGTGAATCAACATCTTCAAAGGCTCCAGTCGTGCTGTATTTGCACAGTAATGCCAGTAATTTAGGAGACTTGGTGAACCGCGCTCAGCGATTTCATCGCTGGGGCTACGGTATTTTTCTAATTGATTTTCGAGGCTATGGACACAGCTCTGGGCCATTTCCAAATGAACAGCGCGTGTATGAAGATGCAGAAGCCGCATGGACTTATCTCACCCAGCACCAGCAGTGTTCAGCTGAACGTATCGTCGTGTATGGACGTTCTCTCGGAGGAGCGATCGCCCTCCATCTGGCCAGTCAGCATCCGAAAGCGATGGGGGTCATTGTGGAGAGTTCATTCACGTCGATGAAAGCAATGGTCGCTCACACGTTTTCGTTTTTGTGGATTCCGGTTGATGGGTTGCTAAATCAGCGCTTTGCCTCGCTAACCATTGTGCGATCGCTCCCGATTCCGATGCTGTTTATCCACGGCACGGCTGATCACGTTGTGCCACCGGCGATGAGTCAAGCTCTGTATGACGGTGCACGGTTCCCGAAGTGGCTCGTTTGGATAGACGGTGCCAGTCATACCACCGTGCCCAAAGTAGGAGGTCGTTATTATGCGGATGCCATCATCGAGTTTGTGAAACGGTATGCTAGTTGAGCCAATTTATCCCTGCATTCGTTTGCCATAATGCATCCTGCCGCTGAGAAAACCGTTCAAATTCGCTTGTGGTACGCCCTTATTGTTATCCTGATTGGCCTCGGAGTTGTGTTTCGAGTCGCCAATTTAGATGCGTCTGTTTACTGGGTGGACGAGGTGGCAACCTCAATGCGGGTGTCGGGCTATACCCAAGCAGATGTAGAGCGGCAACTCGCCATTGGGCAACCGCTGACTCCCGATGAGGTCCTCGACGTTCAGACGATTCGAGGCGATCGCCCCCGAAGTGATTTGATGCGCGTGTTTACCCAAAGCCCAGAACACGCTCCCCTCTATTTTGTTCTCATGCGGTTCTGGGCAGAACAATTTGGCACCTCAGTAACAGCGATGCGGAGTTTATCCATCATACTGAGCCTATTGGCTTTACCTGTCATGTATTCGCTTGCTGGGCGTCTTTTTCAACGTCCGACTGGTGGTGTGGATGCTTCCCTCGTGAGTTGGACCGCAATGGGACTGTTGGCCATCTCGCCATTTTTCGTTGCCTATGCTCAAGAAGCGCGTCCGTATAGTCTTTGGACCCTGCTCTTGTTGCTGGAGAGCCAAACATTGTGGCGATCGCTTCAGATCCATCGATTTCAAACTTGGGTGACTTACACTCTGGTCCTCATCCTGACGCTATACACCTCATTGCTCACAGTGCCCCTCATCCTAGGGCAAGGGATATTGGTAATGATGGGGTACCCACGACAACGACGTGCGTATCTGCTGGCAACGGGTGTTGCAGGACTGATGTTTTTACCTTGGTGCTGGACGGTGCTCGTCCAGTGGCAAACCTTACACGACAATACCGCCTGGACTCAGGTGCCAATGCCTTTCTGGGCGGTCATCGGAGTCATGCTCTATGGGTTGGCAGTTCTCTTTTTTGACGTTCCAGTGGCAGCCGGTAAACCCATCATCTTGGGACTAGAAATCGTGACAGCGATCGCCACCTTAGGACTCATTGGCTATGGAGTCGTCTACGTTCTCCGCCGGACATCTAAGCCAGCACGACAATTTATTCTCACTGCCCTACTCACAATTCCGCTGGTGCTGATTACTCTTGATCTGGTTCGCAACGGACAATCTGCCGCAACGCCTCGTTACTTAATTCCAACGCAATTGGGTGTTCTGCTAGTGATGGCCTACATGATCAGCGATCGCCTGTTTCCGCCTTCTCGTCGCTGGCGCATAATTATAGCGGCGGTGCTTTCGGTGAGCGTATTGTCATGCCTGATTGGCATCAACCACACGTCAACCTACCAAAAGAGTCGAAACCTGAGTAATCCGGCGATCGCAGCGCTAGTGAATGAGGGGCGATCGTCTCAGCTCATTGCAGAGGCGGATCAGCTACAGGATATTATTTCCCTCAGCTATCAGTTCGATTCGGATACGCGCATCTATGTGATGCCACCCCATCGTTCAGCAGAGGAATGGGTGCCCACGGTCATCGGGGGCGATCGCCCCGTCTTTTTCTTCAATCCGTCAGAGTCCATGCTGAAGATGGTGCAATCTAGCGATATTGGAACCCTGGATTTGGTATTTGAACCCTCCAAGCTCATCCAAGACGAAATTGGACTGACCCTGTGGACGTTGGACACAAATCAGGCCAAGTTTCAATCTCTCACGAACGACGAGTCGTCCGCCATTCTTGCAAGTCTTTAAGCGTGTTGAAATCCATCAGTGCTTCACTCAGGTGCTCTAACTCTTCTCGCGATAATTTGAGAGAATCAATCAGCAATTGCTTGGTTAGCTCAGAGCCAAAGATTCACTTGAAGCCAAATCGGTCAAGAGATTGATATATTTCTCTTGGAGTGGAAAAGCCATTTGGCGCTTATGGTTGCCTAGTTATGCCTACGGTATGTTGCTTTGAGCAGTGTTGCTTTGGAGATCAATCGAACTCTACGTCAACAGTTATCTCGGATTTTGGCAAAGTCCGCTGGTCTAAATGACTTGAAAGACGACCTAATGTAAACGATAAAGTGTGAAGAAATGAACGCCATTCTTGCTCGAATCCACACGTTTCTACAGGCCCTCAATCGCCGTCATCATGACTTCGCTGCCCAGTATGGTGAAACCTTTCTGAGGAGGATAGAAGCACACATTGCTCAACAATCTCGTGTTGAAAATACTCCTTTTTTAGACGGCCAGCAGTTTCCTTGGGTTGCTCAACTAGAAGCCAATTGGCCCATCATCCGCAGTGAATTGGACGATATCCTTCAACTGGTCAGTGCGATTCCTAATTTTCAAGACATCTCTGCTGACCAGAGCAGCATTACCTCTGACAATCTGTGGAAAACGTATTTTTTCTATGGCTATGGGTTTAAAGCTGAGAAAAATTGTCGTCGCTGTCCTCAAACGACTCGACTCATCGAACAGATTCCAGGAATGAAGACCGCGTTCTTTTCCATTCTGTTGCCTCACAAACATATCCCCGAACATCGAGGTCCTTACAAAGGGGTTCTGCGCTATCACCTTGGGCTTAAGGTGCCGCAGGCGAGGCAAGCCTGTCGGCTGCGGGTTGGTGATGAGATTCGTCACTGGGACGAAGGCAAAAGTCTTATATTTGACGACACCTTGCCCCATGAAGCGTGGAATGAGACCGATGATATTCGGGTTGTCCTCTTTGTGGATGTAGTTCGTCCGATGCGATCGCCCTGGTCACTGTTCAATCGTGCCATGATTCAACTCATTGCTATTTCTCCCTATGTGCAGAGTGCTAAGCGTCAGGCCATTGCTTGGGAAAATCGACTTGATGCCTTAGCTCCGTTGGCTCTCCAGAATCATGCATCTGCGCAACCAAACGCCGCGCGATCGTCTGCGCAATCGGACGCTACCCCACTGAAGGCTTCTCAGTCAACGCGATTGTGATGAAGATTGCCATTATCAGTTCTGGGTTTCTACCTGTTGTTGATGGAGTTACGATCGCCCTTTATCATCGGTTGCGCATCCTTAGCAAACAGGGCTATCAAGTCTTAGTGTTGTGTCCAGACTATCAACCCCTTGCATCGGTCTATCCTCACTGGGGTCAACAGGTGGGCCAGATTTTGCCGGGGGTCACGGTGATCGGACTTCCGAGTGAGCCATTTATGGGGGTCGAGTTTGAACGAAATATCAGTCGTCGAGGCAATCAACGTCTGCAGCAGGAGCTTCATGCTTTTCAGCCTGATGTGATTCATGTGGACGAACCTGATCGCCTTTTTCTAGGAGTGTTGAATGCGCCTGGTGTTGCCTATGCGAAGGCCCACACCATTCCTTGTATTGGGTTTTATCACACGAATTTTGTTGATTACATTGAGGACTTTTTCCCGCTCCCTGGTCCGATCGTTGCTGTGCTCCAGTGGATTTCGACACAGATTATCCGTCGGGTGTTTGAATCCTACGATGTCACATTGGTAGCAAGTCCCATCACTCAAGCGCGTGTGCAACGGCTGGGCATTCGAAATACTCGATGCGATCGCTTTTTAGGCGTAGATTTGGCTGCCTTTCACGATGCGTTGAAACAGCCCCAGTTTTTCAAAACTCAGTATGGCATTGAGGGAATCGACGACAAAATCACGCTTATTTTTCTCGGTCGGCTTACGCCAGACAAAGGATGGGGATTCACGCTGAAGGCACTGGCTGATTGGGCTAAACATCCCGATTATGCGCCTTGGGTTGAAAAGCTTGCAGTTGTGATAGCTGGAGACGGTGAATTGCGGCACGACATTCATCACATGCTTCAGGACCTCGGATTTGCTGTGCACCTCCTGGGACGGATTTCACCGGATGTGGTGCCTGAGGTGTTGGTCAACAGCGATATTCACGTCACCGCGTCAGAAAAGGAAACTTTGGGACTGACGGTATTGGAAGCCTTTGCTGCTTGCATTCCTGTGATGGCACCTCGGGCGGGAGGTGTAGTTACTCATCTTCGAGATGGTGAAAATGGGCTGCTGTTCGAGCCTCGCGATTCAGACGCATTTGGGCGATCGCTCTACCGGCTGATTTCAGATGCTGAGTTGCGTCAACGGCTGGGGCAGCAGGGACGAGCAGACGTTGAGGCGTATCACTGGGAAGCTGCGGTTAACCGGCTAGTTAAGGCTTGGATCGATCAACGTGACAATGGGCGATCGCCTTCATAGCTTCGGTGTGGTATTTATCGCGACACAAGACTTAGCAAGCATCTCAAATTCGCAACGGAGGAATATTGGTTTTGGACGGGCGTTACACCCCAAAAACTTGCATTCTTTTGTGTACTTTACTGAATCGTGTATGACACAAACTTGTCTTGAGTCAAATTACTGCGGCTATAGTATTGACTTGACACAAGTATGATTTCAGTTTAGACACTTAAAAAGTTTCGATTATACCGCCTCCTATGACAGCTCCTCAACCTTATCAACCTCCTGCTCCGATTGCGATTGTTGGTATCGGATGTCGCTATCCGGGAGGTGCAGATACCCCTGAGGCATTTTGGCAGCTGATTCGAAACGGGGTGGACAGCGTGACAGAGGTTCCACCTTCTCGTTGGGATGTCGACTCTATCTACGATCCAGACATCACGGTTCCCAACAAGACCACCACTCGCTGGGGAGGATTTGTTGATTGCATTGATCAGTTTGATCCGCAGTTCTTCGGCATGGCTCCCCGTGAGGTATTGACAATGGACCCACAGCAGCGTTTGGTGCTGGAGGTGGCTTGGGAAGCGTTGGAAGATGCCGGACATATTCCTCAACGCTTGCGTGGCTCGAAAACCGGGGTGTTTGTTGGTGTTGGGCCCCACGACTATTCCATCATGCTGTGGCAGCAGCCAGTGAACGATCCGTACGCTCCGACGGGAACTGGAAGTTGCATTATTGCCAATCGTATTTCCTACCTGTTTGACTTTAAGGGGCCGAGCCTTGCCATCGATACGGCTTGTTCATCATCACTGGTTGCTATCCATTTGGCCTGTCACAGCATGTGGCGGGGAGAATCTGATTTGGCGATCGCCGGGGGGGTCAACGTTCTCCTATTGCCGACCGTCACCGCTGGCTTTTCCAAAGGCGGATTCATGTCGGGGCGGGGCCGGTGTCAAAGCTTTAGTGAACATGCCGATGGGTATGTTCGCAGTGAGGGGGCTGGGCTGGTAGTGCTGAAACCCTTGGCTCAAGCCCTTGCGGATCGGGATGCTATTTATGCTGTGATTCGAGGAACTGCTGTCAACCAAGACGGCTCCAGTCAGGGCATTGCGGCGCCCAATCCCGAGGCCCAGACTGCTGTATTGCGGGACGCTTATCGCTGTGCGGGGGTTGATCCATCCCTGGTTCAGTATGTGGAGGCTCACGGCACGGGGACGAAGTTGGGAGACCCAATCGAGGCCCAAGCACTCGGCGCTGTTTTGGCAGAGGGGCGATCGCCCGGTGAGGTCTGTCGAATTGGTTCCGTCAAGAGCAATATTGGGCACACAGAGACAGCGGCTGGGGTCGCTGGACTCATCAAGGCGGCTCTGATGATCAAACATGGAGAACTGCCGCCGAGTCTCCATTGTGCTCAGCCTAATCCTGATATTGATTTCGATCGCTTGAAGCTACGGGTGCAAACGGAGCTAACCGATTGGCCTGAGCTGTTTTCCCACGAGGGACATGAGCCTCGCTTGCGATATGTTGGCGTGAATTCATTTGGGTTTGGCGGCACAAACGCCCATGCGGTACTGTCTGACTGTGCAGCGGCTGAAGCGGCTGAGTCTGAAGCCTCATTTGCTGAATGGCCGAAATCGACCTCTTCTGCTGATGCAGAGCTTTTCGTTCTTTCAGCAAAAACTCCTGAAGCCCTGAAGGCTTTGGCTCAGCGATATGAAGATTTTTTGACCGATTCGAATCGATTGGATGACAGTGATTTCAAGGAATTATGTGGTGCAGTCAGTAGGCGGCGATCGCATTTTTCTCATCGACTGGCCTGTGTTGCACCGTCCGCTCATCATCTCCATACTCAGCTTAAGGATTGGCGAACTGACCCTGACGACATCGACGTTCGGTCAGGTCACTGTCAGCCTGACTCCAAATCGTTAGCTGACGGGATTCCGTTTCTTTTCACCGGACAGGGATCTCAGTATGTGGAGATGGGACGTGAGCTGTATGACAGTGAACCCGTGTTTTGCGATGCGCTCAACCGTTGCGCTGACATTCTCCAGGCTCACCATGTTCCGCTTCTGGACATTCTATATCCAAGCAGGTTGAATACGCGAGACAATCTAGGCACTCCAGGTGCCCTTAACGATCTCAATCCGTCACATCTCAATTCGTCAGAATTACCCAATTCTCCTGATGTCTCTTCGTCGAGCCATCACGCTCAGTCATCGGTCATCGACGAGACGGTGTATACGCAGCCAATTTTGTTCGCGGTCGAATATGCGCTGGCTCAGCTGTGGATGTCATGGGGCATTCGTCCCTCAACGGTACTAGGACACAGTGTCGGGGAATATGTTGCCGCGTGTCTGGCTGGGGTGTTTAGCCTAGAGGATGCCTTGCGGATGATTGCCGCGCGCGGACGGCTGATGCAAGCGCTTCCGCCAGGTGGCGCAATGGTGTCGGTCCAGGCTGAGGCTGCATTTCTCCAGCCGTTGATTGAAATGACGACACTAGATGATGACCGTTGAGATGTGGGAGTTGCCGC
>JBCBLF010000012.1:0-41990 GCA_038520475.1 Cyanobacteria bacterium J06627_8
GATGAAATGTGAAATCTTAATTTTTTTATTTCAATCCTATCGACGATAACAGAGTAGTGTTGATATTCAGTTTGCCTCTTTTATCTAGTTCTTGAAACACTCATCGTGAATGATGCGATGGTGCTTGTATCCATTTCAATTACCTTTTTAGGAAATCTATTTCTAACGTAGTTTGAGTCTGTCTTTAGACATGGCGCTCAGCGATCGCATTGGAGATTTAGGAATGGTTGACACATTAAGACTGACTCCCGAGCAATTAACTCCAGAAAAACTCACTCCTGATCCGGCTTACGATATCTTACGTGCCGAATATCAACCCCTCGAAGCCTTCTTTTATCCCAAAACGGTTGCCGTCATTGGAGCAACCGATCGGCCAGGTAGCGTGGGCAAAACGCTCATGTGGAATCTTATTAGTCATCCCTTCGGAGGTACGCTTTTTCCGGTCAATGCAAAACGTAGTAGTGTCCTAGGGATCAAGGCGTATCCATCGATCTCAGCTGTGCCAGATGCCATTGACTTGGCAATCATTGCCACCCCTGCCCCGACCGTACCCGGCCTCGTTCGTGACTGTGCTGAAGCAGGCGTTAAAGGTGCGATTATTATCTCTGCTGGATTCAAAGAAATTGGTGAGCCCGGAGTAGCTCTGGAGCACGAGATTGCTGCACAGTTGCAGCATAGTCAACTCCGGATCATTGGACCGAATTGTTTAGGGATCATGAGTCCTCGAAGCGGGCTGAATGCGACCTTTGCTGGGATGATGGCAAAACCTGGCAATGTGGCATTTGTCAGTCAAAGTGGTGCAATTTGCACCGCTGTGCTGGATTGGAGTACCCGAGAAAATGTTGGATTTAGTGCCTTTATTTCCATCGGCTCCATGCTGGATGTTGATTGGGGTGATTTGATTAACTATTTGGGCGATGATCCCCATACGCACAGCATTGTTATCTATATGGAAAGCATTGGTGATGCGCGATCGTTTCTCTCAGCGGCCCGGGAAGTGTCTCTGACGAAACCGATTATTGTGATCAAGGCAGGACGCACCGAAGCCGCGGCAAAAGCAGCGGCCTCTCACACCGGATCGTTGGCAGGCAGTGATGCGGTATTGGATGCAGCTTTTCGACGGTGTGGCGTGTTGCGCGTCAACACGATTGCTGAAATGTTTGATATGGCTGAGGTGCTTGCTAAACAGGATCGGTTACCCAAGGGTCCTCGATTGAGCATTATCACTAATGCGGGTGGCCCTGGCGTATTGACTACCGATGCTCTGATTCGTGCAGGCGGCAAGCTGGCATCACTGGAACCCGAAACCGTTGATCGCCTTAATCAGGTGCTTCCGACCCATTGGAGTCACAGTAATCCGATTGATATCTTGGGAGACGCTGATCCGGATCGCTATACTAGAGCCTTTGAAATTGCCGCAACAGATCCCAATGCAGATGGATTGTTGGTTATCTTAACTCCTCAAGCCATGACCAATCCAACCCGAACAGCTGAGCAGCTCAAGGGATATGCCCAGAAGACAAATAAGCCGGTCCTTGCCAGTTGGATGGGGGGTGCGGAAGTTATGGCTGGGGAAATGATTCTGAATCAAGCGAGCATTCCTACATATCCTTATCCAGATGCCGCAGCCCAATTGTTTAATTTCATGTGGCGGTATAACGATAACTTGAAGGCATTGTATGAGACTCCGGTGTTAGCAAGTCATTGGAATAAGGACCAGAATGGGCGATCGCATGTCGATATCTTACTTCAAACAGCTCTCGATGCTGGGCGAACTCTTTTGACTGAAGAAGAGTCTAAGCAGGTTCTGGCTGAATACGACATTCCTGTGGTTCAAACGTTAAAAGCAACGTCCATTGAGGAGGCGATCGCCCATGCTGAAACGTTGGGCTATCCGGTTGTGCTGAAACTCTTATCGGAAACCATCACTCATAAAACCGATGTTGGAGGCGTGAAGCTTAATTTGACGTATTCAGAGGATGTGAAGCAAGCCTACGCTGACATTGAGACATCCGTTACTGAAAAAGTTGGGGCTGAACATTTCAATGGGGTTACGGTGCAGCCCATGATCGATCGCAACGATGGCTATGAACTCATTCTGGGTAGCAGTATCGATGTGCAGTTTGGTCCGGTGTTGTTGTTTGGTGCCGGGGGGCAAATGGTTGAGATTATGAACGATAGTGCGATCGCCCTGCCGCCGCTAACCTCGACCCTGGCGCGGCGGCTCATGGAACACACAAAAATTTATCACGCCTTACAGGGAACCCGTGGACGGGAACCCGTGGATTTGGAACAGCTTGAACAAATTCTCGTGCGGTTTAGTCAACTGGTCATCGAACATCCCCGAATCAAGGAAATCGATATTAATCCGCTATTGGCATCGCCTAACGACAGTTCACGAACTCAGACCATACAAGCATTGGATGCACGTATTGTCTTACATGATTCAGCGATTCTCCCAGACAATCTACCGAAACCTGCGATTTGTCCCTATCCAACTCAATATGTATCGGACTGGGCGACGAAAGATAATCGAATGGTGACGATTCGCCCCATTCGCCCGGAGGATGAACCGCTCATTGTCCAATTTCATCACGTTCTATCAGAACAGAGCGTGTATCTGCGATATTTCCACTTGATGAAGCTAAGTCAGCGTACTGCCCATGAACGACTCACGCGTATTTGCTTTATTGATTATGATCGCGAAACGGCGCTCGTTGTAGATTATGAAGATCCAAGTTCTGGGCAGCACGAAATTTTGGCAGTAGGTCGGTTGAGCAGGCTTCACAACAGCAATTCGGCAGAATTTGCGATGTTAGTCGCTGATCCTTATCAGCATCTTGGCATTGGAACTGAATTGCTGAAGCGCTTGATTCAGATCGCTCGGCTAGAAGGTATTGGTTGCATCACGGCTGAAGTACTCATGGAAAACAGTGCCATGCGTCATGTCTTTCAGAAAGTTGGCTTCACGTTGAAGCCCATTGGAGACGGGGTAATGCAGGCAGAGTTGTCAGTGTCATAACGGTTGAATCAGATATCGAATCACCTAAATGTAATGATGGTGGCGATCGCCCAAACGGAACGCGACCCGGTTCAATGTCGGCGATCGTGCAAAATTTCAAATCAATTTCAACCCGACGCATCAATCAGATGCGTCACACATCAGGAACACCAGTTTGGCAGCGTAACTTTTATGAACGCATAATCCGTAACGAAATCGCAATGCACGCGATTCGCCGGTACATACAGAACTGGAAAAGTGACTCGCTCCGCTCCTGACCGTAAGAGTGATGCATTGTGTCATTATCTAGGTGTCATTCCCAAAATTTTGGCACAATGCATCGCCCTTCTACTCCGCCCCAAGCAACGCATCACCCCTCCGTTCGACCCCTAAAACAACTTTGCTGTCCGTGATACTGGGTCAAATCGGAAGCGCGATCGCGGCTGCGTGTCGCCATACAGACAAAAACTCAGCGTCGGTTTTGTGTCGATGGATTTTACCTGATGGATGGCATCGGGCATAAAGCTGAGAATTTCCCCTGGCATGAGAACCTTGCGTTCAACGCGCTCAATATGCACGGGAGCCTCTGGGTGAGGGGTTTTGTTTTTCCATTCATCTGAGACCGGTCGCCAAAAGGTGTGTTCTTCCCTTCCACTAATCACAGTCACCACTCCCCACGTTCCATGATTATGAATCGTGGACATGGTTCCAGGCAGCATGGTCTCGTTTTGAACCGTGAGGGGATAACCGATCTCATCGTAGAGGGTCAGCACACCTACTCCAGTTTGCGAATTAGGGGTTGTGTAGCGAGTTCTTACCCAATAAGAGTTCATGACCAGTTGTCGCACCCGCATTCGGAGCTGAGGGAGCTGATCCCATTCATCCTGTTCATTGGGCACTTTGTTTAAGATGCCGATAATGTCAGTTAGGAACTGGTGAAAATAGTAGTTATCTCTTACCAAATCCCACTCACGTGTAGAGGGGCGAGGCTCACATCGTCCCTCATTTGTTACAATCCAATCTTTTGTGGTTCCCATAAGACCTGCTCCTCAAGATCTCTTTCGTCATCGTGGCGTTAAATTTTGGATTTTATAGCTGTAGCAATTTAGTTATGACACGGGCAGTTTTAGGACGTGCTTAGCACACCCCAAGAGATGTCTTAAAGCCAATGGCTATGGCTATAGACGGTACTTCGTGTCTCGTAGTTCTCTGTTGCGACATGATTGTTAAGCATCGTCATCGTCGAGCGGCGTTGTAAGAATACTGTAGAGCAGGTCACCACCAAACTCTCGCTGGTCGTCGATCGCCTTGATGTGAGTGGCGATCGCCAGTGCCCCGTCTAAATCTCCTAACTTCGCTAACAGGAGTCCCGATGCAGCATAGGCATGGAGATACAATCGAATTATCGGCTCTTCTTTCCGAACCGTCAATATGGGCTGTAGCTCTTTCCAAGACTGTGGCAACTGCTCTGACTGCTGAACCTGGCTCATCACCACCTGAGCAACCCATAGGGCCATCTCACCATCGTTTTTGTAAAAAAAGTAGCGGTAGGCAGCGATCAGCACATTGGGATTGTCATGACCAAGGGCGATCGCCTGCTCAATGTATCGTTTAGAGCGGGCGCTATCGTGCCAGCAATCAGCTGCTTGGGTTAGCAACGATTTAATTTCAGCTGAAGCGTCAAACCAAGAAAGAGTAGGAGATGGGGTTGAAATCATGGGCGTCGACCAAGTTACATACGTCTCACGACATAAGCTTCATCATTTCTCGGAGAACAGGTATATCGTATCGGCATTGAGAAATGCAGGATGCGCGACGATGCTACATCCTGCTTCTCTGGGAAAACCTATCGTGGTTTGTCAGCATTTCCCCCCGTCGAGATAAAAAACTTTATTCTCTCAGGTCAAGCCGCCATTGGAGGGAAATCGGCTTTGAGTCGTTCTAGCCAACTTGTGATACGGTCATCGGTTTTGTCACTTTCGTTTACTTCATCAAGGGCTAATCCAACGAATTTTCCGTCGCGAATGGCAGTGGATTTCTCAAAGGTGTAGTCATCTGCGGACACGGCGCCAACAAGGGTTGCACCCAGTGCCTTGAACTGATCGTAAAGAATACCCAGCGCTCCAACGAAGTGCTTGCTGTGCCCTTGGCAATCTCCTGGACCAAATAGAGCGATGGTTTTTCCGGTGAAATCTGGCTTATCCACTTCCATATCAAATAGCGGTTCACGCCAGTCATTTTGAACTTCACCTGCGCCCCAGGTCGAGCATCCAAGAAGTAAGTAGTCGTACCTTAAAAGATCATCCACATCATCGTAATCTTCCTCCATATTGAACAAATCGCAGCGTTCTTCACCGATCTCATCTCGGAGCTTTTCTGCGATTTCCTCAGTTGTACCGGAGGTGCTGCCATAAAAAATTCCAATCTTTGCCATGGCTCTAAGTCCTGTAATTCATCGATATTGACACTGCGAAAGAGGTGCTTTGGAGTAAGCAATCAAATAGGTAGAGCAAAGAGCAGTGGCATGATACAGCTAATTTCATGAATCGTGTAGGGTGAGCATCGTCGACCAGATAGAAGTTTGAGGCGATCGCCTAATTCATTATTTTGACTGTTTCACACCACATTACTCTTAGTTTTGAGATTAAACGAGATAGGCTTCCATGTGGGTCTTAATCGTGCAGTCAGACCGAGGATAAGAGGAGCAGAGTACAATAAATCCTTTTGCAATTTGCTCATCATCCAGAAAAGACTGGTCTTCTTGATCGATTTCTCCTTCGACTAGCTTGCCGACACAACTTGAACAGGCTCCAGAGCGACAAGAGAAAGGAAGCTCAAGATCGTTTTCTTCAGCTGCATCAATGATGTAGGTGTCATCATCCACAGGAATGGTGATGTCAATCTTACGCTTTTTGTTGATGAGTCGAACGTTGTAAGTTGTCATGGGTTCATTCTCCGATAGATAAGAACGTGAGAAATCATCAGATTTTGTGTAAGGTGAGCAATGCCCACCCTACGCCTGTGCTTCATCGCTAGCTACAGGGAGCAGCTGCGGGTGTACAATCTCCTGCTTGGAATGACTTTCCGCAGCCACAGGTATCAGTCGCGTTTGGATTCGTAAACTTAAAGCCGCTTTCAAGTAAGCTGTCCACGTAGTCCACTACAACGCCTTCAAGTAGAGGAGCACTCTGGGCATCAACGTAAACGTTGAGAGAGCCTTCTTGAATCACGATGTCACCCTGTTTAGGGGCGTCTACAATGCCGAGGCCATATTCATAGCCACTACAGCCGCCGTCATTGACGGAGAGACGAACGCCTCGTGTCGCAGACTTCGCAGACTCAGAGGTTCTGACAAAGGTGCGTAAACGCAATTCAGCAAGATCAGTGAGCGTAACAGTCATAGGGGTCTCCTTACGTGAGAAAGGGGAAACGACGAACAAGACGGTGATGGGAGAAAACACATGCGAATGTCATTCACTAGACATTGACGCTGGAGAAATTTTTGTCTTAGATGTGGACGCTTATTCAGCTTCTGAACGCTTCGACTTCCAGTGGTAATGATGAAGGTGCTGACGCATCCATCCAAAGCACTGTGACATCGGCGTATGACATCGGCCTTTTGCTGCACAGTGCTTGGGGCAAACTACAGTATGGTTGGTTTTGCCATAAAGATTGGGTAAGGCAATCAACGACACAACGACCACCAGCTTAAATATCCAAGGTGCGAGAATCAGACTGACCATCAGACATCCTAATCCAATCAATCCGCTCACAATTTTGACGATTTCGTCTTGGATGCGGCGGGCAATACGGAATGAGGCGATCGCCCCTCCAAGGGTGAGTAGAGATAACAGCATGGCTGGTCGCCTCGCACACAAACAGATGAAAGAAACGTTCAAACAGGATCAGACAAGAGCCGTTGCTAGAGAATTGGATGCTACGGAGAGCGGATCACTAAGCAAGAGGGATGAAGGCTGACTGGACTTAGCAAATGAGTCCTTGCCACACACCGGACAGTCGGGATCATGATAAGGACGACGCTTTGCGAATTCGGCACGGGCGAGATCCATCGTTAGCAACTTACCGAGCAACGGTTCACCCAATCCTGTAATCAACTTGACTCCTTCCAGTGCTGCGAGACAGGCAAGGGTGCCGGATACTGCACCCAGAACGCCGAATCCCCATCGATCCCATTCAGGAATTTCTGGAAAGATGCAGGAAAGACAGGGAGTTTCACCAGGAATGATGGTGGTTAAGTAAGCTTCCATGTCATTCATCGCAGCTTCCACCATGGGCTTATCCCAACGGACACAAGCGATATTCAGTAACGTGCGCTCTTTGAAATCAAAGGCACAGTCTAGAGCCAGGTCAGCAGATTGAACGAGGTCATCCACATTTTCTTCAGTGACAAACTCGCAGACTGTTTCTATCTCAATGTCTGGGTTGATCGCCATGAGGGTCTCCTTAGCTTTGAAGACCCGTGGTTTACCCACCCAATCATCAGTCATGAGGATCTGCCGATTGAGGTCATCTCGCTTGAGATTGCCACCCCGCACCAGAATCAACTTACCGACACCTGCAACTGCTAGATAAAGAGCCGCTGTGCCCCCGAGTCCACCTACACCCGTGACGAGAACTGTGGCGTCTTTCAGCTTCAGCTGTCCAGATTCACCGAATCCAGGCAACATCATCTGACGACGATAGCGATCGAGTTCAGTCGGGGTCAGGGTGGTCATGGGGTGATCCTCTTAATGATCATTCAATGGAATATGGGGGGCGTTGGGGCGAAGCACTCGATCAAAAATTCGGCTAGTTGCATACCTTTAGGTCCGAATGCTTCGCCCGTACGTTTGCTCCGTTAGGCCGAATGCTTCGCTCGTACAGCTATTCGGTAACAATGTCTGATAAAAGAACGACGTTGCTGGGCTTCTGCTTAAAGACCTTAAACAACTTTTGTTCTAAAGAGGATGAATTTAGAAATATCGCATAAGCATTTTGTAGCGCGGTTCGATATTGACCGAGGCGATCGCCTTCATCCAGGGCTTTATCTTCATCGATCGCTTTTACAAACTCTGAAAACTTCTGGAGAATATGCAATCGATTAACGCTAACAACCTTTGCATCATAGGGAATACAAAAGAAATTCAAATATTCTTCTGCTGTCGATAAGGTGTTGAATGTTGTAAGTGTCTGAATCATTGAATGTGTCTCCTACAAACGTGGTGAACGGGCGTTAGGCGTTTTCTGAAGAGTTAAGCTCTAAAGTCTTAAGCTGCTGCTTTAGTTCCCGAAGTTGGCAGAAAATGTCATAGGTTTTGGCTGTCATCTCCGGAAGTTGGTCAAGGTCTGCGGGTAACCCTTCAGCAATGTCATGGAGATCCATCTTCATCTGACCCGCTTTGCTATTGAGCTTTCGAATTTTTTTCTTTAGCTCATCGATAGAAGATGGTTGAGTGGAAATATCTGTCGTTTGAACCATCGCGTTGTCCCAGTGTCCCAATTGGTTAACGGTAAGGGGCATGGCCTGCGCCCCTACATGTTGTTTACAGGTCGCAAACCTCGCTAAAGCGAGTTGCCAGGTCAATACCTTTTAGTGCAAGTTTTTCGCCTTCCTTATCTAACTTCTCTAACGAGTCATAACCAAAGCGCTGAGCATCCCGTAGAGTTCTAGATACGAGGATTAATCGGCCTGAGAATATCAACGCCCAGCCAAACCCTTCGTGGCTCAGGTCAATGACAACTGTGGAAAGTTGTCCTGTTTCTTGTTCAATGCGAGCGGCGATCGCCCGATAGAAGGCAAAAATCCGACTCTTGGTTATGGGATCAACATCACCTTCAACTGAAATCTCGCGCTTCTGTGCTTTAGACAAAATGAACGGCTTAAGCAGCAATTCATCGCTCCAATTGCGGTAGGTTCCGTAAGCATCATTTGCACGAATCTGTTGCACAATAGCTTGGAGAAATGGTGAATCCGCGACGCTAAACTCTGGAACATTGGAGTCACTCGTTGACTTAGGGGGAGTCGTGTTTGTTACAGTCATACCAGTACTTCTTCCTCTTCTTCTTCAAGAACATCAAACGTGGGAGCATTTTTCTTCAATGCCTTCCGTAACCAAGGGGGAGGATTACCCTTTAGGGTTTTCTGTAATTGAGTCAAAATATCCTCAATTTTCTCTTCCCCGCTATCTGACTTAATGGGGGTAATACCTGAATTGATGATTCGAGCGGCTGCACCAGCACCAATGGCTGAAACATAAACGATGGTGCAGTCGTGTAACGCATTGATCTTGGGAATCAGTCGGTCATTGTGGTCGTCACTTTCCATATCCGGATCAAATTTGATTGTTTCCAAGAAGCTGTATGCATCCTGGTCGATCGAATACACATCCAGGCGTTTTGCCCAGCCAAAATGTTCATTTACATGAACCGAGTCTTTTGTTGCAAACGCAATTTTCATAGACGATCTCCTCAGCAATTCAAAACAAAACTTCTGTGCACATTCCCACGCTGAACTTACTCCAAATTCCCTTCTGCCCAGCTTTGGACTTGCTCATGGGATTTCTCTTCTTCGGCTTCTAGCAGCAGGTTGCCGATGTCAAACAACACCTGAATTGTGCCCCGATATCCTACGGTGCAGCGTTGTCCATTACCCAGTCGATCGAACACGGGGAATCCCAATCGATACAGGGGAACCTGAAGCCGTTTTGCAATCTTGGCACCATTGGAATTCGTGATGATCAAGTCTGCTCCTGTCGCGGCTTCTTCAAAATCTTCTAAATCCCCAATCGTGGCTTTATCAATCGGAAGCTGCTTTAGTAGCTTGGATTTGGTTGTCGTCACTGCTGCATGAATCGTCGCTCCCATCATGTGCAGGCACCAGGCTGTTGCATAGAGCAGATCTGGCTCTAGCGCTAATGCCACTTGCTTGCGTCCAAAGAAGAAGTGGGTGTCGAGAATGGCATCTTGTAACTGGCAGCGTTGATGCACATAGCGATCAGGGACAGCGTGGCCACTAATATCCGACAATGCCTGCAAAAACTCATCGACGGCATCCAATCCAGTTAGGGAATTGAAGATCTCGTAGGGGATGCCAAACCGCTGCTGAAGAATCTCGGCAGCTCCTTCCATGCTGCCACCCAAGGCAAGGGTATAGACCGAACTTCCGATTTCCCGAAGTTGAGCAAGTGTCGTACCCCCACTTGTTGTTGTGCTGCCCTCTGGATCGAGGTGTCCGTCTAGGGAGCCCGACAGATCGGGCACTAAAATGGGTCGCAAGCCAAAGGCGGTGATGATGTCCTTGATTTCCTGTACATCTCCAGGAGCAAACGCAGAGCTGACCAGAACCGTTACCTGATCCGGACGAGTTTCGCCCGGTTGGGGGAGCGATCGCATCATACTTTCGACTGCGGCTCGATACCCGTCCTGCAAGGCTCCCTTGAAGTCGGGGGTAGAGGCAAAAACAATCGGCAAATCGTAGATTTCAGGGTGGCGATTCCGAATGGTCTTGAGAATGCCATCCATATCATCGCCGCGAGTTTCTGTCAGTCCGGTCGTGAAGAGACCGATAATCTCAGGATTTGACTTCTCGACCAGGGTCATAATCGCCTGTTCGACATTATCTTCTCCACCCAAAATTGTTGTCACCTCAGACATTGCCGTAGTGGACATAGGCACTGCTTCTCGGAAGTGGCGGACCAGCATGACTTTGGCAAAAGCGGTACAGCCTTGAGATCCATGGAATAGAGGAACGACGCCTTTGAGTCCCAAAAATGCAAGAGAGGCTCCTAACGGCTGACTTTGCTTGAGAGGATTGACTGCTGCCGCTTTTCGTCGAGCAACCACTTTGGTTGCAATTGTGGATTCGACTACGGATGCTTCCGCAGAATCCGATGCCCCTTCTTCCCGTTCCCAAGGAGCCACTTTTCGGACCTGCGCCCAAATAGGGCTGTGCAGAGCTTCGTCGAGTTCTCGCGCCATCTCGATCATGCCAATATATCCAGCATAGGGATGATGGCGTTCTTGGTTGATATCAAGGAAAGGAATTCGGGCTTTGAGAGCAGTGTACTGATTCCGGCCTCCTGCAATCAGCATGTCAGCATTGGTGTCGGCAATAATCTTTAGGAGTTGCTGAGCATTGCCATTCTCAATCGTGACGCCATCTTCACCTAATAGTTCTTTGATGCGAGCCTTATCTTCTTCAGTGCTTTTCTTGGTGCTGGTGGCGACAACTTTGATGCCTAGGTCTTTGGCCGCAGAGATTACTGACCAGCTCTTTACGCCTCCAGTGTAGAGAACCACCCGCTTACCCGTCAGCCGTTCACGGAAGGGGGCAAGGGCAACATCAAGCTTGTTGGTTTCTTCTTGAATAACTGCTTCTACTCGTTCTTTGAGAGCAGGATCACCGAAGTGATTGGCAATATTCCTCAGGCATTTGTTCATGTCATCAATGCCGTAGAAGGATTCTTCGATGTAGGGAATACTGTAAGTCTCCTCCATTTTTCGCGCCATGTTGATCAGTGCCTTAGAGCAAATCATGACGTTGAGCTTGGCTCGGTGAGAATAGGCGATTTCTTGATAGCGGGCATCCCCAGTAATTTTGGACAGGACCCGAATACCGACTTTTTCAAATAAGGGAAGCACACCCCACATTTCACCTGCGATATTGTACTCGCCAATTAGATTGATATCGTAAGGGGTTGTCACTTCTGGTTCTGCCGTACCTACGACGTGTTCCAGTAGAGCTTCACCTGCAAGGCGGTTACCGAGATTTTTACTGCCAACAAATCCAGGAGATTGGACAGGAATTACCGGAATTCCTGCTTTTTCTGAAGCTGAGGCACACACTGCATTCAAATCATCTCCGATGAGTGCAGTGACACAGGTCGAATAAACGAAGATGGCAGCAGGGCTATATTTCTGTTGAACATCTTGAACGGCTTTGTAAAGCCGCTTTTCCCCACCGAAAATCACGTCATTTTCATTCAGATCAGTGGTAAAGCCCATTTTGTAGAGCATAGGACCTGAAGAGAGGCTGCCTCGGCTACCCCAAGAATTACCCGCACAGGCAATTGGGCCATGCACAAGATGGGCTGCATCGGTAATGGGGACGAGGGCAATACTCGCTCCATCAAAGGCACATCCACCTTGGGCAGCACCGGGTTTGGCGACTTGAGTACAGGCTTTGTTTTTACCTTTACCCTGCTTTTTGTGATTGTGTTCACAGCCGGGTTCGGTCAGAAGTTCACGAATTTTACCTTGGGTGAGTTTCATGGCCGTTTTAGGGGGTGGTCGGTGGAGTTAGCAAATGTAGCGGGTCACGTCTTCGTTGCATTCATCCGTTAGATAGCTCAGTGCACGGAATCGAAGAGATACACATTCCATATAAAGGGGATTGAGTTTACAGAGAGCTGGAATGTGAACGAGGGTCCGCTGAAACAGTTTAATGTCTCGTTCAAAGGGACAGTTGCAGGGAATGAGTCGGCAAATGAAATGGGCTTGACGAGGGTTGGTAATCGTAAGACCGTCTATCCATTGACGGAGGAGTGTTAGGACGTCGAGAGGAGGATGGTGAGGAGCATGAACATCAGAGATGAATGATTCATGCATGGGGCTGTCGGAATTGATAGGAGAGGAGGGACGGAAGAGTGTAGCCATGGGTTGAGTCCCAAATCATCAAGGGGAATAAGCAGAGAGGGCTTGATTGACCTGAACGTAGCCCCTATCGCTTGTTTGACCGGTGTATGCACAGGTCGCATATCGAATCAATTGTCATCATCAACGCTGCGATAGGGGCGATCTTCTGCAAGTTCAAGTTCGCGACTGAGGCAACCAACAACAAAGTTCGTTTCTAGGAAATGGACGGAGTAGATGTAGGCACGCTGTAAGTAAGTTCCGATGCCAACAATGTAGCCAACGTCTCCTTTCTTTGCTAAGTGAAAGCCGATGTCTTTCCCTGGAAAGGTTCCATCATTACGAATGACTTTACGGGTGCGGACTCGGCTTCCCATGTCATAAATCGGTGGCCCATCAAGTTCGATTTCGTCAGACAATTTCATAACGGTGTCCAGTGGTGGGAATGAACAGCAGGGGCATGCCCCGTACGTAATGAAGTCCGATTATAGGGGCACATGACCCTGCGCCCCTATCGGACCTTGCGTTTCCAGCATTAACGAATCAAGTCAAAGGAGATATCGGTCTTCGCAGGGATAATGGTCTGACGATCGAGTTCATCTAGAATCGTATTCACAATCCAGTTGAACTGGTTGATCGCGCCCTGATAGCCCAGCGTTGGGTAGCGGTGCATGTGATGGCGATCGAAGATTGGATAGCCAATGCGCACCAATGGAGTGTGGGTATCACGCCATAGATACTTACCGTAGGAGTTACCAATCAGCAGATCCACAGGCTCAGTAAAGAGGAGCGATCGCAAATGCCACAAATCCTTCTTGCCCCAGACGGTTGCTTCTTGACCGTAAGGACTGTTAGTCAATACCTCACGGAGTTCAGCTTCGAAGTCAGGATTACTGTTAGTGACGACGATGTGAACAGGTTCAGCACCCATCTCAAGTAAGAACTGAGTAATGCCAAACACATGGTCGGGATCACCATAGAGCGCAATCCGCTTACCATGAATCCATGCCTGGGAATCAGTCATGGCGTCAACTGCACGACCCCGCTCGGCCTGAAGCTCCTGAGGAATTGCCTTACCTGTAATTGCAGACAGCGCCATCAAGAATTCATCTGTTCCCTTGATGCCGAATGGACGGAAGTTGTAGGTCTTCTGCTCCCACTCTTTGATGATGTAATCCTGAGTTTTCGGTGTCGTGTACTTCTGGAAGAAGAAGGTGCCTTCAGCGTTAATCGAATCACCCGCTTCCTCTAGAGTGGTCAGCCCGTTATACATCTTGAATTCGCCTGTATTCGGCGAATCAAACGTGTCGGAGTTGTCGGAGAGAATCGTGTAGTCAATACCGAACAAATTCAGAATCCGCTTCAACTCACGAATGTTACCCACGTAGGGATCAAAGCCCAGGTTGAAGTTGAATTTGCCATTCGTCGTTTCAGCTTTTTTGCCTTCAGTCAGCGTTTTGAGGATGCTCACCAGCATGTTGTCATAGCCAGTGATGTGAGACCCCACAAAACTAGGCGTATGCGCTGCAGGAACAGGTAGATCTTCAGGAATCAACTCTTCGTTCTTAGCTGTCTGGATGAACGCTCCGATGTCGTCCCCGATGACCTCAGCCATACAGGTGGTGCAGAGAGCAATCATCTTAGGTTCATACAGCGTATAGGAGTTTTGTAGACCCTGCTTCAGGTTGTTCAACCCTCCGAATACTGCGGCATCTTCAGTCATCGAAGACGAAACAGCCTGGAAAGGCTCTTTGTAGTTCCGGGTTAGGTGAGTGCGGAAGTATGCAACGCAACCTTGAGAGCCATGGCTGTAGGGAAGTGTTCCTTCAAAACCCGATGCAACAAACAGAGAACCTAAGGGCTGACAAGCTTTCGCTGGGTTGACCGTCAACGCTTGGCGCTCGAAGTTCTTTTCTCGATACTCCCAGCTCTTTGTCCACTCAGCGACTTCAGCGACTTTTTCATGGCTGTGGGCACCTTCAAACTGGCGCTTGTATTCAAATAGGTCTTGGTAGGTGTCTGTCTGGAATAGATCAAAGTGATCTTGTATTTTGCCGGGGTCAGTGGTGTTTTCCGGCACTTGGGGATTGACATTCTCAGTCATGGCGTTCTCCTTTGGAAGGGATGAAGGGAGTGATTAGAGATTTATGCAGGGACGCACCGCCGTGCGCCCTTACGGTGCCTATGCAGTTTTCGAGGACTTGGTATTTCGTAAAGGCGCACGGTAGTGCGCCTTTACCGTGCCTATGCGGTTTGCCAGGGAGCGTTGATTAGATCCCAGGTCGGGTTGTTAATCGCTAAATCCATATCACGGGCAAAGACTTCAAAGCCTTCATAGCCATGGTAAGGACCAGAGTAATCCCACGAGTGCATCTGGCGGAAAGGAAGTGCCATCTTCTGGAAGACGTACTTCTCTTTGATGCCTGCTGCAATCAGGTCGGGCTTCAATTTCTTAGCGAGTTCTTCAAACTCATAGCCACTAACGTCGTCATAGATGACGGTACCTTCGCTCACGTAATCAGCTGTTCGCTTATAGTCATCACCGTGACCAAACTCATAGCCTGTGCCGATAACTTTCATACCCAAATCTTCAAAAGCAGGGATGACGTGACGAGGACGAAGACCTCCAACCATCATCATGACTTCCTTGCCTTCTAGACGAGAACGATACTTAGCGGCGATCGCATCCATTCGGGCTTGGTGTTCAGCGATAACGCGCTCGGCATTGTCCTGAATCGTTTCGTCAAACTGCGCTGCAATCTTGCGTAGAGACTTCGCAATTTGAGTTGGCCCAAAGAAGTTGTACTCCAACCAACCGATGCCATATTTCTCTTCCATGAATCGGCAGATATAGTTCATGGAGCGGTAGCAGTGGATTAGATTCAACTTTGCTAGAGGTGTCATCACCACTTCGTTGAAGGTGCCATCTCCAGAGAACTGGGAGATAACGCGTAGACCAATGGCTTCGAGCAATCGGCGGCTAGGCCATGCATCTCCACCAATGTTGTAGTCACCAATGATGTTGACATCATAGGGACCTGGCTCAAAGCCTTCAGGAGTTTTACGATACTCATCAGCTTTAGGGAGAACCCAGTCACGAACCGTGTCGTTTGCAATGTGGTGTCCAAGGGACTGAGATACACCCCGGAACCCTTCACAACGAACTGGAACAACAGGCTTACCGTATTGCTTATTCTTCTTCTTCGCAACAGCTTCTATATCGTCTCCGATCAAACCAACGGGACACTCGGACTCAATCGTGGTGCCTTGGCTAAGAGGGAAAAGTATCTCTAATTCGTCAATCAGCTTATCCAGCTTTTTATCACCGCCAAATACGATATCCCGCTCTTGGAAGTCGGACGTGAACTGCATCGTACCAAAGGTATCAACGCCAGTAGTACCGATGTAGTAGTTGCGGCGTCCTGACCAGGAATAGTAACCGCAACCCACGGGACCATGGCTGATGTGAATCATGTCCTTCACGGGCCCCCAGACCACACCTTTCGCACCTGCATAGGCACAGCCACGGGTGGTCATTACGCCAGGAACAGACTTTTTGTTCGATTTAACGCCGCAATCAGATGCACCTTCTTCGGTAACATTGAGGTGCTTAGAGCGACTCTTTTTGGCTTTATCAGGATACACTTCCAGGACTTCCTGGACGAGTGCCTTTCTGTCTTCTACAGTGGTCATGGTGCCCTCTTTATTGCTTCAAGGAGTGGTTATACAGGGAGGGAAGAGTGTCCTGACCGAGTACAGCGATGCCCCAGTGCTTGCTCGCGAGTGAATTGGGCTGAGGCTGACTCGTTCAAGGCAACTCAAGCGAAAAGTTATGAATTAGACAGTGACAGTTTCTTTTGCTTGGTCTTGAGCAATGACCTTTTCATACTCTTCGTCACCACCCAAGAGACCGAACTCAACCAAGAGGTCTTCCAGTTCATCCATCGTGATTGGCGTAGGAATAACAAGATTCTTGTTGCTTTCGATCTTCTTAGCTAGCGCTGTGTATTCTGCCGCTTGCTTGCTGTCGGGAGCATACTCAATGACCGTCATGCGGCGCAGTTCAGCGTGCTGAACGATGTTGTCGCGGGGCACATAGTGAATCATCTGAGTACCGAGGCGCTCAGCCAGGGTCTCAATGAGTTCGATTTCCCGGTCAACATTACGGCTGTTACAGATGAGACCACCCAAGCGCACACCACCGGAGTGAGCGTACTTGAGGATACCTCGGGCAATGTTGTTTGCTGCATACATTGCCATCATTTCACCGGAGCAAACGATGTAGATTTCCTGAGCTTTGCCTTCGCGAATAGGCATTGCAAAACCACCGCAAACAACGTCACCCAATACGTCGTAGGAAACGAAGTCGAGATCTTCGTATGCGCCTTCTTCTTCTAAGAAGTTGATGGCAGTGATGATACCCCGACCCGCGCAACCTACACCAGGCTCAGGACCACCAGATTCAACGCACTTCACGTCCTTATAGCCTTTGAGGAGCACTTCATCGAGTTCAAGATCTTCAACCGCGCCACGCTCAGCAGCTAAGTGTAGAATCGTCGTTTGAGCTTTGCTGTGTAGCATCAAGCGAGTAGAGTCAGCTTTGGGGTCGCAACCCACAATCATGATGCGGTTGCGATCGGCCATACTTGCAATGGTGTTTTGAGATGTGGTGGATTTACCGATACCGCCTTTTCCATAAAATGCGATCTGTCTCATGGTTTGGATTTCTCCTTGTGAGGTTTATGGGTTTTCTGAGCCTGTCAGCTCAAGCGTTCATTGAAACGATTGCGAGATACGATTTAATTCCTCCACTTGCGAATGGTTGTGCCGTTGCTGCACCTCCACACAGGTGGTTGGGAAGTGAGTAAGAACGGAGGTGCTCGCGAGGCGTGCTGCGGGGCAACACAATCCTCATGGAGGAGATGGATGGTTAGCATGGGTCCTTAGAATCAGGATGTAGAGTACGTAAGAAAATGGAAGAATTTGAGATATGGAAGATGGGGAATAAGAGAGAGGGGTAGAGGTTGCAGGGGAGCAAAAGTGAGGTAGGACGTCATACCCAATTTTTAGTTAGTATCTACACGTCTTCGTAGAGACGCATGTCCATATGTCTCTACGAAGCTGACCGTTTATCCAACAGACTCAACAACAAGGGTCGGGAGAACGCGGTCTTTTAGGCGAGCCTCGATGGCATACTTCAGCGTTTCAGTGCTACTCTCACAACCACCACAAGCTCCCTTGAGCACAACTTGAACGGTATCCCCTTCAACGTTATAGAGTTCAAGGTCTCCCCCATCGGCGATGAGCATGGGACGCACTTCTTCATCAATCACTTGCTGAATCCGTGTGATTTTCTGAATCGGAGTTAGGCTTGCTGTTGCATCGATCTGAGCTTCGACTCGATCTTTGAGTGCTGCTTTTTCGGCTTGTACTTCGATGAGGATATCTTCGATATCGGCTAGACAGGAGCCGCAACCGCCGCCTGCTTTGATGTAGTTGGTGACTTGTTCAATTTCAGTTAGATCATTCTCGATAACAACGCGGCGGATCTTATTGTCTGTGATTCCAAAACAGGAGCAAATCAAGACCCCTTCGTCATCGTCATCATGATGCTCTACTTCGATACCACGATATTTGAAGATCGCTGCTTCCAATGCTTCTTGCCCCATCACTGAGCAGTGCATCTTAGCTTCTGGCAATCCACCCAGGAAATCTGCAATTTCCTTATTGGTGATGTTTAAAGCTTCATCGAGAGTCTTACCTTTAACTAGTTCAGTCAGAGCAGAGGAAGAGGCGATCGCACTCGTGCATCCAAAGGTTTGAAACCTAGAGTCCAGGATGGTATCGGTTGCTTCCTGAATCTTCAGGTGTAGCCGTAGAGCATCACCGCAGGAAATACTACCGACTTCGCCAAAGACGACTGCAATGCCGGGTTCTTCTGCTTCGGCGATCGCCCCTTGATTGCGAGGATTGTAGAAATGTTCAAGAACCTGCTCTGAGTAGTCCCACATGATAGTTGTCCTGGTTGAATTGAATGATGGTTGAGGGAGGAAAGGATTAGGCGATCGGGGTCGATGATTTGGTCAGAATTGAATGGTGGTTGAGAGGGAGGATTATTGGAGCGATGCATTTGGCCAATATTTCAGGTTTAATTCATACGCTTTGATCAAATGCATCGCTCGTACACGGATTGAAATGTTTCCTAGATGCATGCCCTCCAAAGATTGAATTATTGGGCGATCGCAACCGCTTCTGTGCGATCTTGAAGCCAGTCAGCTTCATCATTGTTAAAGGGCGACATTGCCCGTAACCGCTCAACAATTTCGGGCATCACGTCCAGCACGGTGTTGACTTCTTCCTCAGTGGTATAGCGAGAGAGGCTAAACCGAATAGAGCCATGCAGAATCGTGTAAGGTAGCCCCATTGCTCGCAGCACATGGGAGGGTTCGAGCGATCCGGATGTACAAGCCGAACCAGAGGAGGCACACACGCCATACTTATTGAGTAAGAAGAGAATGGCTTCTCCTTCGATGTACTTAAATCCGATGTTAGTCGTGTTTGGCAGGCGGTGAATCGGATGTCCGTTTACTCCACAATCAGGAATGCGCTCTAATAATTCTTGCTCCAGGCGATCTCGCAAGAGTCTTTCTTGAGATACATTGCTTAAATCGGCCTGAGCGAGTTCTGCTGCCTTACCCAAGGCAATGATACCTGGAACATTCTCAGTCCCTGCGCGACGTCCTCGCTCTTGATGGCCACCCAACAGGAAGGGACGGAACTTGTATCCACGGCGGACATAAAGGGCACCAATGCCTTTAGGAGCATGAAGCTTGTGACCAGAAAGCGTTAAGAGGTCAATCGTGCTGTTCGCTAAGTTAATGGGAACTTTTCCGACTGCTTGAACAGCATCGACATGGAAGGTCGCACCATACTCTTTTGCGATCGCCCCTACCTGCTCGACAGGAAAAATTACACCGGTTTCATTATTCGCATACATGGTCGTGACCAGAGCTGTACCCCCAGTCATGGCCGCTTCTAGCTCCATTAAATCGAGTTGACCCTGGCGATCGACGCTGAGATAGGTAACCGTATAACCTTTTTTCTCTAAGTGCTTGCACACATTGAGAATCGCCGGGTGTTCAACCTCAGTGGTCACGATGTGACGTTTATTGGGTTGAGCTGCAAGTGCAGCATGAATCGCTGTATTGTTGCCTTCACTCCCACAGCTGGTAAAGATAATTTCAGTGTCTTCAGCACCGATGAGTTGGGCAACGTGCGATCGCGCATCTCGAACGGCCTGACCGACCTGTCCACCAAAACTATGCATGGATGATGGATTACCGTAAAAATCACGTAAGTAAGGCATCATCGCCTCAATCACTTCAGGAGCGACGCGCGTTGTCGCATTATTGTCCAGATAAATGACGGTCATAGTTGAACTCCACGATGGGTTAGAGGGCAGAGAACGGACTAGGAGCTAGATTCGTACAAGGCACTAGTCACAGGTGTAAGACGGTGTTTGATGATGTAGCTGCGATAAAAGGGTTGAGTATTGATCAAACCAGCGTCGCCAATAGACGGATGATCGAGTCGTCTTCAAACGGGTAACTAAACGGTTGTAAGTGTTGAACCAGGAATCCCAATAGTCAAATTGTGTGGAACTGTCTGCGGTTTTACTTGTGCCATCAAGTGAGATGCAGGCATCGTTGGTTGGGCACCCTGCCCAGCATTGAGCGATGCCGTAGACTCCTTCACATCCATTGCACTGGTTGACGTCAATCCAATAGTGCTGTTCATCATGTTGAATCGCTTGGGTTGGGCAAACTGAGAGACAGCGATCGCAACCGATGCAGTGATTTGTAATCGTGTAGGGCATGGTTCAACTCCTTGGAATTGGGTGGAGCGTCGGATTCGACGCTCCACCGCGCAAGCGTTATGTAATAGCAACGAACTCGTCGTAGTAGTCTCGGGCAACTTTTTCGATCACGTCATAGGATTCAACAACTTGAATGCCGGCTTTTTTCAGCTCCTTTTGCGGACAAGGACCAATCTTCGATGCCAACACTGCTTTACAGTCAGCGATGGTCTTGAGAATGCCATCCAGCATGGCTTCCTCGCCGTAGCCACCCTGGCAATAGTTGTCAATCTTGCGGTGGCTGACAAACTTAGCCTCATTCGCATCCACTTCGTAAATCATGAACTCTTTTGCATGACCGAAATGTTGATTAACAACACCGCCACCCTTTGTTGCCACAGCAACTAAGATTTTGGGTGAAGCAACCTTAACCGCAGCGCCGTTCTTATTGCTCTTAGCTTTTACAGCGGCGACCTCAGCCTTAGCCACCTCAATCTTGGCGTGAGCTTTCTGGCGAGCTTCCAGGCTATAGTCTGCCTCCATCTCCATGAACTTATTCTTAGTGAATTCTTGGCTACGATCTTCACCGAGTAGACCAACGGCATCTGCACGACACTGACGGCAATGGCGCATCATCTTCATGTTGCCAGAGCACTTGTCTTGAACAGTTTTCAGCTCTTTTGGATTGGGTCCACGTTGACCATTCAAACCAAAGTATGTTCCGTGCTCAGGTGCAGAAATCAACGGCATGATGTTGTGCAAGAAAGCACCCCGTGCACGAATTGCTTTATTGACTTCTGGCAGATGCTCATCATTAATACCAGGAATCAGAACGGAGTTTACTTTACACAGAATGTCTGCATCTCTCAACGCTTCTAATCCTTCCATCTGACGTTCATGGAGGATACGAACCCCGTCAATTCCGCGATAGCGCTTCCGACGATAGTGAACCCAGGGATAAATCTTAGACCCAATTTCAGGATCCACCATATTAATCGTGATCGTGACGTGATCCACATTCAGTGCTTTGATCCGATCAACGTGATCTGGCAACATTAAGCCATTTGTCGACAAGCAAAGCTTGATATCTGGTGCTTGCTCTGCAATTAACTCAAATGTACGAAACGTTTTCTCTGGGTTTGCGAGTGGATCACCAGGACCTGCAATACCTAATACCGTCATCTGAGGAATCTTACCTGCCACGACCAGCACCTTATGGGCGGCCTCTTCCGGCGTCAGGAGTTCACTAACAACTCCAGGGCGGCTCTCATTAGCGCAGTCATACTTACGATTGCAGTAGTTGCACTGAATGTTGCAGGCTGGTGCCACGGCCACGTGCATCCGGGCATAGTGATGGTGAGCTTCTTCGCTATAACAAGGATGTTTTTCAATCCGTTCTTTGAGTCGATCATCCATCGCCTGGGACGCATCGGAGGTGCTGCTGCACCCACAACCGCCAGACTTTTTGGCTTTAACTTTAGTTTTCGTCAGCTCTAAATCCACAGTGGGAGGAGTTGCGATCGCGCTTGGTGGTGGTGGTGTCATTGCTTGCGGTGGTCAGGAGGTGGACAGAAGGAAAGAAATGAGCGGGCACAGGCAAGAATACAAAACTCTAAACACAGGCCCGCATTGCTAGAAGGAGGAGTTTATAGCTTGAAAGAAAGGAATGGAAACGGTTTTAACGCCGATGGATTCACGATCGTGGGAAACCTTATGGGAGATAATCACAACATCCACAACCCTGCTTCCGCAGGATAAGCCGCTAACTAATTCCATATAGAATAGAGGCGGATTGTTGGAATTGATGGATTGACACACCAGGGTAAGGGTTGATCGTGCATCACGGGTTCGCCTCATCCTTACATTCAGGTTTCGGTCAACTCGATTTGGCATGAAGAGCAACGTATTTTTTAGGTGCCCATTTGTTTTGGGTAAACGCATAGGCTGTTCCCGAACTGGGACAGATATTGCATCATTGCCATTTCGATAGTTGTGGGTTACCCGAATCAACGATTGGGTGATTGGCGTTAAAAGGGTTATAGCAACTGTGAAAAAAAGTGCTCCGGTGTGCGAGTGCAATAGAGTTATTGAGTGATTAGCAGTGTACTCAAACCCAGCAACCCAGATACAGCAACGGCTTGAAATAAGTTTTAGGACGAGGGACTAGTATTTTTTGTCGGTGGGACACGTATTTTTTAGGTAAGGGTCGACCATTTGTGTACTCAACTAAAAACTATATGGGGCTTAGATTTTATAGAATTTTCGAAAAATTTGGCGATCGCCAAATTGAGTACTCAAAACCTATTTCTTACCTCTAAATTAAATAGTCAAAATGAATTTCTGTAGCGGATGTATCAATATATTTTTGGTTTTGTATTCAATGTTTCAATTCCACTGTTACGTTTAATGTCCAACTTTCTGGAATCGTGGATGCTCTGGCAACAAAACTAAAAACATGAAATTCTGATGTGCTTAATTCCATGATGCATTGATGTGAGCGTTCCCGGATCTCCCGTCCTCGGAATTAGCTTTAGCCATTGAGGCTAGGACACCAAGCATCATTTGGTTACCGAGCCAATCGCCAAATGGCTCGCCGTCTTGTCTTAATGAAACTGGCGACGGCTATATGCCTTAAATCAGCAATACCAACTATCTTGTGACTCATTCATTCTCTTGTGCCCATTGGAGATTGGTCGTTATTTGACGAGCGATGGCACGGTGCAATAGTGCAAATACCTTGTCCTGAGCTAGCCGCACGAAATGCTGCAATTAGAGTCCATTCACTGGGTGAGTGTCACACAATCGAATCTGCGCTAATTCAAAGAATTGGTGCGGCACTGCGCCTATGAGTGTGAGACATGGGAGCATAAAGGCAGCCGCACTTCGCGCGATTTTCCTATACCGATGGGGTTTACTTAAGCGCGTAGCAACAAGCCATAAGTGAGGTGTTGTTCGGTATTCGGCGCTCCACAACACTGTGCTTAATTGCGAGGCACCGCACGATACATCATGGTTCTCTAGTTTTGTTAAGAACTTCTGAATAAATAAATTCCATTTGGATACATACGCTACTTTATTAAATGGAAATAAGGTATCCAAGCCTAAAATTGAACGCTTTGAGTACATCTGATAAGAATCCAAGTTTTTAGATAGAAACCATCTGTGATTCTGAATAGATAAGGGTTTGAGCGTGAGTACATAAAGTCTAGTCCCCATTGGGTAGAATTACCCGTACCCTACTCTAAAAATACTCGTCCCCTGTCCCTTAAGAAACTTCTGTGCCTCATGATTCATCGCATTGAGGCCTGAGTACAGGATCTAATAGTTTTAGTAATGCAATGGCGTAGTTCTACCCATCGACGTCGAGAGGTCTTGGTATAAGCAGAACAACTCAACTGCGTTACCTGTGCAGAACCATGCAACAGCCCCTCGCCTTTTCAAATTCAACACTATTTAATTCTCGATCTAGTTCGAATCCTGCTGGGCAATGTCCTGTTTGTGCAGAGACTCATACTGTTAAAACTCAGTCGAAACACATTCAAGATAAAACGAAGCAGTCGCCGTTGCGATCGCTCCAGCAAATGATTCAGCACCTACCACTCGTCGATGATTTCACTATCATCTTTGAGCGCGATCCAGCAGCCCGAAACTGGTTAGAGGTGTTGCTCTGTTATCCCGGTCTGCATGCGATCGCCAGTCATCGCCTGGCTCACCGACTCCATCATCGGATTCCTTTTTTTCCTCGGTTTATCGCTCACCTAACGCGATTTTTCACAGGAATTGATATTCACCCTGGCGCAACTCTAGGGAAGGGCGTGTTTATCGACCACGGAATGGGTGTTGTGATTGGTGAAACGGCAATTGTGGGCGACTACACGTTGATTTATCAAGGCGTCACCCTCGGCGGCACAGGTAAAGAAACCGGCAAGCGGCATCCAACCGTCGGAAGTCGAGTCGTGATTGGAGCCGGTGCCAAAGTTCTCGGGAACATTCACATTGGAGACAACGCCCGTGTGGGTGCTGGCTCAATCGTGCTGAATCACGTGCCAGCAAATTGCACAGCTGTCGGTGTTCCAGGGCGCAATATCTGCCGCTCAACGGCACCAAGCTGTCCGCTCGATCACAATAAATTGCCAGACGTCCAAGCAGCCGTTACACATCAGTTACTTGATCGCATTGAAGAACTCGAAGAACAGGTGAAGTTTCTGATGTCTCTTTAAATCTGACCGTTCTAATCTGTTGACGATTAAATTGAGATCGAACGAACCGGATTCACACGGCGTTCGTTCCGGATACGGGGTACACGATATCCGCATTACTGAATTTTACGAACAGGAGGCTTCCTATGCCGCCCAACTACAATACTCCTCGGTTTATTCAGTTCTTAAAGCAGGATTTGTCTGTTTCTGACCATGAAATCTCGGTCATCCTCCGTGATCCGGATTTAGGGAATGGGCCATTATCCATTCTGTTATGGAAATATGGCCTGATCACTATTGATCAATTAGGTCACATTTTTGATTGGCTTGAGTATCAGGCTATCGGTTGTCCGGTTCTTCAGTCTGCGGAAACAATCGAAACCTGATCGTTTCGTTCACATTACTCATTGCAATAGGAGAGTCATTATGTTTGCTACCTTTACTGCACTTTCAGTGACGTGTCTTTTGACATTAATTACTGCGGCTGTTCTAAACAAACTCCTCAAACTTAAGGTAGACGAACTGAAGCCTAAAACAGGACGCGAATAACGACTAACGCCACCCCCTCAGTGTCTTTTATGGAGACGTCATCATGAACACTGCTTCAACATATTCAAATCCTACGAATTTTCCTAGCGATGGTTCAACGACATCTAACGATGGTGTTTCCAATCCCCCGTATTTGGTTCAAATTCACGACACAACCCTTCGAGATGGAGAACAAGCTGCTGGAGTTGCCTTTGGGATTAAAGAAAAGGTAACGATCGCCAAATTTCTGGATGATGTGGGTGTTCATGAACTGGAAGTGGGCATCCCCGCGATGGGACATGAAGAAGCTGAGGCGATCGCTCAGATTGTCCGCTTAGGTCTCCGCGCCCAATTGACCGGCTGGAATCGTGCAGTGATTTCTGATGTTCAGGCATCGATAGCCTGTGGCCTAAAACGAGTTCACATCTCTATCCCCGTCTCAGATATTCAGATCAACGCTAAATTCCAGGGACAATGGTTACGGATGCTGGAAAAGCTTCGGGACACGATTACCTTCGCGGTTGACCACGGACTGTGGGTTTCTGTTGGGGGGGAAGATTCGTCTCGGGCCGATGAAACCTTTTTAATAGATGCCGCGCAATATGCTCAAGAATGGGGTGCATCTCGATTTCGCTTTTGCGACACGGTTGGCATCTTCGATCCGATGATGACCTATGAACGGGTTCAACGTCTCGTATCTAATCTGGATATTCCCGTTGAAATGCATACCCATAATGATCTGGGAATGGCAACGGCGAATGCGATCGCCGGAATCCGTGCTGGAGCCGCATCCGTCAACACAACCGTGAATGGTCTCGGTGAGCGTGCAGGAAATGCTGCGATGGAAGAAGTCGTGATGACGCTCAAGCGAATTTATGGCATTCAACCCAACATCGATACCAAGCACCTACTGGAATTATCGCGGCTTGTTGCAAAAGCCTCCAACTGTCCGATTCCTCCCTGGAAAGCTGTGGTTGGCGACAACGCCTTTGCTCACGAATCTGGCATCCATGCTCATGGAGTATTAAACGATCCGTCAACCTATGAACCGTTTAAGCCCGAGGAAGTGGGTTGGCAGCGTCGTTTAGTTGTGGGTAAACACTCTGGACGTCATCTGATTCAGAGCATTTTGGAGCAACACGGTGTCTTACTCAATGCTCAAGATTCAGACTCTGTGCTTGCAGCTGTGCGGAGCTGGTCAACTCGGGTAAAACGAAGTCTGACCGAAGAAGAGCTTTTAAGTTTGGTTCAAACCTAGAAATTTGTTGGTCATCAAGGCTGAATCATTGGTTCGATTGCTAATTTCTCAAAATAAGATGACGGCATAACCGTCTCGATTCCTTCTCGCTATTTACTAAATTACTACACTCAGAGGTACTGCGGATGAAAGTTATGCTACGAGAAAATGCAAGTGGGACACTCTTGGTCTACGTTGCCAAAAAAGATTTAGAAGAAGAAGTCGTGAGCCAAACCAGAGAAGGAGAGAATCAGATTTTTACCTTATCGAACGGATGGGAGCTGTCGATTACCGGACTAACGGATCCCATTCAATTACCAAAAACCGTTGATGCCAAACGGCTTGCTTGATACCTTCTTGGAGCACTGCCATGTTTTACTACTTTGCCTATGGATCATGTATGTGTCCTGTTGACTTAAAGCGATCGCTAGGTGAGAGTATGCAGGGTTATGTGATTGGTGCAGCAACGCTCGAAGGCTATCGCCTCGGCTTCTATCACTATTCAAAACGACGACGGTGTGGAGCACTCGACATCGTTCCAGATGCAAATCAGTCTGTTCAGGGTGTGCTGTACCAGCTACCCAATCGAGTAAAACATGCGCTTGATAAACGAGAAGGTGTGGACCTGGGATATTATCGCCATGAGTTTGTTCCTGTTGAATGCAACGGAATTCAATACGCTAGCGTTCTTACCTATGCGGTCATCGATAAGCTGCCTGTAGAACTGGCCCCAAACGATTGGTATTTTGACGTTGTGATGCGCGGAGCGATCGCCTGTGGACTTCCCAAAGCCTATTGCTGGCAACTGTTTGAACATATGAGACACCTTCAGCATTCGTATGCTGATCGAATTCATTCTTATTTAGGAAGATTGCCACAAGCAAGTTAGACCCATATCAGTTAGTCGTCATCACAATGCTGTGCTGTATGAATATCAATATCAATTCATCTTAATAACCTATTAATAATTATTCTTGTCAATTATTAATTTAAAACCATGAGTTTTGTTGACCATATGCTCATTTATAAGAAAACCGACATTCACTAATCCGATTAGAAGGTCTGTTTGTGAGAGCGAGAACATAGAAGTCATTTCTTCCTTTAAAGACAAATATTTCTTTTTAGACCTCGAAATACTTGTATCGCAACTGTTCTATGGATTCAACAATTTTTGCCATTTAATTGAGAATATTTCTTATATCTAATTTTCATAAAACAGCTCACATGAGATTTTTTCTTATTACTGTAACGGATCAACGTTAGTTATCTGAAAGGAGACGTCGAGAATGGTTATTCCGCATTTGTCCAAGCCGTTAAAGCGACCTGCACTGATTGAGGCCCATGTCACCTCTCTCACAACTCGCGCCACTGCAATGGGCGATCGCAGTTATGCAGTGTTCAAAGCAGTGGATGGTTCGACGCTTGGCTTCTGGTCTCGTGCGGATCATCCTGCCCTGATGACATTGCGTGTGGGTGACAGTGTCGCTCTCAAACGTAATGCCAAGGGGCATTTAAAGCTGGCACCCCAGTCAGCATCTTCTGCCAATCACATTGGCATCTTTACTCTACTACTACGCCTCTGGAGGCTCATATGACAATGACTGAAAACCTGGTGCAAGCATGGGGAGAGGTACATCCGAACCCAGTTAACTTAGAGTCTACTGTAACGACCCCTGTCTGCGAAGGGCTCAACGCGGTGCTTGCCAGTTTCCAAGCTCTCTATTTGCAATACCAAAAGCACCATTTTGTGTCTCAAGGTAGTGAATTTTATATGATTCATGATTGGTTTCAAGAGAGTGCTGATGAAGCTCGCGGCCATGTTCATGACATTGCAGAACGATTAGACGGACTCGGCGGAGTTCCGGTTAATAGCTTTGCGCGTCTAGCAGAACTGTGTTGCTTTAATCCTGAAACAGACGGTGTGTTTTCGTCACGACAGATGATCGACAATGATCTTGCAGCCGAACAGGCCGTGATGGAACTGCTACGTCGATTAGCGGCTCAAGCAGAAAGTTTGGGCGATCGCGCCACTCGCTATCTCTATGAGCAAATTTTGCTGAAAACTGAAGATCGTGCGTTCCATAATAGTCACTTCCTTGCTCACGATAGCCTGACGTTAGCCTTTTTGAGAAATGGCAGCAGCCAATAACCGTCTGTCCATTCCTGATTCGACTGTGTTGATTTGAAAGATGACTATTGATGTGGAGTCCGAACTTCACATCAATAGTCATCCCAGATTTAAGTTTTGAGAGCTATTTTACTTAACTCGAAGGGAGACAATACGTCACATCACCTTCGACATGAATACACGACCTATAGTCATGGAGCTCCGCCTGTAGAAAGGTTTCATAACTATCTAAATTATTTACCAATTCAAAGAATTGATATTGACTCGACAAGAAAAATAAATAAGAACTAACGAGATTACTGATTCAATCGCTAATTTGTCGATGTGCTCACTGCAAACTCTAAGGTACAACTATCATGGAATCCACAACATCATTTCACGAATTTAACGAACCGATTCAGGTTGATCCGGTTATTCGATGGGAGATTTACTATCGGCTTCTAGAGCTATCGATTCCCTGTTCCTGCACAACTGGAGAGCCCCTCCGAGTTTCGATTCAAGATACGCTGGCTGCTGTTCAGCTTTGGAGCGTGATGAAACAAACGACTGCGCCTCGTAACGAACAAGTCGAGTGGCTCAATGCCTGTTGGGGAGTTTAATCATGAATGATTCACAAGTGGCATCAGAAAGTCTCCCATTTATTCCTGGGAACGCTATCTCTAACGAGGTTCGGATTCTTCACGGCCAATATCTTGAAGGCATTTCCTCTTCAAAAGGACGCTTGAAATATCTACAGCTCCAGCAGAATGGTGATGTGTTACGCATTAAGCTACCTAAGCTGATTGGCGATACGCTGGTAGGTCAGTTAAAACCTGGCATGATGCTCAAAATGTGGGTTCGTCCCACTGAGAATGGGCTCAAGGCCCTGATGGTGGTGCCTGCTGGAGCTGAAATTGAAACAAAAGTTGGGACAGATGTTGCGATCGCCCCAGTCCTTGATGGTAGGGTGAAATCACTTGATCAATCGATGAATTCCTCATCTAAGCTGAATCAAACGGTTTGCACCTTAAATGTCTGTACCAAAGGAAAATGCTACAAAAAAGGTGGGCGTCAGCTCTTGCAAGCCATGGAAGCGGCAGTTTCTGAAAATGGCTTAGGGCAATACCTCATCATTAAATCCACTGGATGCCTTAAAAACTGTAAGCAAGGCCCGACGGTTCAGGTTTCACCTGGGTCAGAAACGTACAGTTTCGTTCGACCTCAAGATGCATTAACCATCGCAAAACATCATGCGAACAGTCATACCTTTCTCTGACTTTCGTTTTGATGCCATGTTCTGAGGACGATAATTTCTTTGAAGAGTTAACGCTATCCTGATGCCCTTAACAATTGATAATTCGGAGACGTTGGGTTGTCTGTTAGAGACAGAGAAAAAATTGATGCAGGCTTAGTCTAAACAGCAAATTTCATGCTGTTTTTTAAGAAAGAATTTATGTTTCCAGGTCAGAGAAATTTCAGATTTTTTCTAAGTATTGAGTTGAGTTAATATGTGAAGCTTGTAAATTTATAGAGCGACGAAATGTTGATTTTGGCATAGAGATTTTTCGAAGCAGTGCTGCTGAATGCTGAATGAAGCACATCGGTCGGTAGAGCCATGAAATGTCCTACGTGCAACAGCTCAGAAACTCGAAAAAATGGCTATCGCCAAGGGCGACAGTGCTATCAGTGCAAACAGTGTGGTCGTCAATTTTTAGAGTCTTATCGATCTTGGCAATATTCTGATGATGTCAAGGCGTTGTGCCTCAGAATGTATCAAAACGGCATGGGGCTTAGAAGTATCGAGCGAGCGACCGGGATTCACAACACCACGCTAATGCATTGGGTTCGAGAAGCTGAAGCGCATTCAACGGAGCTCTATAACTCTGATGATTTTGAAAAAGATGAATCGGGTTGAGGCAAGCAAAATGACAGTGTGATTTGCTGATTATTAAACGCAAACAACCATCATTTCTATGGTGGATTAATGCTAAATATCCTCTAAAAGATGAGCTCTCCTGGTTGATCACAAAACAAATCATTACCATTTCAGCAATATGAGCAGATGCTGACATGTCGTACTCAAAAGTGCAATCTACATTACCTTTAGTATGATTCAGTTCTCTAGAATCGTGTTTACGCTAACGCGTTTTTCTGTCTGAAAATTTATCAGGACCATAGGAAAAAAGGTAGATGCTATTTATCTACAAACGTTATTTAATGCGTGCTTTCGATTGTTGAATAAAAGTACGCTGAGTAACATTTTTCCTTAATTTAGGAACATATTTTATGAGCTATTCCATTACAAATGAGTGTACTCAGTGTGATTCTTGTTTACCGCAATGTCCGGTCGGAGCAATTAAGCGTGTTGATGAGCATTACTGGATCGATCCAACGCTTTGTAATGGTTGTGAAGGGTATTATGACATGCCCCAGTGCATCACTACGTGTCCAGTAGGTTCGCCCGTACCCTTTCAGGCAAAAAAAGGACGGTATAAAAAGCAGAGTCGTCCCATCCTTAGTCCGGAACTGTTTCTCAATGGCAAAAACAATACGTTTGCATCTGCAATCGTGATTTGGGAGTTATGTAATCTACTGGCTCAGCGGCGATCGCTACCCTGGAAAACCGATGACGATGGAACCTTCGTTTATCAGCGGCAGGTAAAGCGAGGAAAAGGGATGCTGCGATTTTGGATGGCGAATACTCACCAGGCAGAACAGAAGGCTCTCCCGCTTAGTGGCGAACAGGCTGAAACAGCGATCGCCAAGCTCGATATCCGTGCGGCATGCCTACATCTCATGTATGCGGCCTATGCGACTGGGGTTGAACAACCCTGGGTCGATGAATTCGTGATTAGCGATCGCCAGATTGAGCACTATCTGGGAATGGATAAGCGAAAAGACCTGAGTAAACTAGAGAAACTCAGCTTAATTCGAGAGCTAGCGCTTCAGCCATGTTTAGTGCTCACGAGTATTGAGTGGCCTCGTCAAGGACGCATCCCTGAGTTTTCGATGGAATGCGATCGGATTTGGCACATGATTGCGATTCATCACCATTTTGAGGAAGATGACTTAGGCTGCAAACATTTGGTCGGGCTTACATTTCGGGTTCGAGCAGGGAAATGGGCTCAACATTTCTTGAATCAACGCGATCATTGGAATCGAGCTGCCTATTTCCAGTATGGAAACTTACCTCGATGCTTACTCCCGGAGGTCATGAGCCATTGGCAACAACACGAAGGTGCAGTCCGTATGTTGCTTTGGCTGTTGTTTAAGACAAAGATGGGACATGATCAACCGATTACAACCCAAACACTGATGCGTGTTGCTTATGGCAGTGATCGAATTGCTCAAGCTTACACACAGAGCGCTTTTCAGAAGCGACTACTCAAAACATTTGAAAGCGATTTGGAAGCTCTATATTACTACGGCATCAAACCTATTTTTGATCCTGAGAGTTATCCGGCTGAAATTCAACCACTGTGGGCAAAACTAGCAGAGTTACCGGATGATGCTGAAGATGCTCTCGACTTCTGGACGAAGGATGGGAGTCAGCAACAGCGACTGACCGATGCCGCACCCCGCGGGAAGTGGAAGCGAGTGATGAATGGACGATTTCTTCAATTTGAGCTACCCGACACATGGGATGTGAAGCGATCGTTGAATCGGAAAAAGGCAACGAGTAGTAATCGTAAATCGAGCAAAGCGAATCTAAATTCATCACCTGATTTTTCGAAAAATCTCATTGTCAATGCACGTAAGAAGCTTCAACTCAGTCAACGTCTTCTTGCAGAAAAGATTGGCAAGAGTCAGAGTTGGATTCGTGACATCGAAAATGGCAGGTTTCAACCCAGTACAGCGGATCAAAAGATGTTATATGAAGTCCTAAAGATTAACTAAACATTTTTTTGCTTCAGTGATGTTCCTCATCACATACAGCTATTAATTCTCAAGCCATGACCCGATTGAATCGTGAAACTACTGTATTTCCTGGTTCTTAGGCTTTGAGTACATGCTTAATGAGCGACGTCTCTCGACTAAGCATATCTTCTAAGCTGTAAAAAGCCATAGACTTTTGCATTCTCAATGAGGACCTATGATAACTCAACCCATTTCTGATGAAGTTGCCGTCCGCATTGCCTTAGCAGCTAAAGCCTTACCCAATGTCTCAGTCAAAGAACTCATTGAGGCATTGCAAAATACTTTTGGCGACGATCTCACCGAAGCTACGCTTAGTAAAGTAACCGTTACCCAGCTTAAACGTGCCTTTGGCAATATCTATGAGGTTGATGGCGAATGGGAAGGGGAAGACGCCAATAATCAAGAGATTACCGCTCTTAAAGAAGCCGTTGGTATCCTCTGGGGTGAACAAGTTGAATGTACTCAAGACCTGCCAATTGAACCTTGTCAGGAGGGAGATATTCCAAATTCGATTCGCGTGGCCGTGGCTTCTAACACGGGTGAACTGTTGGATGGGCACTTTGGTTCTTGCGATCGCTACCTTATCTACCAGCTCTCTGCTACAACCATTCGTCTCATTGACGTCCGTTCAGCTCGCGAGGCGAATCTCAGTGACGATAAAAACCAATTTCGGGTCAACTTAATTCGAGATTGTCCAGTGATGTACGTGGTATCGATTGGCGGTCCGGCAGCGGCTAAAGTTGTGCAGGCAAACATTTATCCGATGAAGTCTGAAGCCGGTGGCCCAGCCCGTGAGATTCTCGGCAATTTACAGCAAGCGATCGCCCAATCTCCTCCACCTTGGTTAGCAAAGATCCTAGGCGTTGACGCCAACAAGCGAATCAAAAACTATAACGTTAGCCACTCAGGCTAGGACATATCCTATCATTCGGTTTCTTGGCGTGTAGCCAAAGCCAAATCAATGGTTTGCTGCCTTGTCCTATCAGGGTTAGCGTGACCATATCAGTGTTACCGACTTAGGGGGTAAATGTTGGTGTGCGGTCTCTGACCCCATACCAACTTTTCTTATAGCGGTGTTCAAGATAGTCAAGCACAAAATCAGTTATGTGTGGCGCGTTGCGCCACACATAACTGTACTTAACCAATGCGCACAGCGCTATATCAATGGTTGAGTACGCCACGCGCTCAAATCCTTTACCTTTGAGAGTTTTCCAAGCGGGATTTGGTATTAAAAGGGTTGAAAGCTCAGAGAGAAATAAAATCCGTCTTCCTGCAGAGAATCTGCGTCACGATCAACATCAATCAATGGAATACCATAGTCTAATCTAGCAAAGAGATTAGGAATGATTTCGGCTCGGAGTCCTAAGCCAATTCCTGCAATTGTGGATGTTTCTGGGTCAGGCGTGTTGGTATTCCAAACAGTGCCCACTTCAAAGAATGGAGTCAGCTGAAGCCGTCGAGGGTTGGGGGTAATCGGCAGTCGAAACTCAATTGTTCCCACAACTCCATTGTCGGCCACAAGCTGATTTTGGGCATAGCCTCGCACCGTATCGACACCTCCAATACTGAATTGTTCTAAGGACAGGAGTGAATCAGGGGTTAACTGAGTGTTGATGCGAGTGACCAGTAGATTCCGAGACGACAGCTGCTGAACCCACTGAAATTGACCAACCCAGCTAAAGAAACGAGCATCGACTCCGGTGTCATTAACGGTGGCGTTAAATGCATCAATGCCAAAACTAAACTGCGATCGCGCAGCTAACACCCGTCGAGGTCCCCGATTCACCCAGTCTTGGAAAAAGCGGAGAACCGTTACATTGGAGGTGCCGTCTTCTGGTCCAAGGGAAAATGAAAAGGGAATATCATCAAGGATAAACGTCTGACGACGACGCAGATCAATGCCAACACCGAGTGCGAATTCTGTTTCGGGCGATCGCGCGACGGGTTGTCGAAAGTTAAGCCCATAGGATCGCGTTTCGCTCTCGATTTCTAAGTCTTCAAAGTCATCATCCACAATCTGGCTTTCACTACTGCTGAACTGAAAACTCAGCCTGCCTTCCCTTGCATTAATAGGGACCGACACTCCAGCATTAAAAATGTCCAGACCATCGGTCCGCCCATAGGAACCGGTGAAGCGATCGCCGACTCCAAATACGTTGCTATAGCCGATGCTGACCCTTCCCTGGGCCGACCCGATGCTTGGAGGACGGTAGTTATCTCCTCCAACAGCGAGGTTAAAGGGAGAGGGTTCATTGACGTCAACAAGTAAGATGTTTTGTCCGGCTGTGGTGCCTGCCGTTAGCTCTGCATTGATTTGGCTAATGAATGGATCGAGCTGTAAGAGTTGCAATGCTTCAAGTAATTCTCTCTGATCGAGGGGAGCATTGGTTGCGAACTGGAGGCGATCGCGCACATAGCTGGGTCGTAAATGGCGGAGTCCACTGACTTGAATCTCTTCCACAGAACCCTCAACCACCTGGATTTCGACAGTACCGTCTGTCAAAATTTGGTTGCTAGGGAGAAATGCTCCTGATGTTACATAGCCGTTTTCAACATAAAGCTGAGTGATTTCTGATCGCACATTCAGAAGTTCATTAAAGGTAAGCTCTCGCCCCTCATAGGCTTGGACAATGCGTTCAATCTCATCGTCCAGCTCAGAAACGGTGCTGCCATTAACGATGATGGTATCGATACGAAAGCTTACCTCTGGAACAGATAATTCTGGTGGTTCAGGTAGTGGCTCTAAAGGCTCAAAACCAGGTTGGGGGGCGTCAGGAATATCATCAGGAGCAGAGTCAGGGAAATCGGACGGACGTTCTGGAATCGTGTCGTCGATGATATCGGGAAACTCGTCAAGAGTGTCGGGAGTGGTGTCAGGAATGGATTGAGCGTTGGCTTGCCTGTCCGAAGGACGTATCGCTATCGGTGACAGGCTAATGAACCCGATGATGCTCGCGCTGAGGGGGATGATCCAGTATTGAGTCGAATACACTCTGTTCAGTCTCCGTAACATCAAACGACAAAGGACCGCTGGTCAGCGTTACAGTCAAGATTCGATGCTCTCTCAAACTCTATTGCAAGCAGGCTTGGCTCATCGTGAGTTCTTCATTGGAACGTTAATACACACCCCGAGACTCAACAATTAAATCACCTGGTTGGCACGATTGGGCAAATTCTTCAGAAATTGTTTTCACGACCGTGCCAGATAACTAGAGGTTGTTCAAATATTTAGCGGGTGATCAAGAAGATAGCATTCTGAAGGGTCTAATGTAATCACAAAACAGTACGTTGCGACCCACAAATCAATTCTCCTTGGATAAAATATTTAACGAGTGCCACCTCCCTCACGCCGACTGGGTAAACCAACGTCTGTGGGGCGATAGCGCGGAGTTTGTCTGCTCTGACATTGGATGTACTTTTTGTCGGAGGAATGGTCAGATGAAGCAAGAACTCTATCTAATGTTTGTTCAATCATTGGACTAGTTTCCTCGGGTAGAATTAAGGACATTGATGATGAAATATATCCAAACTCAATACCGAGAAAAATTGTGATGGCTAGCGCTAATAATTTACGTTTCATGGGAACTCTCCACAATCTTTAGATGAATTAAAAGAGGTTGTGTTCAAATCGATGCGACGAAGCCAACGTCCTGATGCCCATAAGATATGAAAAATATGATTTCCATTCACGAGGAGTTTCAGCCAAGGTGATTTCATGATCGAGTCAAGTCTGATGTCGGATAGAGAAATATGGCTTACAGTTTTCTGCAATGGCTGATTCTGAAAGCTTGGATTGAGCTTACTTATTTCAGCTGTGAATCTAGCAGTAAATTCACGTGAGTTCGATTGCCACGTTTCTTATTCTGAGAGTCAACCAACGTTTTCTGTGAGTGATTCTTATGACGACTCGATTTCCGCATTACGCCTGAAAAGCATACGATTCTCGCTGTTATGACGGCTTCTGTTTTATTCAGTAGCAGTGCATCATGCTGTTGATTTTGCAGAAACGTCGTTAACGCTAACGCAACTCACGGTAAGTAATGAAAACGCAGTAAATCATTGAACGCACTCTTGCCTTTCTGAATATCTGGAGATTTTCTTATCATGAAGCGCATTCCACATTTTCTTCAACCTATAGCTGTTCGTTTGACCGCATCTGGGATGTTAACTCTGAAAATTGCACTATTAATGGGGGCGATCGCCAGCGAACTGATCTTGACCTCTCGGATGACTCCGTTCACCGAGCCCGCCATTGCTCAGTCCATGCAAGCTGAAAATACAGATGAAGCGATTGTTTTCGTACAAACAGAGCAGGGCACAGGTAGTGGCGTTATCGTTGATCCTAACGGGCTCATCGTCACTAATGCTCACGTCATTGAAGGGGCTCGTCAAGTGGTCGTCAATATTCAGGGCCGTGCAGTTGAAGCCGAGGTGGTTTCGATGGGAAGCTCCCAGTGCTTAGATTTAGCCCTGCTCCAGGTCGAAGGCTACACAAACTTACCTACGATAGAACTGGCGAGCACAGATGATGTTCACAAGCGTCAATCGGTATATGCAGTTGGCTATCCAGGGGGTATTCCAACTCACTCGCCATCAACTGTGCAAGGCATTATTAGCAATATTTATCCCCATGAAGGATTTCTGCAATTAGATGCCGCCATTAATCCGGGTAACTCCGGAGGAGCTGTTGTCGATCGCGATACGATGACGTTATTGGGCATTGCAACAGCTCGATTATCGGAACGAGAGGGTATTACTTTTGCGGTCTCAGTCGAAAAAGTGAGTGCATTTATTGACGCATACAGGCAAAACGTCGCGTTTCCGATTGGGCAATTTGTAATTCCTGGGCGTGAGCAAAATTCTGAACTGCAAGCCATTACACCGGATGGCAACATCATTTCAGGGATGTTAGAGGAGCACGATAACCGCTTCTGCAGTGATTACAGTGCGGCTGATCTCTATACGTTCGATGCTGAGGCAGGGCAAAGCATCATGATTGATATGGAGGGTCAGCAGATAGGCACGTATCTAATGCTGGTTGATCCCGACGGTCAGATGATTGCCCAAGGCGGCAGCGAAGACGGGGCAACAATTTTAGAGAAACTGTCTCAAAGCGGAACATACACAGTAATTGCCAATGCTTTGGAGTCTGGTGAACTCGGGAACTATCAGCTTCAGATTTCAACACCCATCATGTTTGAATCCGGTGCCATTGATGTCAGCACACCGCCTTGTACCTCAGAGGGTATTTTATGCCGAACCTATTCGTTTGCAGGGCAAGCTGAACAGACCGTATCGATTGCTCATAGGGCTGATTTTGTTCCGTTCCTTATGCTACTGGACCCAAATGGTGATGTTGTTGCGTCTGGGCAAGCCGAACCTCAAGGAGTGTTTACCCTTGATCTGGCGACAGATGGCTGGTATGAGCTCCTGATTATGCCGGCTCAATCAGATGAACGAGGACAGTTTTTGCTCTCCGTTCATGATGCACAGGACCTCATTGAGCTGGCTGATGCATCACAGAGATAAGTTATGGCTATTGTCAGGGCGTATGGCCATACGCCCTGACAGCAATTCATGCATAGCCAACCGAAGGTGTGGAAAATAAGGCGATCGCCTATAGGGAGTATGATACAACCACACCTAGCAACGTTACAGGTGGCTTACCGACAGGTGTGACTCATGACCAATTCACCATTTGGAAGTTGATAAACTCGCTGAGCCTCCACAATGGGGTCACCTGGTTCCCAGTTCGATTCACGATCATTCGGCGTATCTGAAATGGACTGGACATCTCCCGTGGGAAAATCCGAAGCGTCCGTCCCACCTGGATGTTCGGGTAAGCCACCAGTTCCGGTAACGATAAACGTGCTACTTCCGTCTTCATTACGAACCACACAGCTATTTGCAATCAGAGACTCGGTATTGATAATCCCTTCAGGTAAATCATTCAGACTATTTTGAATGAAACTGACATCAGGTAAGGTAACCACTCCATCAATGGCTCCAGTTGCATTAATATCAACACGGTCATTGCCATCTAACGTGTCTACAGAGTCACTAGCTGAGGCCGCTGGGTCAAAGTTTTCACCAAAGAAAGCCGGTGTATCGAGAGTGATGTCACCGCCGATTCCATCTTGAGCAAAGGCCAGAATATCGCTGTCGTCGAAAGCGAGAATGGAATCAGCCATGAGCGTAATGTCGCCGCCGCCTTCGACTCCACTTTGCACATTGCTGGTAATATCGCTGTCTCCCAAGAGGCGCATGTCTCCAGCGCGGATCGTGATTTCTCCTCCTGCGAAGGCTGCTGCTTGAGTTGTAATATCACTGTCGCTCATGGTGAGCAAGTCGTCTACCACAATCTGGATGTTTCCGGCATCGCCTCTAATGGTTTCAGTAGCCGCGATGTTGGAGGTACGACTGCTGCCAGATAGATCTAGTGTGCGGAAACTTTGAGCACTAATGAGTGCATTGTTATCTAAATTCAGATCGTCTGTTTGGATTGTAATGTCTTGCCCCTGTCCGTTTGCAGTTTCACTGACTTCCGATGAAATCGAACTGTTCGACACCGATATAGAATCAGTAACTCGAAGTTGAATCACACCTGTATCACCTTGCCCGGCAGTGCTTGAGGTGATTTGAGCGCGATCGCCGAGCTCTAAATTATCTGCGTCAATGATAATACGCCCACCCTGACCCACACCGGTTTGATTAACCGTTGTCGAAATTCCACTATTCATCAGTGACACGGTTCCAGCATTTTGCACCCTAATATCCCCAGCATCTCCACGTCCGCCAGTACTCGCTACGATAACTGCACGATCAGTGAGTTGAAGGGATTGAGGGTTGGTGATATCAATATCCCCAGCATCTCCTGCACCAAACAATTCTGATGAGATAAACCCCCCATCTTGCAAAATGAGTTGATCAGCGGCGATCGCAATATCGCCTCCGTCACCTATGGCAGCAGACTCTACAGTGGTGCTGATTTGACTAGGAACCAACTCATTAGCATTGGCTGCACTGGGTCCAATCCCAGCAAGTATGATATTTTCACGAGCAGCGATGGTGATGCTTCCCGCATCACCCATACTTTCCGTATCAGCTAAGAGTGAAGAACCATCTCTTATTTCCAAGGAACCCGTTGTAATAGTAATATCGCCACCGTCGCCATTACCGGTTCCTTCAACAACCTCTGTAATGATAAGAGAATTGGATAAAAAGACGCTGTCATCCGCTCGAATGATTAAACCTGCAGAATTGCCGGAGCCAGCCACAGTACTGGAAATTTGAGCTCGATCCGTAATCTGTAGTTCTCCGGTCGAAATTTCAATGCGGCCACTGTTTCCTCTTGCAGCTTCCTCAATATTGGTCGAAATTCCACTTGGAGAATCATCTTCTGTACTGCGGCCATCTAATACGATTGTGTCTCGCGCCTCCAACACAATTCGTCCTGCATTTCCTTGACCAAATGTACTTGAACGAATGAACCCACCATCGGTAATCGAAAGAGAGCCAGTCTCAATCTCAATATCTCCCCCTGTTCCCACTGCATTGCGCTCTACAGTTGTACTGATTTGACTTGAGACACGAAGATTCGGATCTGATGCACTGGGGCCTTCACCTGAAAGCGTTACAAAATCATTTGCGGTGACACGGATACGGCCTGCATTTCCCTGATTCTCACCGTCGGCAAGCAGCGCTGAACCGTTCAATAGTTCTAGAGAATTCGTCGTAATTGTAATATTTCCTCCCGTTCCGATGCCGCCTTCATCACTGACTTCAGAAAGAATGATGGAATTGTTCAAGACAATCTGATCATCTATCTCTAGCCGGATGTTTCCAGCATCTCCCAAACCGGAGGTACTGCTGTTGAGCTGGGCTCGATTGGTAATCTCAAGAACGTTCGCGGCGACAGTAATGTTACCCGCACTGCCAACTGCGTTGGCTTCAACAGTTGAAGCAATGAGGCTTGGAAAATTATTGATGTTTCGGCCATCTAGAGTCACAGATTCATCGGCTGTGATCGCAATTGGGCCAGCATCGCCTTCTCCTCGAACAACCGCAAGAATTTGCGAACCGTTCAAAATCGAGAGCGAACCCGTCGTAATTTCGATTTGTCCTGTATTTCCTTGGGCATTATCCTCAATATTATTCAGTAGAAGCGCATTACTGAGCTCTGTTGTCCCTGTCGTATTGATTCGGATGTCACCACCTTGTGTATTAGCTGAGCCAAGACCTGAAAGTATACCTGCGCGAATTGTACTTCTACCAGACATACTCAGATTTCTGCTATTTATCGCTACATCACCACCATTCCCAGCGGCTACGAGCAGGGCAGCATTGTCAGCCAGCGCAATGTCCGCTCGTTGAACATCCTCAGGGACATTGACCGCCAAACGATTTCCATCAATATTGAGTCCCAGAGTGCCTGTACCTTCAACAGCACTTAACTCAATCTGTCCTCCGAATGCGATTAGACCTCCTCTGCTGAGGTCGATATCGCCGCCAACTAGAAGTAAGCTGCGCCCATCAGGTACTCTCAAGCCAAACGTTCCAAATGAGCCAGATGGATCAACGCCTGCTGAAGCCGTTGAGGTACTGGCAATCGTACCCGATGGAATCTGACTAAAGAACAGTGCAGATGGATTTATCGTGAGTAATTCCGACGGGATTTCAGGATTACTCGCACTGAAGAACCCTTGTTCTCCAAATTGAATGGCATCGGCTGTGAGAGCTGCGAATGATCCTTGAACATTCAGACTTGAGTTAGGGCCAAATAGAATTCCATTCGGGTTGATGAAAAACAAATCTGCATCACTACCAAATGTCCCTAGTAGTCCAAGAATATTTGATGGATTACTCCCTGTAACCCGGCTAAAGATGTTGTTCACATCATCTGGACTAAAGAAAAGAGCACCTCGGCCTTCATCCACATTAAATTCTTCAAAACTGTGAAACAGATTTTGAGATCGTTGAGCACCTCCAAGAATAACTTCGATGGGGAGCCCTCCAAAGTTTTGAAGCACTTGAGACTGTTCAGCCCTCAATGTATCGTCGGGAACAATCAGGCTTTGAGCTGTGACCGGTGCTTCAGTTCCGATCATTAATACTGTGCAGGTTGCTGCGGCGATCGCCCCAACGCGCCAAGTTCGTTGATTGAGAACGAGTTGAACCATATTGACGTTCTACCTAGAAAGCATTAGAGAAGCATTGGTATTGCAACCTTCAATTTTCTCCTGAAAAATGATTTACTCAGGAGGGTATAACAATCCACGGAAACTATATAATGCTAGGCTTTTGATAGCAATACAGATTGATAGCCACACAGATGTCTTTGCGAATCGTTAATAAAACCCTGGCAGTTTCTTAATCACCTATCTTTACTCAAGATCCCATGGCAGGTTGTGATTGCAAACGCCTTGGTAGTCTTCTCAAATCCATAACAAATAAATAAGGGGGCGTCCCCCTTATTTCTTCATAAACTTTGCCAAGTTATGATTGCAGATACATGT
>JBCBLF010000130.1:0-10891 GCA_038520475.1 Cyanobacteria bacterium J06627_8
AAACCCATTAAAGGGCCACGGGATTGAGCACTAGCCTCACCAGCCTCATCTGGTGATACCTCCACAATCCACTCACACGAATCAGGCACCAGTGTGCGATAGCGTTCTGGCCACGGGGTAATGATAGCGACAGTCTCAGTGCATTGAACCGCAACATCATAGACTCGTCGCAGCATGGGAACTCCGTCGATTAAGAGGCTAGCTTTATCGGTCCCCATTCGCGTACTCTGCCCCCCAGCAAGAATGAAGGTAGAGACAATGCTTGACCGTGGAGTAGGTGATTGATCGGGTGATGATTGCATCTTCGCTTACCCCAACCCAGAACAGACGTAGGAGACTAGGGTAGCTCGACGGAGGTTGGCTTGGCGATGTGGGGCAGTCCCCAGCCCAGCTTCTCTCGAAGCACATGGAAAAACTCTGGTGACTTTAGTCGAATGAACTTGGCAGCATAGGGCGATCGCTCCACATGAACCTTGTCATTTGGAGCCACATAGCATCCTGCATTGCCATCTACGACCATCACCAGGCGATCGGGATTTGCCGGATAGATACTGACCGGCAATCGGTTGTCAAACACAAGTGCCCGTGATGCCAGTGAGTGTGGGCAAATGGGGATGAGCTGCATCACAGGAACCCCAGGTGTAATGACAGGCCCACCAGCCGATAAAGCATAGGCCGTTGAACCGGTTGGCGTCGAAACAATCAGTCCATCAGCGGCAATATCAACCGGAGCGTGATTGCTGATTTCAATTTCGAAGTGACACATGCACGTCATCGGCTCTCGATGAAGCGCCATCTCATTGAGGCATAGGGCTTCCCAGATGACGTGATCGCCGTGACAAACCTTGACCGTCAGCATCGATCGCTCTTCAATTTCGTAGGCTCCGTTCAGTAACGCATCGATCGCCTGGGGAAGCTGATTAATGTAAGTCTCTGTCAAAAAACCCATATGGCCGGTGTTGACAGCTAATAGAGGAATGCCGCAGGGAGCGATTTGCCGAAAGGCGGACAAGACGGTGCCGTCACCACCGAGAACAATTGCAAACTTTACGTCTTCAGAAAACCCAGGCGGAACCAACTGATTAATGGGAGTGTGGCACACGGGCTTGTCGGGTTCTGAATATCCGAGCAACCCTCCCATGCCTGTCGTTGAGACGACGTCCCATCCGTAAGCATTCAACTTATCTATCAGCTCGTCAGCAGTACGACGAGCCGCAGGTTTCATATCGTTGAAAATAATGCCAGCTTTGGGCACGCGCCACATCCAGTTCAAATCAGTACACAAAATTCTGCACAACCGCCGCAGAGATAGGCGATCGCTAGAATGATCCCGTCTATATAGATTAAACGATTTATGGACCCTGCTGGATTATCTCCAGAGCGAAAACAGTCCAATTTGCATTCAAGGTCATCAACAAAAGCAACCCAACGACGGATTAGGAAAAGATAGTGTGTCGAGACTCCTCCGTGAAAATGGCGTTGTAGTCAAAATTCAGAGCATTTGAATGACGAATCACCAAAAATCCAAAATGGCTGGTTTTGTCCGTCGTGAAAGTCGCCATGACCAGTGCATTTAGCTTTCGCTCTGGAACCTCAGGAATTTGAACAAAATAGTCACGCCGTGCAAAGAAAACGTCTTCATTGCGAGGGACAATAATGCCATTCAGGCGATGCGTATGTTGAATCGGGCGGATATAGGTGTTGAGAAATTCTTCCTGGTTTCGCTGTAGACGATAGAGCTTTTCATGTTGCTGCCAGCTCATGCGAAACATCATGCGAAACAGCTCAAATCCAAGGATGTAGTTAAAGACGTTGTTGCGTTCTTCAGTGCTAAAAACGAGCTTCAGCGCTGATTGGAGATAGAGATCTGGCTTCCGTCGAGTATCTTGAGCAGAGTGGATATAAAACTGACGGATATAGTGGCGAAGAACGGTTTCAGTAAGCTCGGTACCGATTCTGAATTCTTTCAGATACTTGATAACCCGTTGTTTTGTGTCTTTGTCTTCCAGCCGTCGAGAAACAAGGCCATCGGCAGTGTAATCGTCCAAAAATTCAGCCTGTGCCTCAGAGGAGGCCACACACATGAGATGACAAAGCGATAGAACATATCGCCTCTCCTGCCAAGACAGCAGTTCAAACCAATTTTGGGCTTCTTGAGGTAAGCGAGATAAGATGCTGCCTGAATCTGACAGATTGGAAAGGGCCGAAAACTGAATTTCCGATTTATTCATATTGGCTTGAACGCGAACCACTGTAGAGCACTTAAAGGAACAGGAGAGTTTTGATCGAGTAGGTATCTATTCTTACTCTATACATTCCTAATTTTGGCGCAACACTAAACATAGTTCCTATCAAGAGCCATTATTTTCCCGTAAAGATATTTTTGTGGAGAACACGCATAACGCCAGGAACAATGTGTGTTAAGCGCGTTGACGGTCATTGCTCAGCGATGCAACGATCCCTACTGTGACGAACGAGCCAGTGTTGGTTCGCAATGAAAGCCATACCTTTATGCAACTGCATTAAGTACAGAAACGGTCATGGGGAGTCTGCTGTGCCCCTCACGACTATGCTCAATCAATTCGCACAGCGCTTATTCGTCTTGTTTCCAGTGAGAAACCGGACTATTGGTGGTGGCAATGAGGCGTCCGTTTGAAATCACATGGCTTACCGTTGCTCGACGGCGAATGGCATCATAGCGATCGCCAGCATCCAGCACAATTAAGTGGGCGGGCTTCCCTTCTTCTACCCCATAGGTGTCCGTCAGATGGAGGGTTTTCGCTCCATTCCACGTGACCATGTTGTAGCAAGCATCAATTTCTTGCGTGCCGGTCATTTGGCAGACGTGCACCGCCATACTCGCGACATCCAGCATATTGCCAGTCCCCAGTGGATACCACGGATCTTGAACACAATCGTGACCTAAGCTGATGTTGAGGCCCTTCTGCCACAGTTCTTTCACTCGCGTCACTCCACGACGCTTGGGATACGTATCGGTGCGTCCTTGAAGGGTGATGTTAATGAGTGGGTTAGACACAAAGTGAATGTTGGCTCGAGCGAGGAAGCTCATCAGCTTGAACGCATAGGCATTATTGTATGAGGCGAATGCAGTGGTATGACTTGCCGTGACGCGATCGCCCATGTCACGACGAATTGCATTAGCGGCAATGATTTCTAAAAATCGAGACTGATCGTCATCAATTTCATCACAGTGCACATCAATGAGCCGATCGTACTGTTCTGCTAGATCAAAGACGTCATGCATGGATTGAAGGCCGTCTTCACGGGTCAGTTCATAGTGAGGAATGCCACCGACGACATCTGCTCCAAGCTTGAGCGCTTCTTCCATCAACGCTTTGTTATGGGGTCCGCCATAGATCCCATCCTGTGGAAAAGCCACCACTTGGAGCGTCATCCACTCTTTCACCGCATCGCGAACCTCCAAGAGTCCTTTCAACGCGACGAGGTTTTGCTCACTGACATCTGCATGACTGCGAACAAAGAGGACCCCCTGCATGGCCTGTTGTTTGAGCGTGGCGATCGCCCGGTTTTTCACATCTTCTAGCGAGAGATACTGTTTGCGTTCGCGCCAAATTTCAATGCCTTCGAATAGCGTCCCACTTTGATTCCAGCGAGGATCGCCAGCGGTTAAAGCCGAATCGAGGTGAATATGAGACTCCACAAATGGGGGACTCACTATCCGTCCGCCCAGCTCTAACTCTAATTGAGCAGAATGGGGCAGGGTTGGGGCGATCGCCTGAATCACACCATCGCGGATGGCAATGTCTACGGTAGTTGCAGGCTCAGTCGGATGAATCAAGCTGCCCTGCTTGAGGAGAATGTCACACACGGGAGCGGTCATAGTTATTGGCTCGCTGAATTAGCTCACGAACAATCGTTCAATTGTTTTTTGGCAACCAGTATGACTTAGGCAACGAGCTGTTACTGTGCCGCCGTAACAGAACAACGCACAGGTAGGTCGCCTTGAGTAAAGCACCACAGTAAATACATAAGTACTTGTTTTGACAGATATTTGGTCGTAAACTGGACTCGGTTCTTCTAAAACAAGATGGTCCGAGCAGGATGAATCTGGCGCTAGGTGAAAAGAGCGGGTAACTAGCAGATGAGCTCAGATTGATTCATCGCCAAGTCATTCCAGAATCCTGGAACGATGACCTGCCACGATACGATTTCGGGTTTTCTCAAGTTGTCCGATGACCTCAATTGTCCTATGGCAAAGTCTAAAACGCTTGAAGCACTCACCTCACAGCTGAATGCAATCCGAGATGACCCAGCGTCAGAAGAGGGGTTAGCGACACTGCAACACATTATCCGCAGTAAGCACAGTATTGTTGTCGCGCAGGCAGCCAAAGTCGTTTCCCAGGCTGAACTACACACTCTGACACCTGAGCTGGTGGCTGCGTTTCATCGATTCCTCGTCAAACCGAAAGACACTGATCCGGGTTGTCGGGCAAAGCAGGCGATCGCCGATGCACTGTATCGATTTGAGCACAGTGACGAAGCCGTATTCTTGGCCGGAATTCGGCATGTGCAAATGGAGCCCATCTGGGGCGGGCAAGTTGATACGGCACCTGCACTTCGAGGTACCTGTGCCTTGGGGTTGGTGAGAATGCACTACCGTCATGTGATGGTCGAGCTGGCAGATTTACTCGCAGATTCCGAACAAGAGGCACGAATTGGAGCCGCCCGGGCGATCGCCTACAGCGAAAATTCGTTTGGGGTCGCACTCCTTCGGTTCCGAATGAAAGTGGGCGACGTCCCACCCGTGCTGGGAGAATGTTTATCCGCGCTGCTAAAACTAGACTCATCGTCTGCCCTAGCATTAGCCGACGGGTTTCTGACAGCCGGACGAAAACTATCTGATTCACCTCAGGCAATTGAACTCGCTGAAGTAACAGCACTCACGCTAGGAGAGTCACGGTTGCCAGAGGCGTTACCTCTGCTGACAGAGTGGTGGCAGCGCACTACCCATCCTGAACTACGGAAAATTGGACTTCTTGCCATTGCGAGCCTTCGACAAGACGACGCGCTTCAGTTTTTACTCACGCTGCTCTCTGAGGCAGCTTCGAAAGACGCGCAGGCTGCGCTTGATGCGCTGATTCTTTATCAGCACGATACATTTCTATGGCAACAGGTCGAACAGATCTTAACCACCCGAACAGACGTCAGCCTCAAGTCGTGAATTCGACTGTCGCAATATTCTCTAAATCAACAAATCTTCAATCCATTAACAATAGCGATCGCCGTTATGCAGATTGAGAAAATGCTTGAATGCAAAAGTCAAGATAGTTATTAATGAGTACTGCTTGAGGGTGAGTAAAACGATTTGTAACAATCATTTTTAGTCTGCTATATTCCAAAGTGCTCAATTGACTGACGTTGTATGCCCTCAAAATAGTCTGCAACCAAGTAATCAGTTGATCATAGAAGATGGATTCATTGTCAAACAAAATCGCCAATGCAATGTAACGCAACACACAATCCATGTCATATTCACAACATTTAATTCTTTTCTCTGTTAGTTGATCATAATGAGGTCTCATCATCGAGAAGACCTCTTCCTTCAAAGAGTCAGTCTGTTGTCGAAGCAAGGTATATGTTTCGACTCTAAGATTGTATTCAATACAGTAACTTTTGAGAGATTCTAATTCATTATCAGATAAATAGTTTCCATCTAATCGAACTGTCAATCTGTCTAGAGATTTAATCATGATTTAAATCAGTGAATACTTACTACTAAATGTTTAATAACTTGGTAGCAATACCCCCGATCATTAAGTTCAATGATTAGTTTAATTATTTCAAAATTAATCACCTTGACTTCTACTTAAATATTTTCTTTTGATAGAAAATGACTAGAGAACCGGATACAAAATAAGAAAACTGTGGTTCATTGATCGTTCTACTTAATCAATCTTGTCTTGTGTATGTATACCTAAAGAATTCAAATTTTTTAGTCAAAACTTTATGTTTCTGATGCTTGCCGTGTGTTTTATTAAACGTCTCTGGGTCAAGCAAATGGTCCTAACGTACGAGACTCAAGTGGTTAGAATCGAGCAGTGATGAATGAATGCTGCAAAATTCACTATGTCCAATCAGTCATCGCCTACATGTTTGAGCACCGTAGCCGGAACCTTGATGGTTGGGGCGATCGCCCTGATTTGTCTCATTGCTTATGGAACGTCGTACTATGGCTGGCGGATTTACCTAGAACTGTTTTCCCATTTTCAAGTTCAATATCTTGCTGTATCGCTGCTGCTACTGGGCTTACTCCTTCTGCTGAGGCGTAAGGGATTTATTATTGTCGGGCTATTTCTCTGCACTGTGTTAGCACTCCCTGTTGTGTCTTGGTATGTGCCACCAAAGCGCGTCTTACCCGTTGCGGAGACCGATTTGCGAGTGCTCGTTGCCAATATCAACACCCAAAACACGAGCTACGACAAAGTGCTGAGCATGATACGGGCAGAGCAGCCCAATGTTGCTGTCATGATAGAAACCAATACGGCTTGGAAAGAAGCTCTAGATTCGCTGTCAGACATCTTTCCGTATTCATCTGGACAAACTCAAAATTCGAATTTTGGGTTGTTGGTTTACAGCACCATCCCACTGACAAATACGCAAATCGAATTCTTTGGAACTGAAAACATTCCCAGTGTCGTTACCACGCTGTCTGTGAACAATCAACCGGTGACGTTAGTCGCGACGCATCCTCTCCCACCTGTTCGTCCAGAGACGTTTCGTTCTCGGAATCGACAACTTGACTTGATTCGTCAATATCTAGAGACGGTATCCGGTCGAGTCATTCTCGCAGGTGATTTGAACGCAGCGATGTGGTCACCCTATTATCGAATGCTGGAACGACGAACGGGACTCCGAAATGCGCGGGAGGGGTTTGGTGTTCTCCCAACGTGGCCGACTCCAGACACCTATCGATCGCTCCCTGGATGGATGACGTCTCTATTTCTCATTCCTATTGATCACTGTTTAGTAAGTGACGGACTAGAGGTGACCGGCATTCATACTGGCGCTGCAACTGATTCGGATCATCGACCGTTGATCACTGATGTGGCGATCGCATCGTCTCAGGGACTTTGACGCCCAGCGTGATGCCGCGCATGGCCATAAATACTGAAAGAGCCAGCCACAACAGATGCTGATCTTTTTGCCACCAGGCTAAGAGTGCCATGGGCAAAAATCCTCCAACAGCGGCAATAAGACTAGAATCACGAAGAATGCGGCCCTGCGTGAGACCAACGAAATATCCATCCAAAATAAAGGCGATCGCCCCAAATCCAAGAACAGGGAACAGCCAGATCACCACGTCTTTCGCAGTCTCAATCACATCCTGATGAATCGTCAACAGACCAAAGAGAACATCCGGTAGCAATAGAAATATAACGGCTGAGACTAGGCCGGTAGCGAGACTCAGACCACCGCCTAATTTCAAAAGTGGAATGAGCCGTCGGCGATCGCCCTCTCCGCAAATCATGCCTGCAAACGTTTCGGTCGCAAACGCAAGACCATCAATAAAGTAAGCTGCAAGAGTCACAACCTGGAGCATGAGCGAATTAACTGCCAGGATCGTGGTTCCGATGGCTGCACTTAGATTTGTGAACAGGCTAAACGCCGATACCAACGCCAGTGTTCGAATCATAATGTCAATATTAAGGGCGAAGACGCGGCGAAACTGTTTCCAAGAAAAGATATCGGACATCCACTGGATCTTGGATAGATGCTGAGTCGGGCGCTCCCATGCAATGAGGCCAATGCCTACAGCCAGCATGGTGTACTCACTCAACGTTGTCGCAAATCCAGCTCCAGTGCTCTCCCAGCCGAGGCGGACAATCATCCAGTAATTGAGCACCACATTCGCACTGTTGCCAACAATCGATAACGTGAGGACCTTTCCTCCATGCGATCGCCCAAGAAACCATCCTAATAAGACGAAATTAATCAGCGTCGCCGGTGCGCTCCAAATTCTTGCATTAAAAAAAGCACGTCCAGCCGCTTCGACATCAGGTTCTGCACTCAGAAGAAAAAACCCAAGTTCTCGTAGGGGATGTTGAAGTGCCAATAGTGCCATCCCTAAGGCGATCGCAATCAGACTGTTTCGTACTCCAATTTGCCAAAGGTCAGCATCGTCTCGACGACCAACAGCTTGAGCGGTGGTCCCCGTCGTCCCCATGCGCAAAAATCCAAAGGACCAGTAGATGTAGTTGAAAATGACGGTTGCTAGCGAAACCCCCGCTAGGTGTCGAATATCAGACAAGTGTCCTAAAAAGGCAACATCAATGATTCCAGCAAGCGGAACCATCAAATTCGAAAGAATATTGACTGCCGATAGGCGAAGAAAAGAAGCGTACACGCAGATTAAGCCATCGATAGAGTGCAGTGAAGAGGATCGAACCTCTGCCCGCAGTGTATCGTGTTCGCTTTTATTTCGACCGACTTATCGAGCGCCCCAAACATCACGTCGTTGCAGCATAAATGACAACCTGCAACAGCGGCTATGTTCTCGCTTAGCACAGTGGTATCGGTCACACATCTCTCTCGCCACAACGTTCGAGAGCACCAACAATTTGGATGGTGACAGACGTTGTCTATCACCATCCAAAACATCGCCACGTCACATGACTTCAATATGAACGTTGGGCCTAGAAGCGATCGCTCTCACGAGATGCTCCCCGTCCGCCGTTTTCTAAGAAGAGGTTGCGAGCTGCGTCATTCTCATACACACAAGCAATTTGAGGGTCGGCGCCCGATTGCTCAATGTCTCCGGTGTATCCAAAAGTATTCATCCGTCGTTTACAGTCGCGGATATCATCATTCGCCAGCAATCCGCGAGATTCTAAAATTTCCCAGTTGTTGCTTCTCAACACACATCCAGGCTGCATCAAGGGTTGCGAAATGAATACCTTAAAGGGATTGAGGGTTACGAATGCCCGCAAATCAACGGCGATCGCCCCAGCACCAAATTGAGAACAAATCTCTGGATTAGCAACGCTCTCTTCAATGACGACCCGAGAAGCGACGCTTTCGTTCGAAAAATTCGCAGCGTATCCAAAGAAGGAGCCCATCGCGATTCCCAAAATTAGCACTGCTCCAATTAATGCAGCTTTCTTGGAGTCAAACCATGAACCAGATGAGTTGTTCAAACCATTTCCTCTAGACGCTTCGAGATATCGGTTATCCATGTAGCGGTCATCATAACTCGATGGTCGCTGAGGTGGCCTTTGGGGTCGTCGCTTCATAAATTGAACTTCTTAAATGAACCATTCAAACAACAGCACATTGCGATAGAGCTATTAAAGCTAACCTGGTGCAAAAATTGTGTTATCGAAGACAATCAGGTCGTTTAATCGCAGGTAGCGTTCATTGAGCTACTGATTATATCTACCAGCATAAATCGTCTCTCTGTGAAACGACATCCCATAATTTTATAAATCGGTTTATGAAGCAGTTTGAAATTGTTTGAAATACAGCAGAAGTAATGTGGGCGGCGCTGCGGCCCACATTAACCCGCTTAATCAATGCGCACAGCATTATGAATCGGTCGAGTAGAAAACCGGCTGGACCGGACATTGATACAAAAACCAAAGAAATGCAACAATTATGACAAAGCTTCGTGCTGACCTGAAGCTCCTTTTACGCTAACTAACGACACGAATTAATTGTGACCTCTCAACCAGCGCTTGAATTTCGGCAAACCTTTAAGGCATCGATGCTTCGCAGCATCCTATCGGACAGCCTGACAGTTTTTTGGGGTGATTGGCTCGACTTGCGGGTGCGTATTCCTCAAGTTGCGGCCTCCGGTCTCATATCACCGTTGATTTATATCCTTGCGTTTGGATTAGGGCTTGGAAGCGCGATTGATCAAGCGGTCACTCCTCCGGCGGGTGACAACTACTTGCAATTTATCTTGCCCGGTATGGTTGCCTTGTCATCAATGACGATTAGCTTCGGAGGCACGACGTTTTCCATTTGTGGCGAACGACTTTACTCTAAAACCTTCGAAGAAATTCTGCTGTTGCCGGTTCATCCTCTGGCGCTGTTTTTCGGGAAAATGATGGCAGGTGTGGTACGCGGGCTACTGACGTCTGCATCCGTGATTGTTATTGCGCTGTTAGCGACTGGGCAGTGGACCTTTCTGAGTCCGTTATTCTTGTTGGTTTTAGTGCTGAATTGCGCAGTTTTTGCCGGATTGGGCGTTATCGTTGGACTCAACGTGAAGTCTCTAGAAAGTGTTGGTTTGCTCAACAATTTCTTGATTGTGCCCATGTCCTTTTTAGGCGCAACGTTTTTTGATCCACAAGCGTTACCGCTTATTCTCAAGGTGTTGGTTTACTGCTTGCCACTGACCTATGTCAGTACTGGATTGCGGGCTGCGGTATACCTACCATTGACTCAGTTTCCTTGGTATAGCATCCCTGTGCTGGTTGTGGTGGCGATCGCCCTTTCAGCCGTTGGAGCCTATCAGTTTGCACACCAGCAGGATTAATTGGTTGTCGTCAGGTAAACGCTTCTAATCGCCCGTTTAGTTTTGGTTTATGATGGCTGAGGTCTTGTGGCACAATCGCCACACTTCGCCTCTCTTTTATTTGTGTCATTCCCATGGCTTCAGAAGATTTTCGCGCCACTCGCATCGAAAAAGCAGCCCAGCTTCGAGACTTAGGACTAAATCCCTATGCCTATCAATGGAGTGTGACGCATTCGGCCCAGGAATTGCAGCACGCTCACGCCGACCTACCCGCTGGTGAAAGCGTTGACGTTGATGTGGCGATCGCCGGACGCATTATGGCGCGTCGAGTTTTTGGGAAGCTGGCTTTCTTTACCCTCCAGGATGACAGCGGTTCAATTCAACTCTATCTTG
>JBCBLF010000130.1:10989-12764 GCA_038520475.1 Cyanobacteria bacterium J06627_8
ATTATGGCGCGTCGAGTTTTTGGGAAGCTGGCTTTCTTTACCCTCCAGGATGACAGCGGTTCAATTCAACTCTATCTCGACAAAAAAGCGATTCAAAGCGGAATGGCAGAGATCGACCCTCAAGCATTCTCGAATCTGAAGCAATTAACTGATGTCGGCGATATTCTTGGTGTCAAAGGCTCAATCCGTCGCACCGAAAAGGGTGAGCTGAGTGTTGCCGTACGCGAATATGCGGTTTTAACGAAATCCCTACAACCGTTACCAGACAAGTGGCATGGTTTAACCGATGTTGAAAAGCGCTATCGCCAGCGCTATGTTGACCTCATCGTTAATCCTGAGGTGCGCACCACGTTTCGCCGTCGTGCCCTAATCACTGCTGCCATTCGTCGCTATCTCGATCAGCAGGGCTTTATCGAAATTGAAACTCCAGTGCTGCAACCTGAAGCGGGAGGCGCGGATGCCCGTCCATTCATTACGTATCACAACACGCTAGATATGGAGCTCTATCTCCGTATCGCCACCGAACTGCATTTGAAGCGTTTGATTGTCGGTGGGTTCGAAAAGATCTTCGAACTCGGTCGCATTTTTCGAAATGAGGGCGTCTCAACTCGCCATAATCCTGAGTTCACAACGCTTGAGCTGTATCAAGCCTATGCAGACTACCATGACATGATGGCGCTGACGGAAACGCTGATTGCCTATGTTGCAACGGATGTCCTCGGGACCACGACGGTGACCTATCAAGAGGAATCCATTGATCTGACACCGCCGTGGAAGCGGGTCACGATGCACGAAATAGTGGAGAGCGCAACCGGCATTAATTTCGCTGCATTCGATACGTTTGAAGCAGGGAAAACGGCTGCTCAAGATGCAGGCATTCACGTACCGGCTGACTGTCAGACCTTAGGAAAGCTCTTGAATGAGGCCTTTGAACAGCGCGTAGAAGAGACGCTCATTCAACCCACATTTGTGACTGATTATCCAGTGGAAATTTCGCCATTAGCGAAACCTCATCGCAGCAAACCCGGTCTAGTAGAGCGGTTTGAGCTGTTCATTGTGGGGCGAGAAACAGCCAACAGCTTTTCGGAGTTGACAGACCCCCTTGACCAACGTCACCGCCTGGAAGAGCAGGCTGCGCGTAAAGCCGCAGGTGATCTTGAGGCGCAAGGTGTTGATGAAGATTTTCTCACAGCCCTAGAATATGGGATGCCGCCAACCGGTGGCCTCGGCATTGGGATTGATCGACTCGTGATGCTGCTGTGTGACTGCGCGAGCATCCGTGATGCGATCGCCTTTCCGCTGCTCAAGCCGGATAAAGGAGAAGTAGGCGCATCGTCAGATGCTTGATGATGCGTGTGACTAAGATTGTGAGCGCACGTGAGGATAGAACAGTGTCAATGCGGTTGATTCAGCAATGGGCCATGATTGGAGCGGCGATCGCCCTCACAACACTGACGGCCTGTCGGCAGCGCCAACAACCAACAGGTTTAGACACGCCTCCGGTTCTCGAATCGCTTGAGCCGCTGACACTGCCACCATCCAGTGATGACGCAGAGCGCCAGCCGCTGCCAGATGATGTTCAAATTTATCGTGATGACAGCGAGCTCTTTGCACTCGCCTTTCCCGCTGGGTATACGTACGAACCGATCGAGAATGGCATCACGTTTCTATCGGAAGATGAAGGATTTGGTGGATTGATTCAATATCAGACCACAGATGTGACAAATATTGCTCAAGAGTCCTTAGATGAAGTGCTTCGATAGTCGCTCGAAGCA
>JBCBLF010000131.1:0-12629 GCA_038520475.1 Cyanobacteria bacterium J06627_8
GACGAACAGTCTGATGCTCCGTGAGCCTGACGAAACACCCCTTATGAATGACCTCGACGAGCGGGTTGTTTTAGGTGGCACGGCAGAAGCTTAAAGATGACCAGATGGCGGTTTGAGCAGTTGATGGCATCAATAAATATGAGATGGCAACGCACAATAGAAGCATGCATAAAAATAAATATTACAAATGTTTGCACGTCTAGCTTCAGTTATTCAATTTTATTTCGATCAAAATTTCAATCGAACGAGCCATAACCGTATGCAACTGTATTAAATACAGAAACGTACGATGATGTGAGGTCCGCTGTGCCTACATCACCGTGCTCAATCAATTCATAGAGCGCTATAACAATAAGTTGATACGGTCAGCTCATCTAAAGAATATGAGCGATAATATCCATCTCAGGAATTTTGAATAACAACAGGAATCCTCGAATCCCCCCGACTTGAATAGGACTGGTGATAGCAGCAGGCGCAACCCGCCAGTCATACGCTAGGTGTAGCAAACTTGCGTTAGCCCTATCAAGCACAAAGTTTTTGATTTGGTTGTTTTTATATTTGTGTCTTTTGCGTTGCATGGAGTGAATTGTGTCCCATTCTAGTTTTGATTTTTTAATGCAAACGGATTCTAAGGTGGCAGGGCTGATGCAACAAGAGCTTCAGCGTCAGCGAACCCATCTAGAACTAATCGCCAGCGAGAACTTTACGTCGCCAGCTGTCATGGCAGCACAAGGGTCTGTGTTGACCAATAAATATGCGGAGGGCTTGCCGAGAAAACGCTATTACGGTGGGTGCGAATTCGTCGATGGGATCGAGCAATTGGCGATTGACCGAGCAAAAACGCTCTTTGGTGCAGCCCATGCGAATGTGCAACCCCACTCTGGGGCCCAGGCAAATTTCGCAGTCTTCTTGTCGCTGCTCCAGCCCGGTGACACCATCATGGGAATGGATTTATCCCATGGCGGACACCTCACCCACGGCTCTCCGGTTAACGTATCAGGGAAGTGGTTCAAAGCCTGCCACTATGGCGTCAGCCCTGAAACAGAGCAGATTGACTTTGACCAGTTACGGAACGAGGTGTTGGAGCATCGTCCTCGTCTGATTATTTGCGGGTATTCGGCATATCCTCGGGTGATTGATTTTGAAAAGTTCCGGGCGATCGCCGATGAAGTCGGTGCTTATCTTCTTGCAGACATTGCTCACATTGCAGGACTCGTCGTAACCGGACACCACCCCAACCCAGTGCCTCACTGCGATGTTGTGACAACAACGACCCATAAAACCTTACGTGGTCCTCGAGGCGGCCTGATTTTGACCAGGGATGCTGAGTTGGGTAAGAAGCTCGACAAAGCGGTCTTCCCGGGTAGTCAAGGGGGTCCTTTAGAGCATGTCATTGCAGGCAAAGCCGTCGCCTTTGGAGAAGCGCTGAAGCCTGAGTTTCAAGATTATTCCGGAGCCGTGATCGAAAATGCGAAAGCGTTAGCGGCTCAACTGCAAGCGCGAGGATTTAAGCTGGTCTCCAATGGGACAGACAATCATCTTGTGCTTGTCGATTTGCGCTCTATCTCGATGACTGGGAAAGAAGCCGATCGGCTTGTGAGCGCAGTCAACATTACAGCTAACAAGAATACGGTCCCCTTCGATCCAGAGTCCCCCTTCGTCACTAGCGGTCTACGCTTGGGTACACCAGCCATGACAACGCGAGGCATGGGAACAACCGAATTTTCGGAAATCGCCGATATCATCGCAGACTGTCTACTAAATCCGACTGACGATACTATGATGGATTCTTGCAGAAATCGAGTTGGGGGACTGTGTGAGCGCTTCCCGCTGTACCCACACCTTGAAGTTGTAGCTCCAGTCCTGGCATAGATTGATCTCTACAAGCTTCGATTGGCCTTGGTGCGCTTCGTGAGATTCTCCTTGCTCCTCTTCTGCCTTAATGGGAGAGTTTCGCGAAGCTCAGTCTATATCAGCTCTTGAATGATAAATTCCTGAAATTCGTGCGGCGACGTTGGTCTGACTGAGTTCATGTCAATACATCGCATAGCTCAGTCTTCTAATGTTACGAGTCAGCTAATGAATTAGCTGCTGCTTGATTCAGATAAATTGGGCAATGTCTCGTCACGCGATGGCTTGTCGCCACCAACCTGTCAGCTTACCTATGCAGCGATCGCAGATGAGCGTCATTCACTGGATTTGTGATCCGTGCCGAAAGGCTTGGCTGTATGCTTGTGATAAGAAACTAGACCCTGACCCAGGTTAGAGCTATTCTTATGGGCAGTTTCAAACTGCGTCATCATGTCTGAGGGATTCCCCGTTTTAGCATTGGACCCGGCCGACTCGCGTATAGAGGTGCTGATTCCTATTAGAGAATGCGCAGTTGCTGTTCTCAATCTTCTTTGGGGGATCGCCGAATCAGTTTGATGAATCGCCCGTTTGACAGATAGCCCTTCTATTCGATCTAAGTCCTCTTACCTCCCTATCATCTGGCGTTGTTGAGATGTCCTCACAGCTCTATCACTTATTTGCATTCATCGTCTCTGCTGCTGTCGTGCTGATCAGCACGCCCCTGGTAAAAGCTGTTGGACTAACCAGTGGAAAGGTCGATGTTCCCGATGCGAGGAAAGTCCACCAAAAACCAATGGTGAGATTGGGCGGCATCTCTATTTTCCTGGGTTCATTGACAGCTCTACTGTTGGTCTGGGGGCTGGGCGGATTTGGAATTCTTCCCCCCCACAAAGAATACGAAATCTGGGGCGTCACCATTGGTGGCTTGGCATTTTTCTTAATCGGCTTGGCAGACGATTTATTTGGCCTATCACCCATTGTTCGATTGCTTCTTCAAAGTACGATCGCAGCCTGCGCGTGGTGGGTCGGCGTCCAGATTGCGTTCATTAATGTGCCGTTTGTCGGAATTACCGAATTGCCTGAGCCGATTAGTGTACTGGTGACAGTCGTTTGGCTTGTTGGCTTGACCAACGCAATTAACTGGATTGACGGCTTAGATGGTCTTGCGGCAGGTGTATCTGGCATTGCAGCTGTCGTCATGTTGATTGTGAGTTTATTTATGAATCAGCCAGCGGCCGGTCTGATTGTTGCTGCCTTGGCCGGCGGGGCTCTGGGATTTTTGCGATATAACTTCAACCCAGCCCAAATCTTCATGGGCGATGGAGGGGCCTATTATATGGGCTTCACCCTTGCTGGTGTGGGTGTGATTGGGCTATTAAAAAGTGTAACGACGGTGGCAGTACTCCTGCCGTTCCTGATTTTGGCTGTCCCGATTGTTGACATGTCAGCGGTTATCATTGCCCGTATGCGCCGAGGCAAGTCTCCGTTTATTGCCGATAATCGCCACCTTCACCATCGCCTCTTGAAAGCTGGGCTATCTCATCGAACAACTGTGTTGTTTATCTATTCATTGACCCTCTGGGTGGGAAGTTTGGCACTGGCGATCGCCAATATTCCCAGTGGCATTGCCTATGCGATCGCGGCAACGGCTTTGATGGGGTACACCATCTGGAAAGTGAGAAATCATGCCCAAGCTTAACTGATGAGTTCTGATTAGGTAAGCCATTAATGACTGCAAGCGCTGAAATTATTTGTATAGGCACTGAACTTCTGCTAGGCGATATTCTCAATAGCAACGCACAATTCCTCGCGCAGCAGTTGGCGCTTCTTGGCATTCCGCACTATTACCAAACGACTGTTGGCGATAACCGATTACGGATTCAAAAGGCTATTGCGATCGCCTGTGAGCGATCGCAAATTTTGATTTTCACAGGTGGCTTGGGGCCAACCCCCGATGACCTAACCCACGAGGCGATCGCAGAGTTTTTTGATAGTCCACTAACCGAACGCCCAGAAATTGTGGACGCGCTTCGTCAGCGATATGCTCATCGTCAATCGCAAGCGATTTCACCGAGTAACGATAAGCAAACCCTACTGCCTGATGGAGCTGACATTCTTCCTAACCCCGTTGGTAGTGCTCCAGGCATCATCTGGCGAGCGCGACCGGGCTTAACCATCATGACCTTTCCAGGAGTTCCAAAGGAAATGCAGGTGATGTGGGCAGAAACGGCAGTGCCCTATTTTCAACGTGAAGGCATGGCTCAAACCACGATTCATAGCCGGATGCTGAAATATTGGGGCATTGCTGAATCGACCTTAGCCGATAAAGTTAGGCCTTTTTTCGACCTCGATAATCCTACCGTTGCTCCCTATGCTGGCAAAGGAGAAGTTCGATTACGCATCTCTGCTAGAGCAGCCTCTCAGGCAGAAGCCGCACAACTCATTGAACCCGTGGAACAACAAATCCGGGCATTAACAGATGACGATTGTTTTGGAGCAGATGACGAGACCCTCGTCAGCGTCATTGCCCAATTCTTGACTGAGTCAAGCCACACTATCTCAGTTGCTGAGTCTTGCACGGGCGGAGGGTTGGGGCATCTGCTAACGACTCAGGCAGGAAGTTCAGCATACTTCAATGGGGGAGTCATTGCTTACAGTAACTCCGTTAAAATCCAATTGCTAAATGTGCAAGAAGCCGATCTGACGAGGGAAGGAGCCGTCAGCGATACGGTAGCGAAACAAATGGCGATGGGCGTTCGCACGCTGCTGAATAGTACCTGGGGGGTCAGTATTACAGGGATCGCAGGACCTGGAGGTGGAAGTGACGAGAAACCTGTGGGTCTGGTTTATATCGGCATTGCAGGGCCTGATCAGGTTTTCAGTTACCGTCGAACCTTTGCATCATTCCGAGGTCGAGACTGGGTGAGATGGCTCAGCGCTTGTACAGCGTTAGACGTGTTACGGCGACTCTACCGAGAAAACCGTAAATAACTTTTTCTTAATCTTGATCATTTAGGTGAATCCGCTATGATGAGGTATAGGCAAAATTACATTCTAGATAAGTGTCCACTCTTTAAAAGCAAGTTTTGATTAAAATCCGTTTTTAACGACAATCTGTGAAATGTAGTTCGCCCGCTTAAGTACAGTAGAGGGAGAATATCCGTCAATGGACTTTATCGAAGAAATTCTGGAAAGGGTTGAGGAAGTTGTCCGCAAGTTGCTTGATACACTTCTGGGTCCTGATGTTCAGTCAGAGCCAGAACTTATTCCTGTTCCAGTAGACGAGAAGCGTCGTCGATAGTTTCCAATTTCCCGAGCGGTGGTTATGCGAGAAAGAGATTGACGTCTATCCTGATTCTGAATGGACCGAACTTAAATCTCTTGGGTTTTCGCGAACCTGGGATATATGGGGATTTGACTTTAGAAGCTGTTGAAAAGCTGCTGATTGCTGAGGCCGCCTTGCTAGATGTGAGCGTGTCTTTTAAGCAGTCCAATCATGAGGGTGTTTTGATCGACGCAATTCACGATGCCCGCAGCACTCACAACGGCATTCTGATTAACCCTGGAGCTTTTACCCACACTAGTGTTGCGATTCGAGATGCGATCGCCGCTGTTAATCTGCCGACTGTAGAGGTTCACATCAGCAATATCTACAAGCGAGAATCATTTCGGCATCATTCATACATTGCCCCAGTATCGATTGGTCAGCTAAGTGGCTTTGGAGCTGATAGCTATCGATTGGGACTTCATGCTCTGGTTCGATATCTGCAAAACGTGAACGGCATATCATCTTAGCGGCGATTTCGAAGTGAGCATCATCATGCGGAAATTAACGGAATTGAGAGCCTTATTCAGTGACATGGAGCATGCGCTCATTGCCTATTCTGGAGGGGTGGACAGCACTCTTGTTGCAAAGGTTGCCTCCGATGTGCTGGGCGATCGCGCCGTTGCTGTCACAGCAGAGTCTCCTTCTCTACTGCCAGCAGACCTTGAAGAAGCTAAGATTCAGGCTGCAACCATTGGTATTTCTCATGAGCTGGTTCACACTCATGAGATGGATAACCCAAACTACACCTCTAATCCCGTCAACCGCTGCTATTTTTGCAAGAGTGAGCTTCACGATACACTCAAGCCCCTTGCCCTCAGTCGCGGATATCCCTATGTGGTCGATGGCGTAAATGCCGATGACCTAACCGACTATCGACCGGGTATTCAGGCCGCAAAAGAGCGAGGAGCGCGATCGCCTTTAGCTGAGCTAGGAATTACCAAGATGGAGGTTCGTGAAATCTCGAAGCATCTTGGACTGCCCTGGTGGGACAAGCCCGCTCAACCCTGCTTGAGTTCACGGTTTCCCTATGGAGAAGAAATTACGGTACATAAGCTTCGACGGGTAGGACTTGCTGAGCAGTACTTGAAGTCTCTCGGCATTCGACAGCTTCGTGTGCGCTCAGACGGAGACACTGCGCGAATTGAGCTTCCTCCTGAATCAATCAAATCTTTCGTTCAGGCGAATGATCTGTCAGCCATCGTGACTGCGTTACAGAATTTTGGTTTTATTTACGTCACGCTCGATCTAGAAGGGTATCGCAGCGGCAAACTGAACCAGGTGCTAACCGGGCCGTCAATGCAAGCACCAACGCCAGTGCCTGATCTTCAACGTGAAGCCTCATCCAGCGCGACCTTAGCCTGAGGGAGAATCACCATCGCATCCCCAAAGGAATAAAAGCGATACTGTTGGGCGATCGCCTCTTCATAAAGCGACAGCAACCGCTGTCGGCCAATCATCGCACTGACTAACATCAATAAACTAGATTTTGGTAAGTGAAAGTTTGTGATGAGTCCATCCACCACTTGCCATTGATAGCCTGGATAAATAAATAAGTTGGTTTTTCCTCTGAACGGCTTCAAGATCCCACTTTGTGCAGCCCCTTCCAATGCGCGTATCACGGTTGTTCCCACGGCAATAATACGACCACTCCGCTCTTGGGTCTGGCGAATCAGTGAAACCGTCTCCTCGGGCACATCAATCCATTCATGGTGCATCTCATGGGCGGTGATGTCTTCAACTTCAACAGGCCGAAATGTTCCAACACCCACGTGAAGCGTCGTAAAGCAATGGGGAATGCTCGCGGCCTCCAGTGTGCTCAGCAGTTCTGGAGTAAAGTGTAAGCCTGCGGTTGGAGCCGCAACAGCACCTGGTTTTTGACTATAAATCGTCTGATAGCGATCGCCATCGATATCAGAATTCGTGACATAGGGGGGAAGGGGGATGTGACCCAGCTTCGGCAAAACGTCCCACAAATTTCTCCCTTGTGGAACGTCAAACTCAATCACTCGTCCACTAATCGATGAGTCTGTTTCAACAACTGTCGCAATGACACAACCTTCATTAGGCTGTAACGAGTGGTTCTCTGCCTCAATCTCATCCTCTTCTGAGTCTTTATCTGTGGATATGTTGGTATCGGTCGGGCCTGACGTTAAGGTCGAGGTCTGTAATTCACGTTGGACCTTGTTCTGCTCTGGGTGAAAGGGAATTTCAATGGTTGCCCCAGGCTTCAACCGCCGCCCTGGTTTCACCAAGGCCAACCAACGATTTCGAGCCAGCTCTTCGATGAGTAGCAGTTCCGCTGGACTGCCCGTTGATTTGCGCCCGAATAACCGAGCAGGAATCACACGGGTGTTGTTTAGAACTAACAGATCACCCGGCTGAAGTAACGTGGGCAAATCTCGAAAGATATGATGCTGATGCTGTGTTGGGGAGGTAACAGCAAGAAGTTTAGAACTATCTCTAGGAACGACCGGATGTTGAGCGATGTAACCTTCTGGAAGGTCGTAATCATAAGCACTTAGTGCGTGATCGGATGCATCCGTTCGAAATGACGGATCACGTGATGGTTCAGCGGATGAAAAACTCATGGATTAATGGCGATGAATCAGCGACAATCTTGGTTCCTGCGAGCTGCTCCCACCTGAACCCGTAGCGTCACATCTTAAGAACTGCGACGTCCAAACTACGCAGCTTGAATTGCATCAACAAGCGGCATCCACTTAAAGACGCGATTGCCTCCGAGTTCTACCACAACGCTGATTCGCTTGTCCGTCTCTTGAAGGTTAGTCAAATACTCAAGCTCTTGTCGTGAAAGAATTGTTCCCTCTATCAGCCACAAGATCAGACCTTTTGATTTTGGAGACACTTGCTCAAGGCGATAACCGGCCACTGGAGGAATGTAGTAGCGATAGCCAACCGCACCATCTGTTCCAACATCTTTTTTACCAAGGTGAGGAGGACGGATGCCATGCACATTAAATAAATAAGCGGCTAAGTCGCCTAGGCCACGACAGGATAGCATCAGCACTTCATATCCAGCATTGCGTAGGCGTCGCTGATAGCGTCCTTCATAGCCGCCTTCTAGGGGAGCGTAGACGCCAAGAGCGCCGGTCTTTTCTAATTCTTTAATGAAGGCCTTCCCTGTGGTAATGAGTGCCACGAACCTTTCCTCCTAAACCTGTGTTGAAGCCGCGTTAGTCTTCACTCACGTTAATCGACCTAGGCTGCAAAATCAACTCCCAAGGTATCGATATTCCGATCCAGTTGAAGGCTCGGTTGTGGCGTCATCACGCGTCAGTTTTTGTTCGTCTTGATAGAACCGATAGAAATAATAACCATCTCGAAAGGCCTGGCTCTCTGAAACCGGTCGAATCAACCCTTGCTGTAGCAATCCCTGACCAATCAAAATCGCCTCTTCACGGGTATGTTCCTGCTGTTGAATCAGCCATTCGACGACATCGGTCCCAGTAAAGCAAAGGGGATGGAGCTGCCCCTGATAAGTGCGATCGCTTACCGGCACACCGTCTACTTCTGCCATTGTGTCAGCAAGGGCCTCGAAATCGATACGTTCTAAGAAATCAAGGGCCGGCAATGATTCATGAGGAAGGATTGAGGATGCTTCGTCAACATCTGAAGTCGAACCATTGATATCTGTCGACGGTTCATCCATCGGCTGGGTTTGTCCATTTGGAGAATTCGAATCGCGAGCTGATAAATCATCGACAGCTAGTGATTGTGATTGTGAACTAGTTCCTGCTGATTGAGTGTCTAATGCGGCGTCGGATGGAATCGAGTTTCCGCTATCAAAACGATGTTGAAGGACGGCTAGTAGCTCATTAAGCTGAGGCGATCGCACATGCAGATCCCGCTGAGGAAAAGGGATGGCGACGTCATGGCGATGCAAGCTCGCCTCGATTCGGTAATACAAATCGCTCTTGACTCTGAATTGGTTGCGAGGTTCTCCAGTCCACACAAGAATGTCAAACTGCATTGCACTCTCGCCAAAGCCTTGGAACCACACCTCTGGCTTAGGCGTAAGCAGCACATCAGGGTGACGTCGAACGGCTTCCAATAGCGCTACTTTGACCTTATCGATGCGTGAACCATAGGCTACCCCCACAGGCAAATGAAGACGAGAAACAGGATTGCCGTGGCTCCAGTTAATCACCTCGTTTTCAAGAAAGCGAGAATTTGGCACGATAATCGTGACCTGATCTAGCGTTCGAATCTCTGTGCTCCGAGCACCAACGCGCTCAACCGTGCCCACCAGTTCTCCAACGTTGATGAAATCACCCACCTGAACAGGACGTTCGAGAGTAATGATGAAGCCGCTAATAAAATTGTTCGTAATGTTTTGAACTCCAAAACCCAAACCGACACCCAACACACTGGCCAGGATGGTTAGGGAACTCATGTCAATGTCCCAAATCTGCAAAAGGACAACGCCGCCGAGAAAAATTAAGGCATATTGCACGAACACGCCCAAGATGTCTTGGGCCCGCTGTTCGAGACCAGTTTGGTTCAAAACATAGAATCGAAAAATTCGGGCAATGAGGCTGACCACCAGCCAAAATGCGATCGCTGATAAGCAGAAGAAGAGTAGGTCTAAGGCTGAGTAATCACGACTCCCCAAGTCAATGACCCGAGCCGTTGCAAACTGATATCGCCATCCTCGGGCTTGAGGAAAAATATCTGTCACCGTATAGATAACGTTAATCCATACGCCAGCTTGAATACCGAGTAGTCCAAGCTGCCAGAATAGCTTCAGCGATCGCTCCCAGTTAATGAGCGGATTCGACTGATTGTCAAGCCAGCGACTCAATCGACGATTCCCAAATTTTCCGAAGAAATGAAGTCCCAGGTGAATGGCGATCGCCCCCAAAAGCACTAAGCCACTGTAAACGGCAGCTTGTCTCAAATAGCTAGGACGACGTTCCAGTTGTCCTTGCCGCAACGCCGTCTGTAGGGTTGTTGCCAATATCCTTGCCTGTTCAAACGGCTTACGCCTCGACAACAAAACATCGGATTCAGTAATCGTGGCTAAAATCTCATCTGTGTGTCGGCTTTGCAGATAGACCAAGCTATCTTTTTGAACCACGAAAATCTCAGCAAGACGAGGCGATCGCAGTTCTTGACTCAGTTTCTGATTGATTTGCTCGGCTCGCTCAGGTGCGGTTAGAGCACCTGCATCTCTCACCTGAAACCTGACGTTGCCGTCGATAACGACCGGAGCCTGCCGCACACCGTCAATGTCTAAGGACTGCCCATGAACCGCATGGGGCATTACGGTCACCACAAGAGCGACGCAAAAGAGCAACATCCACACGAATTGCTTGAGCGATCGCCGCAATGAAACCATCACTAGTCCCCAATGAAACGCATGAGGTAGCCGTATCGAGGCGAGTTCAGTGCTTCGACTGGGATGATTGCGCCATCGGAAGAAGCGTCGTTTCAGTTGGGGGTGATTATCCATACCGCATGTGTTGATCCACAAACGAATCCAATTCGATCTGAGGCCGTGACTGTTCAAGAAGCGTTTGAGCCAACTTCCAAGATCCAACTCCCATGAGCAACAACACAACGATGCCAATTCCCCAGACAAGGACTGCATTTTTGGGAATGCCAGACGAACTGGATGCTACTGGGCTGTAGTCAAGATTTAACTCCGTTGAGTTGGTAAATCCTTCGCGGGCGATCGCCGCTGTAATTTTGTATGGCCCAATGCGGAGCGTGTCCTTACTACTAAATGGCTGACCATCCTGTTGAATCAAACGACCGTTCAAAAAGGTTCCGTTTGCACTTTTGTCGATGATGTAAAACTGCTCGTTTATCGTCGTTATCAAGGCGTGAAATCGCGAAACTTGTTTATGGGGCAGCTCTAATTTGGTGACTGAAACCCCTCCCCACTGTTCAGGCATTTGTGGAGCTTCACGTCCGACTGCAACAGGAACCTGAAGAACCGGTTCCTTCATCATGCCCGTATCAGGATCTTCCCATCTGAGTTGAATCAATGTTTTTGCTTCAGCCATAGTAATGATGATTGATGCCCTTGTTGTGCGACGGTTTGCTCACGTTCAGATTACTGGCTCACCATCTACATTACGACAATTCCCAAGATGAACCAGGAAACAAGCATTGATGTCTCTGACAAGACTTGGCAAAGTTTATGACTATGGAGGATCTGGGGATGCGAGTACGCAACGTGCACTCGCATCCCTACATACCTTTGTGATAGACGTAAGACTTTGGGGAGATGTCAGAAGATTGCCAAGAAGTGTCTATGACATGTTGGCCGTTTAGGTTGATTTGACCATGGTTCTTTCCTTCAGATGATTACCGTTTCTTTCCATTCAAGAGAGCGATCGCTACAATGACGAAAGTAGAGTTCTAAGCCCAGAGCAGCTTGGGCTACCGCCTATCGAAACGATTCATGGTGACCTCAAGGGTCTGAAGCCAAGCCAAATTAAGCAACTCAAGCGCATTTATCATCAGCGGATTCCGGGCGATCGCATCACAACACCTGAATTTGCCCAGCGACTTGCGGCTGTTAGCCAAGACCTCAATCAACCCATTTGTGCTTACATCAATCGCCGTGGGCATGTCATTCGAGTCGGTGTCGGAACTCCGCAAAAGACAAAAATTCCACCACTTGAGCTACCTCGATACGGAGCCGAGCGCTTGTCTGGTATTCGCTGTATTTCAACACAATTGGATACCGGATCTCCGCTCCAGTCATCGCTGACGGCAATGGCCATTCAGCGCCTGGATGCGCTGGTTGTTCTCACCCTGTCAGACAAAGGGCGCCAGACGCGAGGAGGAAAGGCATCAGGCTACATCTATCAGGCCTATCTCACTCATCTGACGCCCGATCCCGAACCAGGATGGACTGTCTCTCCTGCGTTGAGCGTCGATGCATTGAGTCAGCAGGATTTTGCTGATCTTGTTGATGGCCTTGAAGAAGAATTTCGACGGGAATTTGTTGCTCAGCAAGTCGATAAAGACCATGACTGTGTCTTAATTGTCGGTGTCATGACAAAGGCATTCAGTGCCAGTCAATTTGGCGATCGCGTCTCTGAAGTGGCTCGACTCGTTGAAACCGCTGGCGGAACCGTAGCGGACACGATGCATCAAAAGCGATCATCGCTGCATCCCCAAACAGTCATCGGTGAAGGAAAGGTGCAAGAAGTAGCCTTAGCGGTTCAACATCTCGGGGCCAATCTGATTGTCTTTGACCATGACCTCTCTCCTGCTCAGGTTCGTAATCTCGAAGCCCGTATCGGAATTCGCATTGTTGACCGAACAGAGGTCATTCTGGATATCTTTGCGCAGCGCGCTCAATCCCGGGCCGGAAAACTACAAGTCGAGCTGGCGCAACTTGAATACCTGATGCCTCGGTTGATTGGTCGCGGGCGAGACATGTCTCGATTAGGAGGTGGAATTGGAACCCGAG
>JBCBLF010000132.1:0-12545 GCA_038520475.1 Cyanobacteria bacterium J06627_8
GTTACGACCTTATACATACCTAACCAAACAATCAAGTCTGCATGAGGCTGGCCATGATTTTGAAACCGGAGAGCAGCCGCGCCATGTAGACCGTTCCCTCGATCAATTCAGCTTTGTTGATATGCGGTGTCGCTTCGTAGCAGCGCTCAAATTCCTGACGAGATAGGCGATCGCCATTCTCCAGGGGCGGAACACGCTTGGCTGTATTGTGAGGGAAGGATAAATGGGTCATGGTGGCTGGTCACCATCACACACGATGACAGCTGAAGGTCAACGACTATTCAAAATCAGGCATTTGAGGGAAAAACATGCCGTCATCATAGGACCAAGCAATTCCGTCAGGGTCTACGCTTGCAGCCCATGTTGAGAAATCAGGCTGAAGTTTTCGACGACTAATGGTGCTGCTGCTAACGCCGAGTCGAGTCGCAAGCTCTTGCCCGGAAACCGATCCTTCTGGGGCAGCAGCTTGAGCGAGCGTTGTGTACAGCTGCCAGATATACAAAACGATGGCAAAGATAACAATGACGAGCGCCTCGGGCCGCTGCATCACCGCTTGGAAGTCAAATGATTCCTCTTCTGCATCTTCGGGCTGCTCATCAAACAGTGAGACATCCGTTAGCGCAGGATCAACTGGAGGTTGTTGAGGGTCTACAAATGGTGCCGGTTCTTGAAAGGCTGGCGACGGTCCAGGAGGGGAGACCATGCTAGACATGGTCGTTGGCTCAGGGGAAGGAGCTGATGTCGGCTGAGCGGCATCCTGCTCTGGAGCAGGCGCTGAGACTGATTCTTGGGGTTCGTCAGCATGGGATTGCTGCAACGATGAGGCATCAGAAGGAGCATCGGCAGATGCTTCGTTGATGCCATCCGTGGGGGTAGACAATGGAGATGAAGACGTAAATTGATCCGTTGATTGGTTAGTCATCGAGCGTTCAAGACGAGATGAAACAGCATGATCCTCAGTTGTCATTGTCTCAAGAGCAGCGCTATCGTCAAGGGGATGAGGCGATCGCCCATGTGATTCTACCGATTTTCCTTCGATTTCTCCTTCGTGTGATTCAACAGATTGAACCTGCGGTTGAGTCGGTCCAATCATCTTAGATTCGACGGGTTTGACGTGTTCAGAACCATTTTTCTCAATCCCAGCAGACAGTTTCTTTAAGTCAAGCGCATGACTCCAAGCGACTGAGCGTTTCCCCTGCTGTCGTCCGTAGACAATCACGCCATAGGCTGGGTCTACTTTAAGCTTCTGAAGACTTTCTTGAATAAACGTGGCTAACACATCAGAACGGTTGATGACAGCACCCTCTAAAAGAATATGGAGGTCGTCGTGCTTTTGAGCAACTCGCACTGAGATGCCGTGAGATTGGGTCGAGCGGTTTAAGATAGCAGAGAGCACCTTGGGATTCCCTTTTCGGGCAAGGGCCAACACCTCATCTGGCGTCATAAGACACTACTGTCCTTCAAGAGTGAATCGTACAATCCGTTTGAATGAAGAGGCACCCGTCGCCATCGTTACATAAGTTATGGCCCCAACGATTCAAGAGCTAGTCCCATTGTGCCTTGTCTTCTGCGTGAAACACTATTGAAAATTATTGCTGGCGATACCATGTCCGACCCGGAGAATCCTCAAATTGTTGCTAAAGCATCCTCCAAGTGAACGAATTCTAGCCATACTCAGACACAGGGACCGGGTTAGTTAAGAGGTTGTGGACCCCAACGACGCAGCGCATCCTAGCCAGAAAATTTGAACAACTAATTTTGATGAAATCAGTCATCATGTAAAGAGATATCTCGGCGTTGGCGTCATCAAGCACTATGGCAAAGTTCAAAGTTGAAGCTCCGTTTGAACCCACTGGCGATCAACCCAAGGCGATCGCCCAGCTTGTGAAATATCTCAAAAATGGCCATCTGTTTCAAACGCTGCTAGGTGCAACCGGAACTGGAAAGACCCACACCATGGCACGGGTCATTGAGAAAATTGGGAAGCCGACACTAGTCCTCGCTCACAATAAAACCCTGGCTGCCCAGCTATGTAATGAGCTACGTGAATTTTTCCCAGACAATGCAGTCGAATACTTCATTAGCTATTACGACTACTATCAGCCAGAAGCCTATGTGCCAGTAACCGATACGTATATCGCAAAGACAGCCTCAATCAACGATGAGATTGACATGCTGCGTCACTCTGCAACGCGATCGCTGTTTGAGCGAAAAGACGTCATCGTTGTCGCCTCTGTGAGCTGCATCTATGGCTTGGGCATTCCGTCTGAATATCTCAAAGCATCTGTTCCGTTTCGAGTGGGTGAAGAAGTCAATCAGCGTCAGATTCTGCGAGACTTGGCCTCGATTCAATATGACCGGAACGACATCGATTTGAGTCGGGGTCGATTTCGAGTCAAAGGCGATGTGCTTGAAATTGGCCCGGCCTATGAAGACCGCATCATTCGCATTGAGTTTTTTGGTGACGAAATTGATGCCATTCGCTACGTCGATCCGCTGACTGGAGAAACCATTCAGAGTTTAGAAGGCATCAACATCTACCCTGCGAAGCACTTTGTCACGCCTGAGGAGCGGCTCGAAACCGCATGTCAAGCGATTGAAGATGAGCTAAAAGAGCAAATTACGCTACTTGAAAGCGAAAACAAGTTACTTGAAGCTCAAAGGCTTGAACAGCGTACCCGCTATGACTTGGAGATGCTTCGAGAACTTGGGTACTGCAACGGCGTTGAAAACTATGCGCGTCATCTTGCCGGACGCGAAGCCGGGTCTCCTCCAGAATGTTTGATTGATTATTTTCCAAAGGATTGGCTGCTTGTCATTGACGAGTCCCATGTGTCGATTCCGCAGCTTCAAGGCATGTACAACGGAGACCACGCCCGCAAGGTGACGCTAATCGACCACGGATTTCGCTTACCGAGTGCAGCTGACAATCGCCCCCTCAAGGCTGAGGAGTTTTGGAATAAGGTGAATCAATGTGTCTTTGTATCCGCAACACCAGGAACGTGGGAGCTGGAACAATCAGACTCTGAGTTCGATGACATCGCTGATAAGAAAAAGCAGCGCCGTGTCTACAAGTTAGGCACAGGGCGAGTGGCTGAGCAAGTCATTCGTCCAACGGGAGTCTTAGATCCAGAACTATTTGTCCGTCCGACGACAGGACAAATTGATGATTTACTCGGCGAGGTTCGAGAAAGAATCAGTCGCCAAGAGCGAACCCTGGTTACAACGCTGACCAAGCGAATGGCAGAAGACCTAACCGAATATCTACAGGAACACGCGATTCGGGTGCGCTATCTCCATTCGGAAATTGATTCCATCGAACGAATTGAAATTCTTCAAGATCTCAGAGATGGTCAGTTTGATGTTTTGGTCGGCGTCAACTTGCTCCGAGAAGGGCTCGACTTACCAGAAGTATCGCTCGTCGCGATTTTGGATGCGGATAAGGAAGGATTTCTCCGAGCAGAGCGATCGCTCATTCAGACGATTGGACGGGCTGCTCGACATATTCGCGGTCAAGCCATTCTTTATGCCGACAATATGACAGACAGCATGGAGCGGGCCATTCAAGAAACAGAGCGCCGACGAGCGATTCAACAGGCGTATAACGAAAAGCACGGCATTGAACCCCAGCCTATTTCTAAGCGAAAGGTTAAAAACTCAATCTTGGCGTTCTTGGAGGTCTCTCGCCGCCTGAATGCACAGGAGCTAGACGAAGCGTATGAACAAGCTGATGATCTATCACTAGAAAACATTCCCGATCTGATTGTGCAGCTAGAGGCCCAGATGAAAGAAGCGGCTAAAAAGATGGAGTTTGAGGAGGCCGCAAAATATCGCGATCGCATCAAGCACCTTCGAGATAAGCTCACGGGCAAGCGTACGCACTAAGGCACAATGACTCGATAGTCACAGACGATCTCATTTGCAAGATTGTGCACTGTCTCGTTCTAGTTGATCAATAGGGGGGGACTGCGCCACAGTCCCCCCCTATTGATCAACTAGGTTTCAAGCGTTGTACGCATTTATGAAGCATAGCAGTGTGGCGTCGTGCTACACTGCCATGCTTCTGTAGCTAATGCAGGTGTATACCTCGATAGAGAAAAATTGCGATGATTACTCTTCCAATTGCCGTGGATTAAACAAGAAGGGAACGCTTGCTGACTCTGGCCCTGACATGACCAACACTTCAGGCATTTGGGCTCCACCTTTCTTCCAGGCTTCAATAGCCTCTTTTTGTAAAACTAAGTTACCGCCTTGAGCCTTGAGCGTTTCTGCGAGCAAGCGCTGGGCTTCTGCTTTACCCTTCGCACGGTTGATTTCAGCTTGAGCTTCCTGGGCAGCTTCCTGGGCAATATATACGGCTCTTCGCGCACGCTGCTCAGCAATTTGTTTGTCTTCAACCGATTTCGCAAACTCTTTCGAGAAATTTAGATCAATGATGCTCGTGTCAAGCACAAGGATGCCGTACTTTTCCAATCGCGTCGTTAACGCCGAATCAAAGTCTTTCTTCAGCTCAGTTCGCTTAGTAATTGATTCTTCAATCGTTCGTTGAGCAGCTGCAATTTTGAAGGATTCTTGAGTCTGAGGAGCAATGATTTTAGAGACGAGGTTACCGAGCGTCCCTTGCGTTCGTCGAATTTCGACCACGCGGGTAGGGTCTAATCGAAAGTTAATTGCGAAACTAGCTTTCAAGTTCTGGAGGTCGCGAGTGGAACTCTCCGCAGGAACCTCAAACTTTTGAACGGTTACATCATACACGTCAACCGCTGAGATTAAGGGAGGTTTGATATGAATACCTTCGAGTAATGCTCCTTCTCGCGCTTTTCCGAAGATGCTGATCACACCGGCTTGTCCAGGATTGATCACGACGTAAGCATTTAACACCACAATAATCACAGCGAAGACTATCAGTGATGTCAAAACGGATGAAAGGCTCTGGACCTGTTGATTTCGCAAAACTTACTCCTTGGAAACACAGTCGTGAGATATTTTAACGTGCTTCGACACACCTCAGCCCCACTTTGTTGTATAGCGATGCTTATGATGCCAATTCATTAAGCACGGTGTCATAGAGTGCCTTGGCCTCATAACCCATGCAACTCTCCATGCAACGTGGTTGCACACGACGCTGGCTGTATAGATGGAGGGTTGAGCATGTCAGAATCTATACAAGTCTGCTGAATCTCGTGCATTTTTGTGAAAGGATAACTAACTGGGTATGGTAGTCATAGCGCTACGAGCTCAAGTAAAACCAATTGTTTTTTGCTCTGCAAAGCAATGCCTAGCTTGTCTTTTGTATTCAATTCGGGAAACCTAAGAATAGATACGGTGATGTTGACGAAAGATATGTGCCCATGACTGTGCAACGACGGTGTGTTCTGGTTTGCCAAGGGCGTTCATGTCAACGTAACGGAGCATGTGCGGTACTCGATACGTTGCGTTCTAGCACCAGTGAGATGGCTTCTGTATTTGTGACGGAATGTGAGTGCACAGGGCAGTGCAGCTCAGGACCAACCGTTCGCGTGATGCCTGATCAAACATGGTACTGCCGGGTCAAGCCTGATGACGTCTTGGCCATCATTGATGAACATCTTGATGGCGATCGCCCCGTTCAGTCTTTACTCCATCCACGGTTTCACCCACAGCTGGAAAGCTTTTTCAGAGATCCGGATGCTGACTCAGGAGATCGTGCCTTATGAACACTACTCCATCCTCTACACAGCGAATCTTGTGGGTTCAGGTCTGGGGACTGTCGCTCGTACAAGGGGCGATCGCACTCACCTGGGTTATCTACAATCTATATCTCGTTCGGTTACTCACTCAGTTTGGCTTTTCAGAGACCTTTGCTGTTGTCTTGTTAGCGCTTGAAAACATCTTAGCCGCTGTCATCGAGCCTCTGATGGGAAACTTTTCTGACCGCTTGCAGCACCAAATCGGCACTCGGTTTCCATTTATTGCCATGGGGATGATTCTCTCGTCCGCTTGCTTTTTAGGCATCCCGGTGGTGCTGGTATTTGGCGGCCCCTCAGGTGGAATGCGATGGCTTCTCCCAAGCATGATGGTCGCCTGGGCGATCGCCATGACGCTGTTTCGTAGTCCAGCACTATCGTTGTTGGGTCGATATGCATTTCGCACTCAGCTCCCGCAAGCAGCTAGCATTCTGACACTAGTGGGCGGACTAGCAGGGGCACTAGCACCGCTGACGGGTTCGTTTATCTTGCGACTAGGGCCACTGTTTACGTTTTTCATCGGCTCGTTCTCATTACTGGCAGCAGCATTTGCGTTACGAGCTGCTGGTCCCAATCGTCAGATTGCTGACGAATCTCAGGTTAATGTGGAAAAGCGCACTGTTAAAACAGCGAACGCGATCTCTGCTACTCCCATAAACACGGTTGCCATCAACCGACTTGCTTTGATTTTTGGTACCGGAATGGGCGTAGCGCTGGGCTTTCGCCTCATGATGCAAACATTGCCTAGAATCCTATCTGAACAAATTCCAGACACCAATACTAACCTCGTACTCGGCACTGTGTTTCTTTCGCTGGCCTTAACAGCCATCCCCATGGGCAAGCTTGTGACGAAAGTCGGTACCCGTCTATCGATGGCGGGTGGGCTTGGGTTGATGACCATCCTCACGATGTTCATGCTCAACAGCACCTATCCAGCGATCGCATTTGGAATTGCGATCGCCATTGGAACGTGCTTCAGCGTGGTATCCAACACGACGATTCCGTTTGCATTATCGATGGTGCCTGCTCAAAAAGCCGGTCTAGGCACAGGACTCTATTTCAGTGGTGGAGCCGTTGCAATGAGCCTCTATGGGATGGCTATCAGTCAGGGCATTGAGCTATCCAGTGGATTAGGAGCAACACTAGGGTCAGCTGCTTTTTTATGGGCCGCAGTCTGTGTATTCGCTAGCATGAAAACAGCAAAATAAGGTACCGGCCTTAGAAAAAAGAAGACCTTAGAAAAAAGCACCTGATATCAGCCATCCATGCCGGTTTGCCAGGTCCTGAATTCTATGACGTTTCCTCTTGTCTGTTCATGACATGCAAGAATGTCCGACCTACTACATGGCTTCCATGTTCTTTTCACCCGTTCGGATGCGAATAATCTCATTGACTGGACTAACAAAGATTTTCCCGTCTCCGATTTCGCCAGTTCGTGCAGCTGCAATAATTTTGTCAACGACCATGTCTGCCTGATCGTCTTCGACAACGATTTCAACTTTCAGCTTTTGCAAAAACTCAACCGTATATTCCGAACCGCGATACCGCTCAGTTTGCCCTTTCTGTCGTCCAAACCCACGTACCTCTGATACCGTCATCCCGACAATTCCTGCGTTGACTAACGCAATTTTGACTTCGTCAAGTTTGAACGGACGAATAATGGCTTCTACCTTTTTCATATGTTGCAATACTCTCTACATCCTTCACGGTTCCACGGGCCTTGCAGCCTCACCGTTTCTATCACCGCCCACTCATCGCCGTTTGTAACCAGCGATACGATTCATTGACCTAACAATTGTGCCATCCATCCGATCGTTTCGTAAAAAATCGTGAGGAACGCAATTGAGGTCAGGTATAGCACGGTTCATTTGAGTATGCTGTATTTTGGCACGCTTGATGATTAAAGATTCATGTTGAACACCTTATGGTTAAACATCCTATGCAAGTGTGCCAATACATGACGCCCAGAAACGATCGTGTGGGATGCGTTGCATCTCACACGACTCACCTTAATCGATGAGCACAGCGCGATGGATGCTGCCCCATCAATCTTTCGGATTAAACCCCCATTAGGAATCCACCATGCAACAGTTTCAGCCCCCTGGCTTTAAGCAAAACGTCTTGACGACATCGCTTGGAGTCATGGTCTACTACACACCAACCGAACCGCTGTGGTTTGCCCCCGACACACAGCCACAAAACGCTCCGTTGCTGGTGTTTCTGCACAGCCTTGGAGGCGGATCATCGGCTTACGAATGGTCGAAAGTTTACCCGGCATTTGCCGCTGATTATCGAGTTGTTGCGCCCGATTTGATCGGGTGGGGGCAATCTGCTCACCCACCCAAAGACTACACATTTGATGATTACAGCACGGTCATCGTCGAATTGTTAGCTCAGTATGATCAACCTGCAACGCTCGTCGCCACCTCACTCACAGGAGGGTTTGCCATTCGGCTCGCGATCGCCCATCCCGACAAAGTGCGATCGCTGTTTCTCGTCTGTCCTTCGGGCTATGCTGACTTCGGTGTGGATTATCAACGGAGTGTGGCGGCTCAACTGGCCGGAACCCCGTTGCTCGATCGCCTGATTTACGCCGTCGGTGCGGCCAATGAATTCGCGGTGAGAAACTTCCTTCAACAATTTTTATTTGCTGATGCTTCTCGCATCACCGATGAAATGGTTGCCGCATACTTGGCGTCTGCCCTCCAACCCAACGCCGAATATTCAGCGCTTTCGTCACTAAAAGGAGCGCTATTCTTCGATCTGTCACGCTATATCGGACAACTCACCACACCCACAGCATTTCTATGGGGAGAAAAATCTCGGTTTAATACACCCACGTTGGGACATCGACTGGCTGATCTAAACCGGGAGGCCGTAACTGCGTTTTATGACATCCCCAACACAGGAGTCTTGCCGCATTTGGAAATGCCAGCTGTTGTGTCAGGACTGCTACGTCGCTGGTTGCGTGTGACAGGCGTTGCTTCAAACGAGTAGGTTTGTTGATAACTCAGCCATTACTCATCGCCATTATCTTCACCATCATCCATCTGGTCGGATGTAGCTGATTCGGAGGTATAAACAATCAAGCTTTGAGCAATTTTTTCCTTTTTCTGAAGCTTGAAGAGGCGATCGCCCGCCTGCTGAGAACTCGTTGACTTGATCGACTCCATCGGGATGTAAGCACGCTGATCATCACTCGTCAGAATGAGAGCAACTGTGTGAGGTGCAGCATTAATGATTGTCGATAACACATCGGTTTTATTGACAAACCGAACCGCCTGAATTCCGATATTACCTCGCTTTCCAAGGCGAAGTTCACTCGCCCGCATCCGTTTAGCAAATCCCTGATTCGTTAAGACAAGCAGCTCATCGCTAGCACCATGGATGGCAATGCAACCCACAAGCTGTTCCTTTTTGGTCAAGCGCATCACCATGTTCCCCTGAGCAGTTCGTCCAAGCTCAGGTAACTGCTCAGCGTCGGCATTAAATCGCAGCATCCGCCCTCCAGAACTCGCCACAACTAGTTGGTCACCCGGCTTAATGGGGATAACATAGCTGAGTTGGTCGGCGTCTTTCAGTTTCAAGACCGTCAGCCCTCGGGCACTCAAGTTCGCAAATTCTGAAAATGCGACTCGTTTCACTCTGCCCTGTTGAGTGACTAGCGCGAGTGCATCATCCGTCTCTTCATTGGGGCGAAGAATTTGAGCTGCGATCGTATCCGGATTGGCCGTTGACTGAACGGAAGGCGGCAACAGCATCAATAGCGGCGTTCCCTTTGAGTTGCGAGAGGTTTGAGGAATATCTTTAACAGTCACACCATAGGCTTTCCCATCTCGGGTAAAGACTAAGAGTTCATGGTGAGTAGTTGCCATTTCGACTTGTGTGACGAGGTCATCGTCATTGATAGCAGTTAGTTGCGACGATCGCTCTGACTCATGCTTCGCTTGACGACGTTGAAACGACTTGGGTGAACTGCGACGCACATAGCCCTGCTGAGTGAATTCAAGCACAACTTCTTCAGCTGTAGCAGCTTCGACTGCAGCCAGTTCTTCAAGTCGTTCTTTTTCCTGTTGCCGTTCGTCTTCGCTCAAGATTTTCGTCCGGCGAGGATCACCAAATTTCTTTTTGAGTGTGCGGAGATCTTTTTTCAACACTTTGAAAAATTCGCGGCGATCGCCCAAGAGTTGCTCTAGCGCGTTGATTCGCTGGGTCAATTCTTCATGCTCAGTGTCCAATTTTTGCCGTTCGAGGCCCGTCAATCGACGCAAGGGCATTGATAAAATAGCATCCGCTTGGCGATCGCTCACGCCAAACTGCTCCTGCATCTCAACTTTTGCCGTTGTTCCATCAGGTGCATGACGTAGGACGTCGATCACCTCATCAAGATTGTCGAGGGCTAGCCGCAGCCCTTCCACGAGATGACGGCGAGCTTCTTGCTGTTCAAGCTCATAGCGATATTGGCGGGTGAGGGTCTCCTCTCGAAACGCCAGAAATGATTGGAGCATCTCTCGCAAGGAGAGCTGACGAGGTTGACCATCCGACAGGGCCAGTAAAATAGCGCCAAAGTTGCTTTGAAGCGGAGTCATGCGGTAGAGCTTTTCAAGCACTCGCTCAGGCTGGGCATCTCGGCGCAGCTCAATGACAACCCGCATTCCTCGGCGATCGCTCTCATCTCGAATATCGACAATGCCTTCAATTCGGCCCTGGTTAACTAATTCGGCAATTTTTTCAATACATCCAGCCTTGTTGACCTGATAGGGCAGCTCGGTAATCACAATAGCTGGACGGCGATGACGTCCTCGTCCCGTTTGAATTTCTTCAAATTGCGTGACCCCCCGAACGGGGATACTGCCACGCCCAGTAAGATGCGCTTCCCGAACCCCTTTTGTACTAATAATTTCGCCACCTGTGGGAAAATCTGGCCCCGGAATGAGCTTAAACAACTTTTCATCCGACAGCGTTGGATTATCAATCAACGCAATCAGACCATCAACAATTTCTCCTAGGTTATGGGGTGGAATATTCGTTGCCATCCCGACGGCAATGCCAGAACTCCCATTCAATAGCAATATCGGGAGTTGCGCAGGCAACACAATCGGTTCCTGCTGTGAGCTGTCGAAGTTATCGATGAAATCAACGGTTGCTTCTCCAATTTCATCGAGCAACGCTTCATGGCTAATGGATGCAAGTCGCGTTTCTGTGTATCGCATCGCTGCGGGCGGGTCGTTGTCAACAGACCCGAAGTTGCCATGTCCGCCCAACAGAGGATAGCGACTCGAAAAGTCTTGAACCATTCGAACCAACGCATCATAAACGGCCTGGTCTCCGTGGGGATGATATTTACCCAGAACGTCACCCACCACGCGGGCACATTTACGAAACGGACGATCAGGCGTCAACCCCAACTCATGCATGGCATAGAGGATGCGTCGATGCACAGGCTTAAGCCCGTCACGCACATCTGGCAGCGCCCGTCCCACAATGACGCTCATGGCGTATTCGAGGTAAGACCGTTGCACCTCAGAATGAAGCGCAGTCGAAACAATCTGACCTGACGACATGATGTTGAGCTGCTTAGCCATGAATTTCGTGTTCCCGTTATAGTAAATATGAACTATCTTTGGATGTTATCCACTCTATCGTGAATCTAATTTGAGATGGAATGCTTTAGGTAAAACCGTGAGACTCTTTAACAGAGAACCCTCATCTGTGAGTTTATGTGACACATCAAGCTTAAATACGGCTGTGATTGAATCAATTCTTCAACGCGCTTGAATTGGGATAAAAGCCCCCTTATGCATGAACTCTGTTGATGCATTCTATTGGATTCCTGCATTCTGCTCGTTGTTTAATATATCCATTTCGCAGAAAAATATCTCATTCAACTCCACGAAGATGCAAGATGCGGAGCCATCGTGGTGCCTATGCCGACCCTAGCGCGTTTTCCAAAAATCGTTCTAACTAGAGACGCTCTTTCAACGGACAAATGCGGCGATCGCCATCTTGTACAGTACTGTGCGCATTGATGAAACATGCTGACTTAGGGCGCGATGAACCCTTACACCACCTCTGCAGCACTTAATACCGTTGCACATTGCGATACAACTGTCCTTCTGACTTTTTCTTTCTCTCTAAAGTGAATATCGAGGGCCGACCGTCACGACTTGGCAATCGTCTCATCACATATAGGGCTCAAACAGTTGAACGGTTTTTCGCAGGTTGCACCCGCGAAAAACCGTTCCAACTATTCAGGACACCGTATGAAGTGCGTAAGTCCTGACAAACTCAACCTTTAACTTCAAAGGGTGATAGCCATTGATCTAAAAATCGATTGAGCCAGCTTTCGACACTCGATGCATGTTGCTGATGATCGTAAAAATGGCTGTTGAGCGGTTGTGCTCCGGGTAGAGTCAGATGGTCAGCCGCCTTCGTTGTCCATTTCTGAATCATGCTGGCAGTGATTTCTGGATGAAATTGCAACCCATAGGTGTGTTGCCCCCATTGAAATGCCTGATTTGGAAATGTGACTCCCTGCGCCAACAACGTCGCTGTGCAGGGCATCTCAAATCCTTCTCGATGCCAATGATAGACATGGGTAAGCCCTTGGAAGCAATCCTGTCCTTCTTCGGTCAAATCAATTGGGAAATAGCCAATTTCAACTTTGCGATCGCGATGGGGTGCAACCGTCGCCCCTAGAACTCGCGCTAAAAGCTGAGCACCCAGACAGATTCCGAGGAATGGCTTATTTGCCGCCAGCACATCTGGAATCCAATGCAGCTCCTGATGGATACATGGAACCGTATCATCATCATTTGC